>DATGCS010000076.1:0-5554 GCA_035311685.1 Wenzhouxiangellaceae bacterium
ATCCGACGAGGCCGAAAAGGCGCTGGAAAAGGCCGAGGCCGAGGCCGAGCAGATTATCCGTGAGGCCCGTGCCAAGTCCGGCGAGATTATCGATCAGGCCGGCAAGCGCAGCAACGAGATCGTCGAGCAGGCCAAGCAGGAGGCGATCGCCGAGCGCGACCGCCAGGTAGCGGCTGCCGAAGCCGATATCAAGCTGGCCACCAATCAGGCCCGCGAAGCCCTGCGCGAGAAAATGGCCGAACTCACGATCAGCGGTGCCGAGCGGGTCATCGAGCAGGAACTCGATGCCGAGCGTCACCGCAAGCTTCTCGACAAGCTGGCTGCGGAGCTCTAGACGACCATGCTCGCCGAAACCACACTGGCACGACCCTACGCACGGGCGGCGTTCAGCCTGGCAGATCAGGCTGGCACCGTCGAGTCGTGGAGCGCATCGCTAGCCAGGGTCTCCGAAGCCGTGGAAACCGAAGCGATGAAGCGTGTCATCGGTCATCCGAACGTCGACGACAGCCGGCTGCAGGATTTATTGGCGGAAGTGCTCGGCGAGCCGGCTGATGACACTTCCGATCGAAATGACGCTGGTAGTGACGCTGGTAATGCCAATCGTAATGACGCTGGTAATGACGCTGGTAATGACAATCGTAATGCCGATCGTGCCTTCAAGAGCTTCCTCACGGTGCTGATGCACTACCGCCGTCTGCCGCTTCTGCCGGAAATTACCGTGCAGTTCGAGACGCTGCGCCGGGCCAGCGAGCAGCGCCTGAAGGTCAGCGTAACGTCGGCCGTGGAGATGGCGCCCGACCAGATTGAAAAGCTGGCCGTGCGGCTGCGCGAGAAGTTCGGCACCGAAATAGAAATGGAAACCGGCGTGGACGCCGACCTGATCGGCGGGCTTGTGGTGCGCGCCGGCGACAAGGTCATCGACGCCAGCGTGCGCGGTCGCCTGGAGCAGCTCGGACGGCAGTTGGTCAAGTAGACGGCTCACCGACCAGCGACGAATTCATATAAGCAAATCGCAATCAAATTGCGCATTGAAATTGCAATTACGCAACCGAACAAACGAGTAATCAAGCCATGCAGCAGACACTCAATCCGACTGAAATCAGCGAACTGATCCGCAAGCGCGTCGAGCAGTTCGACGTCGTCTCGGAGGCCCGCACCGAGGGCACCATCGTCAGCGTGTCCGACGGCATCTGCCGCGTTCACGGGCTGGCCGACGCCATGCAGGGTGAAATGATCGAATTCCCCGGCGACACCTACGGTCTGGCGCTGAACCTCGAGCGCGACTCGGTGGGTATCGTCATCATCGGCGACTACGAGCACCTCAGCGAAGGCGATACCGCGCGCTGCACCGGCAAAATCCTGCAGGTGCCGGTCGGCGAAGGCCTGCTTGGCCGCGTGGTCAATGCGCTGGGCGCCCCGATAGACGGCGCCGGGCCGCTGGACGCGCAGGGTTCGGAGCCGATCGAAAAGATTGCGCCCGGCGTGATCACTCGTCAATCGGTTTCTCAGCCGGTGCAGACCGGACTGAAGTCGATCGACGCGATGGTGCCCGTCGGACGCGGCCAGCGCGAGTTGATCATCGGTGACAGGCAAACGGGCAAGACCGCCGTTGCGATCGACGCGATCATCAACCAGAAGGGCACCGGCATCAAGTGCATCTACGTTGCCGTCGGCCAGAAGGCGTCGTCGGTGGCGCAGGTGGTGGCCAAGCTCGAAGAGCACGGTGCCATGGAGCACACCATCGTGGTCGCCGCCAACGCATCCGATTCGGCGGCCATGCAGTACATCGCGCCTTACGCCGGCTGCTCCATGGGCGAATACTTCCGTGATCGCGGCGAAGACGCGCTCATTGTTTATGACGATCTGACCAAGCAGGCCTGGGCCTATCGTCAGGTTTCCCTGCTGCTCAAACGTCCACCGGGGCGCGAAGCCTACCCGGGTGACGTGTTCTATCTGCATTCGCGCCTGCTCGAGCGGGCCTCGCGGGTCAACGCCGACTATGTCGAGAAGGCCACCGACGGCGAGGTTACGGGCAAGACCGGCTCGCTGACCGCGCTGCCGATCATCGAGACCCAGGCCGGTGACGTTTCGGCCTTCGTGCCGACCAATGTGATCTCGATTACCGACGGCCAGATCTTCCTGGAGACCGACCTGTTCAATTCCGGCATACGCCCGGCCATCAACGCCGGCCTGTCGGTCTCGCGCGTCGGTGGTGCGGCCCAGACCAAGATCATCAAGAAGCTCGGCGGCGGCACGCGCCTGGCCCTGGCCCAGTACCGTGAACTGGCGGCGTTCTCGCAGTTCGCCTCGGATCTCGACGAAGCCACGCGCAAGCAGCTCGAGCGCGGCCAGCGCGTAACCGAGCTGATGAAGCAGCAGCAGTATTCGCCGCTGACGGTGGCCGAAATGGCGGTCAGCCTGTTCGCCGGCAATGAGGGCTACCTCGATGACCTGCCGCTGGACAAGGTGGTGCCTTTTGAAGATGCATTGCGCGATTTCATGAACAACTCGCACACCGATCTGATGAACAAGATCAACGAATCCGGCGACTGGAACGACGAGATCAAGGGCGAGATGAAGCGTGCGTTGGATGAGTTCAAGAAAACCGGAAGTTGGTGATTGAGCCGCGTCCTGCACGCGCTGGCTGCGTTCTCGGCCCGCCTGAAATGCTCACGTACACAATACGTACGCTGCGCTTTCATTCGCGTTTCAAGGCTTGCCAGCGCGCAATCCATCGCCTCAATTCTGAATATCCGGCCTTATGGCTATGGCGATGTGTAATGTCGAATGCATTACCTGAGACATCGAAAATCACGTAATTCGGGAACGATTTGAATGAGTGGATCAAAGGAAATCGTAGGCCAGATCAAGAGCATCAAGAACACGCGAAAGGTCACGCGCGCGTTGGAGATGGTCTCGGCGTCGAAGATTCGCAAGGCACAGGACCGGATGCAGGCCTCCCGTCCTTATGCCCGAATGATTCGCCAGGCGGTCGGCCATCTGGCCCATGCCAATCCCGAGTACAGACATCCATTCACGCAACAGCGCGACGAGATCAAGCGCGTCGGTTACGTCATCATTTCGTCGGATCGCGGTTTGTGCGGCGGACTGAACAACAACATGTTCCGCCAGCTCCTCCCGCGCTTCCGCGAGCACCAGGAAGCCGGCCAGGAAGTCAGCCTGGTACTCATCGGGAAAAAGGGCCAGCAGTTCTTCAAGCGCATCAAGATCGAAATTTCAGCTGCCGTCCAGGACCTGGGCGAGCAGCCGCAGCTCGAAAAGCTGATTGGCTCGATCAAGATCATGCTGGATGGCTACCGTGACGGCACGCTGGACAAAATATTCCTGTGCTACAACGATTTCGTCAACACCATGACCCAGCGCGTGGCCATCGACCAGCTGCTGCCGCTGCCGCCGGCGACCGATGAACCGATGCTGCAGTACTGGGATTACCTTTACGAGCCGGATCCCGAATCGCTGCTGGACGACCTGTTGGTGCGCTATATCGAATCGCTTGTGTACAACGCGACGCTTGAAAACCTTGCCAGCGAACACGCCGCACGTATGGTGGCCATGAAGAGCGCGTCCGACAACGCGAACAATCTGATCGACGAGCTGAACCTGGCCTACAACAAGGCCCGCCAGGCGGCGATCACCCAGGAAATTTCCGAGATCGTCAGCGGTGCCGCCGCAGTCTGATCGACCAGCGTTGAAAAATTGAGCAAATTGGGGTTCCCGCGAAGGAGCCCACCGACCAGAAACGAGGTTTGAGTGATGAACAAGGGTACGATTGTCCAGATTATCGGCGCCGTGGTCGATGTGGAGTTTCCGCGAGACGAAGTGCCGCGTGTATATCACGCACTGATCGTCGACGAAGGCGGAGTTGTGCTGGAAGTCCAGCAGCAGCTCGGCGACGGCGTGGTGCGCACGATCGCACTCGGATCCACCGACGGACTCAAGCGCGGCCTGGAAGTGACCGATACCGGTGATGCCATCACCGTGCCGGTGGGCAAGGAAACGCTGGGTCGAATCATGAACGTTCTCGGCGAGCCGATCGACGAAATCGGCGAGATCGGTGAGCAGGAACGCATGCCGATTCACCGCAAGGCGCCCAGCTTCGAAGAGCAGGCGTCCAGTAACGAACTGCTCGAAACCGGCATCAAGGTCATCGATCTGATCTGCCCGTTCGCCAAGGGCGGCAAGGTCGGCCTGTTCGGCGGCGCCGGCGTGGGCAAGACCGTCAACATGATGGAGCTGATCCGCAACATCGCAATCGAGCACGAAGGCTACTCGGTGTTCGCCGGCGTAGGCGAACGTACCCGGGAAGGCAACGACTTCTACCACGAGATGAAGGACTCGAACGTCCTCGACAAGGTCTCGCTGGTCTACGGCCAGATGAACGAGCCGCCGGGGAATCGTCTCAGGGTGGCGCTCACCGGCCTGACGATCGCCGAAAAATTCCGCGACGAAGGCCGCGACGTACTGATGTTCATCGACAACATCTACCGCTACACGCTGGCCGGGGTGGAAGTGTCCGCACTGCTCGGCCGCATGCCGTCGGCCGTGGGTTACCAGCCGACGCTGGCCAAGGAAATGGGCGACCTGCAGGAGCGCATCACCTCGACCAAGACCGGTTCGATCACCTCCATCCAGGCCGTGTACGTACCGGCCGATGACTTGACCGATCCGTCGCCGGCCACCACGTTCGCCCACCTCGACGCCACCGTCGTGCTTTCGCGCCAGATCGCCGAGCTGGGTATCTATCCTGCTGTCGACCCGCTGGATTCGACCTCGCGCCAGCTCGATCCTTTGGTCGTCGGCCAAGAGCACTACGACGTCGCGCGCAAGGTCCAGAACACGTTGCAGCGTTACAAGGAGCTCAAGGACATCATCGCGATTCTCGGCATGGACGAGCTTTCCGAAGAAGACAAGCTGGCCGTCGCACGCGCGCGAAAGGTCGAACGCTTCTTCTCGCAGCCGTTTTTCGTCGCCGAGGTGTTCACCGGTTCGCCGGGCGTTTACGTATCGCTCAAGGACACCATCCGCGCGTTCAAGGGCATCGTCGATGGTGAATACGATCACCTGCCTGAGCAGGCTTTCTACATGGTCGGCACTATCGACGAAGCGATCGAGAAAGGTGAGAAGATGCAGGAAAAAGCGGCCTGAGCATGCACCTTCGAGTGCGCCGTCCGCATTGTCCGACGGCCTGACATGCTCACGCACTGATGTGCGTTCCGGTTTCAAAGCGAGCTCAAGCCTCGCCGGCGAACTCGAAACACGCCCTCACCGAGGGCACGACAAGGCCGTCGATCCAACGGCCCGGAGTCACTAAGAAATGGCATCGACAATTCAATGCGACATCGTCAGCGCCGAAGCCGAGATATTTTCCGGCGAGGCGTCCATGGTCGTGATTACCGGTGAGGAAGGCGAGCTCGGCATCGCGCCGCGTCACGCGCCGCTGCTGACCCGGATCAAGCCCGGCCAGGTTCGGGTGATGCTGCCCGACGGTGGAGAAGAGTTCTATTACGTCTCAGGCGGCATGCTTGAGGTGCAG
>DATGCS010000077.1:0-9813 GCA_035311685.1 Wenzhouxiangellaceae bacterium
AACGAGATGTTTTCGTAGCGGAAATAGGCCTGTTCGATGCGGGTGGCGAGTTCGGAGAAGTTTCCGGGCAACGGAAATATGCCCTGCAGCACCCGATCGGTAGCGCCGCCCGGCGTGCTTTGAACCGGGACCAGGACGCGAATGCGCAACCCCTGGTCGCCGGCTTCGGCAGCGCTGTATTCGTCGCCGCGTATCGCCTGATTCAGCGCGAACGCCGACGGCAGGTCCGACACCATGCGCTGTGGATCGATGTGCACCAGGGTTTCGACCCGGCCGGTCGGCGTGAGCATGGTCAACTCGGCCGGCCCGGCCGAAGACACCCGCGCAAACAGGTAGTCCAGCAGCTCGTCTTCATCCGCCCCCGGCGGCAGACCGGCGGCAATGCGGGCAATCTGATCTCGCGCCTGTCGCGTGCGCAGGTCGAGAAACAGCTGGCCCATCTCGATCGAGTCGGCCAGCGCGGGCTCGGCGCCGGTGTCGAACCATCCATCGATGGTGTTGTTCAGGAATTCCACCGAGAACAGATACACCACGACCACCGGCGGCAGGGCAAGCGCGATGAACACGCCGACCAGCCTGGCGCGAAGCCGGGCGCCGGGTGCGGCGGCGCGAACATCCCGAATCAGGCGGACCAGGCGCTGCCCGATCACGGCCAGCAGCACCAGCAGCGCGATCCCGGTCAGCAGCAGGATGGTCAGGCTCATGCTGCCCAGCCGGCTTGATTCCTGCTCGACGCTTGCGACCAGGAAAAGCGCAACCAGCAGCAGGCCGGCGACGGCCGCCAGCGGCAGGATGCGGAAGAAACGGCTCAGGACGCGTCGATTTGCCATGTATGCCAGGTGCCGGCCAGGCGCCAGTCGGAGGATACGAGCGAAGGCAGATGCATCGGCGACGGCAGCGCCTCGCGGTTGAACCGGGCGCGCGCCTGCACCTGCCACGAGTTGCCGCGAGTGCGCTCGCGCGTGAGTCCGGTCGAGTAGCTGCGCCCTTGCTGCAACGCATCCAGCAGCAGCCACAGCCGCGGAAAATTGGACTGGATCGCGTCGATTTCCAGCTGCCACTGCTCGGTCAGCGGCAGAAAACGGATGGTGATGGGGTGACGACGTTCCTCTTCTATCAATGCGATCGGCCCCATTTTCCGACTCACTCGGGTCACGATCTCGAGCTCAAGGTCGACGCCGCTTTCGAGCGCTTCGCGCATTATCGCGGTGGGGTCGAACGCCACGCCGGCGTCGATGTCCAGCGCTTCCCCGCGCCAGACCATGCTCGGGTCGATTTCCAGGCGGCCGTCAGCGGTATTGCCGCCGCCGTCACTGCATCCGGCGCAGACCAAGATAATAAAAGCCGTCCCTATCGAGACTGCCCGGGAGAATCTGGCGGCCCGGATCGGTCGCCACGGCATCTTCCAGGTCCGCTTCGTGTAGTTGCGCATCGGCATGGCGGGCAATGAAATCTCTTGCTTGATCACGGTTTTCGGCGTGCAGTATCGAACAGCTGGCGTAGACAAGCAATCCGCCGGGCGCAAGCAGCGGCCAGAGCGCGTCCAGGATGCGGGCCTGCAAGCGCGCGTTTTCCTCGATGTCGCCGGGCTGGCGCTGCCATCGGATGTCGGGATGCCTGCGAAGCACGCCGGTGGCCGAGCACGGTGCGTCCACCAGGATGCGGTCGAACCGGTCGGCATCGTCCCAGGCCTCCGGCGTCGCCGCATCGCCGATGACAACCCGTCCTTGCAAGCCCAGCCTGTCGAAAGTCTGGTCGATGTATCGGGCCCGCCGTGGATCGACTTCCAGCGCGGTCAATGCGACATCCGCGCATTCGAGTATATGCGCCGCCTTGCCGCCGGGTGCGGCGCATGCGTCGAGCACGCGCTGTCCGTCTTCGAGTTCCAGCAGCGCAGCCGCGGCCTGCGCGCCGGCGTCCTGGACCGAGAATTCACCCTCGGCGTATCCCGGAAGGCGGCTCACCCGGGCCGGGTGGTCGAGTCCAAGCGCATCCGGAAAGTGAGGACTGGTGGCGGCCTGGATGCCGTTGGCGGCCAGCTTGAGGCGCAAATCCTCGGGCGTGCTGCGGCGACGGTTGACGCGCAACCAGAACGGCGGTTTTCGGTTGCCGGCCTCGGCGATTTCGCGCCAGTCATCCGGCCAGTCGTGCCGAATCGCATCCAGCAGCCAGGCCGGGTAGCCCAGACGCAGCGCGGGATCGTGCGGCATTTTCGCTTCCAGTTCTTTGGCGCGGCGCTGCTGATTGCGCAACACGGCGTTGACCAGGCCGCTGAGGTGATGCTGGCCGGCGCTTCGGGCTGCCGCCACGCTTGCGTGCACCACCGCGTGGGCGGGTTCGCGCCCTTCGATCAGCTGGTCCAGCGCCAGCAGCAGCAGAAAATGAATCTCCCGGGCCTTGCGCGGAAGCGGCTTGCGCATCAGCTGGTCCAGACGCCACGCCAGCGCGGGATAGTCCCGAAGCACGCGGTTGCAAAGCCGCCGGACCAGCGCCCGGTCCCGGCTGTCGCCAAGCTGGCGGTCCAGATCGGCCAGCGCATCGCCCAGGTTGCGTCGCTGGTCGAACACCGCCACCAGCGCGCGCGCCGCCACCAGCCGCGCTTCCGCGCCTGCAGCCGCATTCATCGACAAGCTCCCGCAACGACGCAAAGAGAACGGGAAAAAGCGCTGTAAATCGTCACGAGCGGCCACGCAGCAGATTTGCAGCGCTTTTTCATCTTCTCCAGTCCGGGTGGGCGTTCAGCCATTGCCGGGCGGAAACGCGCTTGCGGCCCGGCGCCTGGAGTTCGAGAATTTCCAGGATGCCGTTTCCACAGGCAATCCGAATCGCGTCGGTTCCGCCGGCGACCGGCGTGCCGGGCGCGAAACCGTTGGGCTCTTCTTTTTTGATCGCCCGCGCCCGAAAGACGCGAACCGGCGTGCCTTCGATTTCGCCGTGTGCCACCGGCCAGGGGTTGTAGGCGCATACCTGTCGTTCGAGCGTCCCGGCATCCAGCCGCCAGTCGATGAGGGCGTCGGCTTTACGGATCAGCGGGGCGTGCGTGGCCAGCGCGTCGTCCTGCGGCGTCGGCTGCGGCAGCGTGCCGTCGGCCAGGCGATCCAGCGCCTCGATCAGCAGCGCCGCCGACATTTCAGCCAGGCGGTCGTGCAGTTCGCCGGCGGTTTCCCGGGATTCGATGGCGGTCTCGGCGCGCATCAGCATGTCGCCGGTGTCGAGTCCGGCATCCATCTTCATCAGCGTTATTCCCGTACGCGAATCGCCGGCCAGGACGGCCTGCTGGATGGGGCTGGCCCCGCGCCAGCGCGGCAGCAGCGAGGCATGCAGATTCCAGCAGCCCAGCGCGGGCAGGTCAAGCACCTTTTGCGGCAGCAGCAGCCCGTAAGCCGCGGTCACCAGCAGGTCCGGTTTCAGCTTTGACAGCGCTTGATGCGCATCGGCGGGCTTGAGTGAATCGGGCTGAAGCACCTCGACGCCGGCTTCGGCCGCCAGCCGTTTGACCGGACTGGCGACGAGCCTGCGGCCGCGGCCGGCCGGCCGGTCCGGCTGGGTCAGCACCGCCACGGGCCGGTTGCGCGCGATCAGCGCGGCCAGGGCGGGGCAGGCGAATTCGGGCGTGCCGGCAAAGACGATTGTGGGCTTTGTCAACGAATTTCCTGGTGGCCGCGGCGGGGCGGCGACATGCCTGTCCGCCGTCCGGGGTCAGACCGGCTGATGGGCGGGCTCGCGTTCCTGCTGGCGTGCCTTCTTGATGCGTTTTTCGATCATTCGACGCTTCAACGCAGACAGGTAGTCGACGAATACCTTGCCGTCCAGATGGTCGATTTCGTGCTGGATGCACACCGCCAGCAACCCGTCGGCATCGAATTCCACCGGGTTGCCGTCGCGATCCAGACACTTGACGCGGATATTCTCGGCACGCTCGACCTCGGCATACTCGCCGGGAACCGACAGGCAGCCTTCCTCACACAGCTGGCTTCCTTCGCGGCCGACGATTTCGGGATTGATGATGACTTGCGGCTGGTCGCGCTCTTCGCTGAGGTCGAGTACCAGAATGCGCAGGCTGCGATTGACCTGCGTGGCGGCAAGCCCGATGCCGCGCGCGGCGTACATTGTCTCGAGCATGTCGTCGGCCAGTCGCCGAACCGAATCGGTGACTTCGTCGACCGGCCTGGCGATGTTGCGCAGCCGCGGATCGGGAAATTGGAGTATGGTCAGCTGGGTCATGGCATGAACTTTGTGCACTAAGTCTCGGATTTCAATTGACGAATCGGGTTCCCAAGGGTGGAAAAACCGTTCAATATGGGTATGATAGCGCAGGTAGCGCAAATCGACAGTCGATAAGGCCTGTTCGAAATTGCGGCTAATGCAGTCAATCCCGAACCCGGGCTTCAACAGCCGGGCTTCAAATCGGGCTTCAGCGTGGCGGCGGACCTGGGAGATAGAAAATGAAAAAGATTTGGGTATTGTTGATCGCACTGCTGGTGGCACTGCCGCTGGCGGCGCAGGAGGTCGAGCTCCGTGACGATCATCCCGATGAATACATCGTGCGTGAAGGGGACACGCTGTGGGATATCGCCGGCCGGTTCCTGACCAGGCCGTGGCAATGGCCGGCCATCTGGCAGGCCAACCCGCAGGTAGAGAATCCGCACCTGATTTATCCGGGCGACCGGCTGTCGCTGATCTACGTCGACGGCCAGCCCCGACTGGTGCTCGACGCCACGCGCCGGCTGTCGCCGGAGATTCGCCGCAGCGAGACCACCGGCCCGGTGACCACGGTGTCGCTCAGCGTGATCGAGCCGTTCCTGCTCAAGCCCAGAGTCGTCGATGACGAAGAGCTGGCCGGTCTGCCCTATGTCGTGGCCAACGAGGATACGCGCTACGTCTCGGCCGAGCCGCACCGTGCGTTCGTTCGCGGCATGGACGACCGGCGGCCGGGAGACCAGGTGATCATCGCCCGCCTCAGCTTCCAGTTCGAGGAAGTCAAGGCCGGCGGTCGCAGCGCGGTACGCCAGAACCTGATGCGCGGCAATCTCGGCGCGGTCCCTTCGGACGAGCGGCCGATCGACGTCGGTCGCAAGCTCAGTTTCTTTTCGAACAAAGGCAACGTCATCGGCTATCAGCTCTGGGAGGTCGCGCGCGCCGAAGTGCTGGCCAACGGCGATCCGGCCCAGCTCAAGGTGCTGGAGGCCGAAATGGAAGTGCGCGCCGGCGACTACATCCTGCCGATCGATCCATACCTCTACGACCTGACCTTTTATCCGCGTCCGCCCGAGTTCGAGATTCCCGACGGCGCCAGCATCATCGGCATTAGAGGCGGCGACTATGCGGTCGGCCATTACCAGATCGTGGCCATGGATATCGGCCTCAGCGACGGCGTCAAGCCCGGTCATACCTTCTCGGTGTTCCACCCCAACCGCGAGGTCGAGGACGATTTCGTCGACGGCCTGCGCGGCCGGCCGGCGCCGACCGGCGTCAGCGGCGGCAGCGTCCAGCTTCCGCCGCAGTTCATCGGCCAGGTCATGGTCTTTCGTGCCTTCGACCGGGTCAGCTACGGCCTGGTCATGACCGGCAAGCGCGGCGTGCGCACCGGCGACCTGATCGACCATCCGGATCGGCGCCTGTAACGCCGCGCCTGACGCGTCAGCGCCGTATTGATGGGTTCAGAACCCGATCAGCTCGGGTGGCTGAAACTGGTACTCGCCCCGGACCTCGGTCCGGGGACGCTCGACGGGCTGGACCTTGCGCCCGATGATTACCCCCGTCTGCCTGATTGCAGCGATCGGGATCTCGGGCGCATCGGCCTGTCGCGTGAGTTCATTCGGGCCATCAAGCACCCTGACCAGGCGCGCCTGGATGCCGCCCTGGCCTGGCTGGACCACCCTTCGCATCATCTGATTTCGCGCAACGACGAGTATTACCCGCCGTTGTTGCGGCGGATTGCCGATGCGCCCCTGGCGCTATTCGTCAACGGCAGTCCCGAGTGGTGCCTGCGCCCCCAGCTTGCGATCGTCGGCAGCCGAAACGCCACGCCGGGCGGGCTCGCGATCGCGCGCGAGTTCGCCGAGGATCTGAGCCGCGCCGGCATGGTGATCACCAGCGGGCTCGCGCTGGGCGTGGACGGCGTGGCGCACCGGGCGGCCATGGATGCCGGCGGCATCACGCTGGCGGTAGGCGGCACCGGTCCGGACCAGGTCTATCCGGCACGGCACCGTGATCTGGCTCGCCGAATCGTGGATAATGGCGCGGTGATCAGCAGCTTCGCCCCAGGTGTCGGCCCCAGGGCCGGCCACTTCCCGGCCCGCAACCGGATCATCAGCGGCATGAGTGCCGGCGTGCTCGTTATCGAGGCCGGGATTCGTTCCGGGTCGCTGATCACCGCCCGTCTGGCCGGCGAGCAGGGGCGTGAGGTATTCGCCGTGCCGGGATCCATCCGAAATCCAATGGCGCGCGGCTGTCACCGCCTGATTCGACAGGGCGCGCGGCTGGTCGAATCACCCGACGAGATCGTCGACGAACTCAAGCCGCTGATCGCCGAACTTGCCGGCGAACTGCGCGGCCTGCTCGCGCCGCGCGAGGCGTCGTCGTCCGGGGCCGATGCTTCTGGCGCTGCCATTGAGTCGGACGCTTCGGACCCCCAAGTCGAAACATTGCTTGCGGCGGTCGGTTACGATCCGACTTCGGTGGATGAAATCATGGCACGCACGGAATTGACCACGCAGGCGGTATCCTCGATGCTGCTGGAGCTGGAATTGCAAGGCCGGGTAGCGGCACTTGGCGGCGGGCGTTACAGTAGAACCGGACAGGATTCTGAATCCAGCCGCCCTGAATCCAGTCGTGCATCCAATCGTCAATCCAATCGTCAATCCAATCGTGAATCCAAGCGCGGGAATTGAACTGAATGAAAGAAAATGTGCTGGACCTGCTGATGTATCTGTTCGAGAACTACATCTACGACGAGCCGGAATCCGAGCCGGACCGCGACTCGTTGAGCGAGAGTCTCGAGCAGGCCGGTTTCTCGCAGGGCGAGATCGATCGTGCCTTCGCCTGGCTGGACGGCCTGGCCGAACAGCGTCAGCTGCCCGACGTCAGCAGTCACTCGGAAAACCCGGTGCGCCTCTTCAACGCCGAGGAGATGCGCCGGATCGACGTGGAAGCCCGCGGTTTTCTGATGTACCTTGAAAACGCCGGGGTGCTCGACTCGCCCCGGCGCGAGCTCATACTGGATCGTCTGCTGGCGCTGGATGCGTCGGAAATCGGTCTGGAAGATCTGAAGTGGGTGGTGCTCATGGTGTTGTTCAACCAGCCGGGCCAGGAAGCGAACTACGCCTGGATGGAAGACCTGATGTTCGACGAAGAGGGCGAATACCGGCATTGACCGGGCCGGGCGTTTCCCGGATGGTGCTTTCGGGAAATTCTGCGCAGTAAGGAATTTATGGCCAAAAATCTACTCGTCGTCGAATCGCCGGCCAAGGCCACGACGATCAACAAATATCTTGGCCCCGATTTCGAGGTGCTTGCCTCCTACGGGCACGTGCGCGACCTCATTCCCCGCGAAGGCGCCGTCGATACCGAGGGCGACTTCACGATGCACTACGACATCATCGACCGCAACAGGAAGCACGTCGATCGAATCGTCAAGGCCGCCAAGTCGGCCGACGCCGTGTATCTCGCAACCGACCTCGACCGCGAGGGCGAGGCCATTTCATGGCATATCGCCGAAATCCTGAAAAGCCGCGGCGTCAACGGCAAGACCCCGATTCACCGGGTGGTGTTCAGCGAGATCACCGAACGCGCCATCAAGAGCGCTATCGAAAATCCGCGTGGCTTGGCCGATTCGCTGGTCGATGCCCAGCAGGCCCGGCGCGCGCTGGATTACCTGGTCGGCTTCAACCTCTCGCCGCTGCTCTGGAAAAAAGTCCGGCGCGGCCTGTCGGCCGGCCGGGTGCAGTCACCCGCGCTGCGCATGATCGTCGAGCGCGAAGAGGAAATCGAAAAGTTCGATCCGCAGGAATACTGGACCATCGAGGCCGACCTCGGCCCGAATGCCGACAACGCGTTCCAGGCCAACCTGGTCAAGCTCGACGACGCCAGATTCGAGCAGTTCGACATCACCGACGAGAAACGGGCGCGCGAGGTCACGTCCGTCATCGAGCAGGCCGCCGAGGGCAACTTCACCGTCGCGCGCATCAACAAGAAGCAGCGTCGTCGCCGGCCGCAGCCGCCTTTCATCACCTCCACGCTGCAGCAGGAGGCGGCACGCCGTCTGAGGTTCACCACCCAGCGCACCATGCGTATCGCGCAGCAGCTCTACGAAGGCGTCGACATCGGCAGCGGCAACCAGGGCCTGATCACCTACATGCGTACCGATTCGGTTTCGCTGGCCCAGGATGCGATATCGGAAATTCGCCAGGTCATCGGCAAGGAGTACGGCGACAAGAGCCTGCCGGAAAAGCCGAATTACTACAAATCCAAGAGCCGCAACGCCCAGGAAGCGCACGAGGCGGTGCGGCCCACCGAGGCGAAACTGACGCCCATCAGGCTCAGATCGCACCTCAGCGACGACCAGTACAGGCTCTACCAGCTGATCTGGAACCGCACGGTCGCCAGCCAGATGACTCCGGCGGTCTACGACACCGTCGCCGCCGAATTCGACGTCGCCAACGCCACGTTCCGGGCCAACGGTTCGACCCTGATCGAGCCGGGCTTTCTGGCCGTCTACGCCGACAGCCAGAGCGAAAAGGACAACCGCCTGCCCGAACTCGACGAGGGCGACAAGGTCGAGTTGCAGCAGATCCGTCCCGAGCAGCATTTCACCGAGCCGCCGCCGCGCTTTTCCGAGGCCAGCCTGGTCAAGACGCTGGAGGAGTACGGCATCGGCCGACCCTCGACCTATGCGTCCATCATCCAGACGCTCAAGGACCGTGAATACGTCGAGCTCGAAAACCGCCGGTTCACGCCTACGGCCACCGGCCGGGTGGTCGCCAAGTTCCTGTCGCAGCACTTCGAACGCTACGTCGATTACGACTTCACCGCCCGGCTGGAAGACGAACTCGACGCGATTTCGCGCGGCGAGCACGACTGGGTGCCGTTGCTCAAGGACTTCTGGCAGCCGTTCATCGAGCGCGTGCACGAAAAGGACGAATCGGTCAGCCGTCAGGAAGCACAGCAGGCGCGCGAGCTGGGCACCGATCCCAAGAGCGGCAAGCCGGTCATCGTCCGACTGGGACGTTACGGGCCGTTCGCCCAGATCGGCCAGGCCGAGGATGACGAAAAACCCGAATTCGCCGGCCTTCGTCCGGGTCAGAAAATGGAAACCATCACCCTGGAAGAAGCGCTGGAACTGTTCAAGCTCCCGCGCAACCTCGGTGAAACGCCCGAAGGCGAGCCGGTGCAGGCCAACATCGGCCGCTTCGGCCCGTATATTCGCTACGGCGCGCGCAATTTTGTCTCGCTCAAGGACATCGATCCGCACGACGTCACCCTGGAGCAGGCGCTGGAACGGGTCGCCGCGCACAAGCAGATGCTGAAAGACCGGGTGATCAAATCGTTCGACGCCGAAGGCATCGAAATCCTTAAAGGCCGCTACGGCCCCTTCGTCACCGACGGCAAGCGCAACGCCAGCGTGCCCAAGGACATCGAAGCGGCCGACCTGACCCTGGAGCAGTGCCAGAAAATGCTCGCCGAAGCCCCGCCCAAGGGCAGTCGCGGCAAGTTCGGCAAGAAGAAAGGCGGAAAAAAGAAAGCCGGCAAGAAAAGCGCCGGCAAGAAATCGGCAAAGAAGAAATCGTCGAAGAAAAAGGCTTCGAAGAAAAA
>DATGCS010000078.1:0-7664 GCA_035311685.1 Wenzhouxiangellaceae bacterium
GAGTTGGCGATCAGCACCCGCGGCGCGTCGGGGTGGGTCCGGACCACGCCCACCGGCTCGCCGGATTGCACCAGCAGCGTCTCGTCGGGCTCGAGTCGTTGCAGGGTCTCGACAATGGCATCGAAAGCCGCCCACGAGCGCGCCGCCTGGCCGCGTCCGCCGTAGACGACAAGGTTGTCCGGGTCCTCGGCCACTTCCGGGTCGAGGTTGTTCATCAGCATCCGCATCGCCGCCTCGGCGGCCCAGGTCTTGCAGGTTTTTTCGCTGCCGCGCGGTGCGCGAACGGTTCGCGAATGGGTCATGGATGGCTCGCCTCGAGACTTCGATAACCGGCATTCTACCGGCTCGCGCAGACGTTACCCCTGTGACCCGGCGAACCCCCAATGATGATGATAAGCTTTCGATCAAGCGGCGTTGGCGCGGTAATGCTCTTGGGGAACCTGGTTTTTGCTGACTCGGAATTTCTCTCCTTGCACGGTCGGGCGTGCGCCATTTCGCAAAACGTTGAGCGCATCGTCAAGATGCGGCGAGTGGTCGCAAGCTCAATGTGATGACGTATCGATCTGGTCAAGGATTTCAAGTGAAAAAATTCTTTTCGGCTGTTTTCGCAACTGCGTTTCTTGCGGGGTGTTCGGGCATTCAGCCTGGGCCGGAGCCTTACTATGCCGCGCCGATTGTCGACGTTACGGAAGGAAGTTCGACTGATTACTGGGTGGCGACCCGCGATCGCCTCACCCTGAGAGCGGGGGTTCTTCCAAGCCGCTCGCAACCCTGCTCGTTCGTCAAGCTTCGCTTCACGATCGACTCCAACGGCAATACGTTCGATCCCGAGGTTGTCGAAGCCTGGCCCAACGACACGTTTGTTCCCGATGCCCTGAAGCTGATGTCGATGCAAAAATTCCGGCCAGCCGAGACAAACGGTGAACGCATGCCGGTCCGCATGAGCGTGACCTCGATGTTCACGTACCGCGATGTGTCTTGCGAGGAGATTCATCCGGAATTTGCGAGCGGACCACCGGACGAGACATCGTGAATTCCGCCTTGTTGTGGACGCCTGGCCGAATGAAGCGGCGGCTGCCGACTTCGTGGCGATGCATCGCCGTTACCGACACGAGGCTACCCCGGCCAATGCCGAGCACGTGCCCGTGCGTACGGTGAGCCCGCACACGGGATTTACACTCGGCTCGGACTGCGACTTTCCCGAGTGGGACGGGCTGTAAGGGCCAGACGAGCAAGATCATCCAGGAGATGCGCATTCTTCCTGAACGACCTGGCGCGAATCTCCGTCGACCACCAGCGCCGTGAGGCAGCCGCCCCAGACGCAGCCGGAATCCAGGCAGATGGCCTGGCTTTTTTTTCGGCCGCCGGCCTTGTAGTCAAAATAGCCCAGCATCGACCAGTGGCCGAAGACGATCGACCAGTCGCGCCAGGATTCGTCCAGCAATTCGAACCACGGGCGAAAGCCCTTTGGCGGGTTGTTCATGTCACCGGATGACTTGAACTCGAGGCGGCCGTCGGATTTTGCAAAGCGCATCCGGGTCAGTACGTTGGTGGCTGTTCTCAGCCGGACGAAGCGCTTCTGGTCGGGTGCCCAGCGGTCGGGTTCGTTGCCGTACATGTTGTCGATGAACTTGCCGCACTTCTTGCCGCGCAGTGCCTGCTCGATTTCGCCCGCGCTTTTTCGGGCCTGTTTGGGCCCCCAGCGCGGGTCGATGCCGGCGTGCACCAGCGCGATCCGGTCGGCCGCGTTCAGCCACAGCAGCGGCTGGGCGCGCAGCCACTCCAGGATCCGGTCGCCTTCGGCGTGGTTCAGGATCTTCTCGAACTCCGGGTTCGGTTTGCGCACTTTCGGGTGCATGTGCGCGTAGGCCAGCAGATGCAGGTCGTGGTTGCCCAGCACCGAGAAATGCGGCTCGCCGAGGGCCGAAATCCGGCGCAGCACCTTCAGCGATTTGCCGCCGCGGTTGACCAGGTCGCCGGCCAGGCAAAGCCGGTCGGCCGCCGGGTCGAAGGCCAGCTTGTCGAGCAAACGTTCCAGGGGTTCCCAGAAGCCCTGGATATCGCCGATGTAAATGTCGCGACGGCGGCTCATGCTCGATCCTCCCGCTTCTCGACCCACTCTGCCATGCGGTCGAATTCGTCCAGCGAAAGCGTTTCGGCGCGACGGCCGGGATCGATATCCAGGGTTTCGAGTTCCTGCTCGCTCAGCACGCCCTTCAGTGTGTTCTTCAGCGTCTTGCGCCGCTGACCGAACGCCGCTCGAACCACTTTTCCAAGAAACGGCAGCAACGCGCGCTGTCGTTCGGAAAGCGCTCTCGGTACAATCCGTACGATGGCCGATTCCACCCTCGGCGCCGGCGTGAACGCGCCCGGCGGCACGCGAAAAAGCATGGTGACGGCGGCGCGCGCCTGGGTCATCACGCCCAGTCGGCCCCAGGTCTTGCTGCCGGGGACCGCGGCCAGCCGATCGACGACTTCCTTTTGCAGCATGAAATGCATGTCCTGAACGACGTCGGACTGGTCCAGCAGGTGAAACAGCAGCGGCGTGGAAATGTTGTAGGGCAGATTGCCGATGATCCGCAGGCGATTGTTGTCACCCGCGCCGCCGGCCAGCGCACGGAAATCGAACGCGAGCGCATCGGCCTGGTGGATCACGAGGTTGTCTCTATGCCCCAGCCGCGCCGGCAGTTCGGCGACCAGGTCACGATCGAGTTCCACAACATCGAGCCGGTCCACCCGCTCGAGCATCGGATCCGTCAACGCGCCCATACCCGGTCCGATCTCGACGATCCGGTCGTCGCGCGCGGGCGCGATCGAGCCGATGATCCGGCGGATCACCGACTCGCTATGCAGAAAGTTCTGGCCGAAGCGCTTTCGCGCGCGATGCGTCATGTGATGCCGGATTGCCGAATAAAGCGAAAGGGTACCGCAGGTTGGATTCGCAAGGGTTGACGGATGGACGGTCAACGGTTCAAGCAGGCGTTGTGCGGGACAGTTTTCAGCAATGGCGCTACGCCTCGCCGCACGTGGCTCATGATCGAATTTTCCGTAACCCTTAACCCTCGACCTTGTCTGCCATGCTGCGGGCAAGCGCGATTGCAGCACGCATGCTTCCCGAATCCGCCTTGCCCGTTCCCGCCAGGTCCAGCGCGGTGCCGTGGTCTACCGAAGTACGGATGAAGGGCAGGCCGAGCGTGACGTTGACCGCATGGCCGAAACCGGCATATTTGAGCACCGGGAGGCCTTGATCGTGATACATCGCCAGTACCGCATCGAAGCGTTCCAGGTGGCGCGGCACGAACGCGGTATCGGCCGGCAGCGGCCCTTCCAGCCGCATGCCTTCGGCCTGCAGTTCGGCGATGACCGGCTCGATGATCTCGATTTCCTCGCGCCCCAGGTGCCCGCCTTCGCCGGCATGCGGATTCAGCCCCAGCACGGCGATTCGGGGATCGGCGAGCGCAAATCGTCCGATCAGGTCGCGCTGCATGATTGACAGCACCCGGCGGATTCCGGCACGGCTGATGGCGTCGGGAACACTGCGCAAGGGTAGATGCGTGGTCATGAGCGCAACGCGCAGTTGGTCGGCGACGAGCAACATCACGACCCGCTCGATCCCGGCCAGCGCTGCCAGGAATTCCGTATGTCCGGAAAAAGCGTGTCCGGCGTCGTTGATGATGCCTTTGTGGACCGGACCGGTCACCAATGCGGCCGCATCACGGCGGATGACCGTTTCGGCCGCCAGTTTCAGGGTAGCCAGCACATACCCGGCATTGTCCGGGTTGAGGCGTCCCGGGACATTGGCATCCGCAAGCGCGACGGCCAGGCAGCGAACCGTGCATTCATCCCCAGAGCCGTTGCCCTGGCCGGGTTCCCATGCCTCGATCCGAATCGACCGGCCCAAACGGCGTGCCGCGTCCGCCAGCAGTTCCGGATCGGCTACTACGATCAGATCTTCCCGGCCGGCGGCAGCTGTCACGGCAAGTTCCGGGCCGATGCCGGCGGGTTCGCCGGCTGTGATCAATAACGGTTTATCGGACACGTTGATCAATGGGGTTTTCCGATGCCCGGATTGATCACGGCCCGGACGTTGCAACAGCGGGTGGCGTCGCAGCAGACCGGGTCATGAATGATCCCGGACGCAGTTAAAGCAGGACTTCGACATAGGCTTCGTCGCGCATCTGGCGCAGCACTCGGTCGATTTCCTCCTGGGAGCGCTGTTGCACGATCAGATCGCGCGCTTCGGCTCGAAGTGCTTCTGCGGTTCGATCGGATTTGCGTTCGCCCTCGAGCATGACCAGGTGCCAGGCCTCGTCGGTCTGGAAAGGCTGGCTGACCTCGCCGGGTTCGAGGCTGTTGCAGACGGCCTGGAAGGTCTGTCCGTATGCGCCCTCCGGGAACCAGTCCATCAGACCGCCGATGTTGGCGGTGCGCTCGTCGTCCGAGAACTCGCGCGCCAGCTCGCCGAATTCCGCGCCGTCCTTGATCCGTTTGTGCAGGTTCTCGATCAGGATGCGCGCATCTTCCGGAGACACGAGCTCTGAGGGCTCGACCATGATATGGCGCGCCTGGAACTCGTCGATGATCACTTCACCCCGGGGTCGGCGTTCATTGACCTTGATCAGCATCAAACTGCCGCTCGCCAGCATCGGCTCGGAGATTTCACCGGTTTCGAGGTCGCGGATGCGATCTGCGATCTGGTGTGGCATGGTATTGAGATTGCGCCAGCCCACTTCGCCGCCATCCAGCGCATCCGGCGAGTTGGAAAAGTTTACGGCAGCTTCGGCGAAATCCATCCCGTCGATGATTTGCTGGCGGATTTCGTTGATGCGCTGCTCGGCTTCCCGCAGATCTGCCGGCGTGGCAGACTGTGACAGTTGGAGAGCGATCTGTGACAAGTGATATTCATCGCTGCCGAACATATCCGACTCGATCAACATATCGACTTCAGTATCGGTGATCTCATCCATGCTCTCCACAATTCGCTGCGTGAGCTTGGAGGTCAACAACTGCTTGCGCACATCTTCGCGGAATTCGTTGAAATCGAGGCCGTCGGCTTCGACTGCCTGGCGCAGCTGTATCAGCGTGAGCTGGTTCTGTTGCGCCACGTCGACCAGCGAACGGTCGACTTCCTGGTCGGTGACGCGGATACCGGTCTGTTCGGCGCGCTGGACCTGAACCTGGTTCATGATGAGGCGTTCCAGCACCTGCTCCTCGAGTACTTGCGGTGGCGGTTGGCGATCGCCGCGCTGTTGAATCTGGCGCAGCACGCTATCCATCGTCGACTCGAGCTCCGAGCGCAGGATGACGCCTTCGTCGACGATTGCGACGATCTCGTCCATTTTCTGATAGCTCTGCGCGCCGGCCACCAGCGGCAGCAACAGCGCCAGAACCATTGCGGAAAATCGAATTGCGGCTTGATACATAAGAATGTCTTGCTCCTGAACTTAACGTGAAAACAGGTTATAGGGTCGGCGGCCCAGACTGCCCAGACCCTTCAAGTGGAGTTCGATGAAAAACGCCGTTCGTTTGTCAGACTCCCGATCGCGAATGAAGCGCCTGATCGACGCGCGGACAGCCCAGCAACAACTTTCGTACTCGATACCGCCCAGAAGTTCCAGCACGGTCGAATCCCGGAACGAGTAATCGAACCGGCTGATCAGATTCAGATTCCGTGTCAGCGGATACCGGGCCCTGACATCGATCTGATCGACGGTGTCGCGTCGGAATCTGTAGCCCAGCTGAACCTGGCGGGCATCCTGGCCCTGCCATCTGAGACCAAAAGCAGCGACATCAGTTTCATTGTCTTCAGGATCCCATTGCAGGCCGGTGGTGACCAGGAAACGGTCTGTCGGCCGCCAGTTTACTTCGCCCACGGAAGCGGAAACCGAACGACCCTCTTCGGGCGTGTTGTTCAGACCCACGCCGGGATCGTCCAGGAACAGGATCTGGCCGACGCTGGCGTCGACAATGCTGCGGCCGTTGTCGTCATCCAGAAGCCGGCTGGTCAGCGCCAGCGTCACCTGGTTGGCGTCGGTCTGGCGGTCGGCGCCCGAAAATCGGTTGGTCTGGAACAGCTGCGCGAAGCTGAAGGTCAATTCGCGGGTGTCGAACAGCGGCAGGTTCTGCTGTTCGCGGCCGGGTACGTACAAATAAAATGCCCGGGGTTCCAGCGTCTGCAGGCGACCCGACGACGTGCGCCGCTCGAATACCAGCCCGCCGTCCGCACTGAGGATGGGCTGCATTCGCGCCGGGTTGTCGTCGCCGGACTCGGAATCTTCCAGGCTATAGGCGGTGCTGCGCAATCCCACCGCCGGCTCGAAGAACCAGCCCGGTCGGACGATGCGCAGCGCCAGCTCCGGCAGCGCGTCCAGCCGCAGGCCGGTCACCCCTTCGCTTCGCTGGAAGTAGACCGCTTCGCTGTCGAGCCGCAAGGCAAGTCCTGCCGGAAGCGGCCAGTCGCCGTCGAATTCCACACGGGGAAGCCGGTCATAGGGCTCGCGGTCTTCCCGCACGTCCCGGTCCAGCACCTGAAAGGTGTCGAAAGTGGATTGCATCCGCCAGAACCTGCCGCGCCCGGCGATGGTGAAATTGGATCGCAGGAACTGGATCGAACTCGATTCCAGATCGTTGCCAAGATCCAGGAAATAATCCTCGTCGCTGACCCGGTTGAAATTCAGCCGGCTCGACCAGTTCGGCGCAAGGCGTGCCTGGTAGCGGATACGCCCCAGCCAACGGTCCCGATTGTCACGACCATCGGCGTTGTCGTCGTCTGGCAGGTAGTCGAAATTGAACGTTCCGCCCTGGCTTCGCGTCAGAAACCGGTACTCCGAACCGAGCATGAAGCCGCGATCGCCGATCAGCCGCGGCGTAAAGGTTGCATCCTGGTTGGGCGCAATGTTCCAGTACCAGGGCACGGCGAGATCGATTCCGTTGTCGCTGCTGGAGCCGAATTGCGGATAGAGGAAACCGGATTTGCGTTCATCGTTGAGTGGAAAGCTCAGCCACGGTGAATACAGGATGGGCACGCCCTTGAACTCCAGGCGCGCATTGCGGGCTGTGCCCACGCCGCGTTCGAAATCAAGGTCCACGTCGCCGGCCTTGAGCTGCCAGTCGGGATCCTCGACGTCGCAGGTCGTGAAGTCGAAGCGCTCGACCTCCGCGTGCGTCTCGTCGGTCATCCGGACCAGGTCGGCGTTGCCGGCGCCGGCCGCCCCGGCGATGTAATAGCGCACCTGCTCGAAGCGGCCGGTGGAGGATTCGGTGTTGTAGCGCGCACCAGCTGCGTTAAGGCGAACCAGCGCGTCGGAGTACTCCAGCCATCCCGGCACCACGACTTCGCCGGTCTCCGGGTCGTAGATCAGTTCGTCGGTTTCCAGATTCTGGTCGCCGTAGATCAGCTTGACGTTTTCGCTGAAGCGCATGGGCGCGTTGCCCGGGGCGTCCATGTCGTCGGCGCGGATATCCATCGGAACGCTCGACGAGCGTTCGATCCGGCCCCGGTCGGGAATCGTTCCCGGCTGCTGGCATTGCATGGCAGGCGCAACCGATTCGCCGCTGCTCTGCTGGGCCGGGGCATCGGTGCAGAACACGATCACCGCGCCCAGCAATACCCATACCGGCCGGGCACGGGCGGTCCGGCGGCTTCGGGAGAGGTGCTCGGCAGG
>DATGCS010000079.1:0-2386 GCA_035311685.1 Wenzhouxiangellaceae bacterium
GCCGCGATCCTTGGCGCTACGCTGGGATTGCTGGTCGGCATGTTTTTCGGCGTTCCCGGGCTTTTGCTCGGCCCGTTCGTCGGCGCGGTCATCGGTCACCGGCTGGGCGAGGCCACCTTGAACGACTCCATGCGCGCCGGGGTCGGCGCCAGCGTCGGTGTGCTGGTCGGCACCGTCGCGAAGGTCGTCCTCGGCCTGGCCATGCTGCTGTGGTTTGGGCTGGCATGGTGGATCTAGGATTCCGACGACCCGGGTCTGCCGGCTGGGCGGAATCGGCAGGGCGTGTCATTGACGCCTTGCTGATCGCATCTGCTTTCATATCGATTGCATGGGCAGCCGTCCAGCGCGTCGGCTATACCAACGAAACCTTCGGCACCAGCATCGGATGCGCCAACTGTCTGAGCTACTCGATCATTGTTCATGATCTCGCGTTCCTGAGTTCGCTCACGGCGCTGCTGATCGCCTCGTTCCTGGTGCGCCGCTATTTTCTGTACCTGCCGCTGAGATTGCTTTGTCTGGCCGGATTTCTCGTGTATCTGGCCGACATCATCGTCATGCAGGAATTCTTCACGCGTTTGATGATCGATGATGTGAGAGTCTATGCAACTCAGGTGCAGCTGGTCTGGCGTTACATTCTGTCGAGCGAACTCTGGGCGCACGCAGATTGGATGCTGGTTCCCTTGCTGGGCTGGACGACGCTGTTCCTCGCGAAACCGCCTGCACGGTCTGCAAGCGTCCGACCGGCGCTGATAATCCTGGCAATTCCGGTAAGCGGCCTGCTCGCCGGCAGCTTCATTACACCACCGTCGTATGTCCACGATTGGGCGCTGCGCAATGTCATCGACGCCAATTTCGCAACGGGCGTAACCGAGCCCTACTCCGAGCAATTCAGCCGGAAGCTGCTATCGGCTCATGACGAGGAGCGCGAAATGCAGTGCCGCGAGGGCCAGGACCGATCACCCGATGTCGTTTTGCTTATCCTGGAATCCTGGTCGCCATATCAAAGCGAACTGTACAGCGGAATCAACAACTGGACGCCCCGGCTCGACCAGTTGGCCCGGAACAACACCTGGTTTGCAAACATGCACGCCGGCGGATTCAGCACGAATGAAGGGCTTATATCCCTGCTGACCGGACTTGATTTCATTGCCCCCCAGAAATCATGGTTCGAAGTGCGACCGTTCGAAACAGCCTGGAACACGACCGATACCATGCCAGAGGCGCTGAAGGGTACGAAAGGT
The DNA here is from genome assembly GCA_035311685.1 of Wenzhouxiangellaceae bacterium. Lineage (GTDB taxonomy): Bacteria > Pseudomonadota > Gammaproteobacteria > Xanthomonadales > Wenzhouxiangellaceae. The sequence goes on from DATGCS010000079.1 coordinate 1,242, forward strand.
TATTTCACGGCATTCCTGACCTCCGGAAATCTGTCGTTTTCGCGAAAGCGCGAGTGGCTCGAACATCTTGGGTTCGACTATCTGGAAGGCCACGATCACACAGGCTACGATGGCGTAAAGAAACGCCTGCATTTCGATTCGGTGCCAGACAGCATGCTTTACGAGCGCAGTGTCGAATTCATTGCCGGGCTCAAGCAGGAGGCACAGCCGTTTTTCGTTGCAATCGAGAGCGTGTCATCGCACCACCCTTACATACATCCGGAAACCGGCGAACGTTCTCAGGAAGCGGTATTTCGTTATATGGACGCTACAGCCGGCGAGTTTCATTCACGCCTTGAATCGACCGGTTTCTTCGACAACGGCATCCTGCTCATCATCAGCGACCATCGCGCCATGATCCCGATCAGCCCGAAAGAACAGGCGGTCTTCGGTCAGGCGAGCGCTTCGCTGATTCCCGCAATACTTGTCGCGGGGCCGCAATGGCGGGGAAAGATCGAACACCGATTTCATCAGAGCGATCTGGTTTCTTCAATGCAGGAACTGACCAGCCGGCAATACTGCCATACGGGGCCCTTCAGGACCGTTCTGCGACCGGATGAATCGGAGCCCCGGTGCATTTATCACGCACGCGGCGACAACCGCGACCACATCGATGCGTTCTGTCCTGAAGGAAACTACCTCGTCGAACTTGACGGCGATCGAACCCGAATCATCCAGGCAGGCTCCCGCGACCCGCTGCAGAACCGCCGAATCCTGCAGCAAATCAACGCGATCAGGATCCTGGGCAACCAGCGACAAGATCGTCGGGCATCAGCCCACGATACAGAATCCTGACGCTGTCGCGAAGCACTGGTGTACCGCGCCAACGATCGCGAATCGACGGTGGTTGACACACGTTCCTGGAACCTTGAAAAACCGCCTACCGCTGTCCAAATCGTCCTGATCGCAGGAAGCCGTCAACGGCTTCGGCCACTTGCCGGGAAAACACCAGGCCCGTGTGCGAAACCGGCAACTCCAGGTGATCGGCAAGATCCGGCACTTTCGTCTCCGCCACGGTAACGGTGCCGTCGTGGGGTTTTTCCAGGTCGGCGAACAGCCGGCCGACGCCCAGCGACGAGGTGCCGGCGATAGCCGCGACTTCGCGA
>DATGCS010000080.1:0-11620 GCA_035311685.1 Wenzhouxiangellaceae bacterium
ACCGGGCGTTCCTCGCCGTAGCTGACGACTTCGATCTGGCTGGCGCTTGCGCCTTCGGCCCGCATCAAGTCGAGCACCGAGTTGCCACGGCGTTCACCCAGCCCCAGGTTGTACTCGCGTGAACCGCGCTCGTCTGCATGCCCTTCCAGCAGCATGCGGGCGCTGGGGTTGGCGCGCAAGTAGGCAGCGTGAGCGCGAATGATGGGCACGTACTCGGGACGCACGTCCGAGCGATCGAATTCGAAGTAAATTTCACGCTGGCTGAGCGTGCTGTCCGGGTTATCCAGGTTGCGCGAATCGGCATAATTGCTCGGGTTCACTCGATCGACTTCGACCGGATCGGAAGGTTCTGTCGGCCGCGGCTCGGGCTCGGGCGCCGGCGGGACGTCTCGGGTATCGGTCGCACATGCGCCAAGCAAGAGCGCCAGGACCGAGACCAGGAAAATTTTCGATGCGAAGTTCATGCTGCCTCCAGAATTCCGTATTGGTGTTGTTGTCAAATTATCGTCGGACAGGTCGATGCCTTCTACTGGATCAGCGGCGACCAGGCCGGTTCGCGCACGTCGCCCTCGGTCAGCACCAGTCGCTGCCTGAATCTGCCGTCGACCGAAACTGCGGCCAGCACGCCCCGTTCGCCTTCCCGTGCCGCGTAGAGCACCATGCGCCCGTTCGGCGCGAAGCTCGGGGACTCGTCCATCCGTCCCGGGGATAATACACGCAAACGCTCCGATTCGCGATCCAATACCGCGATCCGGAAGTTGGCCTGTCCCCCGTGAACCATGGCCAGCAACCCCGAGTAAGGATCCACCGAGACCCGGGAGTTGTAATCACCCTCGAAGGTCACCCGCTCGATGTTCGTGCCGTTGCGGCGCACGCGGTAGATCTGCGGACGACCGGCCCGGTCGGAGGTAAAGAAGATATTCCGGCCGTCGCGCGACCAGGCCGGCTCGGTGTCGATCGCCCAGTGCTCGGTCAGTTGCTCCATGCGCCCGCTCGCAAGCGTTCGCACCCAGATTTCCGAGTTGCCGCTTCGCGACAGGCTCATGGCGAGCAGTTCGCCGTCGGGCGAGAACGCCGGCGCGCCGTTGATGCCTTTGCCGTCGGCAATGATGTCGCGCTGGCCGGTGTAGATATCCTGGATCACGACGTTGGATCTGCCGGTGGCAAACGATACGTAGGCCAGGCGCCGCCCCTCCGGACCCCAGGTCGGCGACATGATCGGCTCGCTGTGGCGAACGATGGTCTGCGGGTTGTGGCCGTCGGAATCGGCCACGATCAGTTCGAACTGTTCGGCATCGGTGCCCGCGTCGGTCACCTTGACGTAGGCGATTCGGCTGGCGAAGGCGCCGGGTGCGCCGGTAAGTTCCTCGAATATGGCATCGGCGATCTGGTGCGCGCGCAGGCGAAACGCGCCCGGTCCGGCGGCAATCGCGCGCGAGAACAGCGTGCGCCCCGAATGCACGGCCACCAGGTGATACTCGATTTCGCCCGACAGCCCGTCGCCGCCTGGAATCCATCGGCCCATGGCGACATAATCGACCTTCAGCAGCCGCCAGGTGCCCAGTTTGACCTCGGGCGGTCGGCTCGGCTGATCGATCATGTCGGTCACCGGCAGCGGATCGAACAGGCCGCTGCGCTGAAGGTCGGCCGCGATCACCTCGTGGACGGGCGTTTCGGGCTGCATTTCCGCGCTGCCGAAGTCGAACGGCACCACCGCGATGGGCAATGCGCCCTCGACGCCGTCGACGATTTCGATCTGGAGCTGTGCCCGTGCGCCGCCCGCCAGAAGCAGCAGGATCAGGCTAGCCGTTGTAAACAAATTCAAAAATGATTTCACGTTCAAATACATCCTCATAACCTCGATAGGGTAAGACTGCCGCACGTTCAACCGCGGCGACAATCGAGCGGCGCGTCGCCGGGTCTGCGTTGCAGGGGCTTGCAATGGCCTGGTCGATGATTTCGCCGCCCGGTATCTGGACTACACGAACCGAGCAGCGCACGCCCGGCTGGGTGGTGGGGGGGCGAATCCAGTTGCGCGTCACAAGCTCGGCAATGGTCGCGACATATTCATCTCGCAGTGTCGCACGCTGCTCGGAGGCCTGCGCCTGCTCGCGCGCCAGACGAAGACGCTCGGCCTCGGCCTCGGCGCGCTGGCGCTGTTCATCCTGTTCGCGTCGCTCGGCGATCTCGGCCAGCCGGCGTTCCTGTTCCTCGCGGTCGCGCTGTGCCTCCTCGCGGCGCTGGCGCAATTGCTCGAGCTCGCGCAGCCGCGCCTGCTCGGCTTCGCGCCGCTCGCGCTCGATCTGCTGCTCTTCGGCCAGCCGGGCTTGCTCGGCCTCGCGCTCCAACTGGCGCCGGCGCTGGGCCTCCAGCGCGGCCTGACGCTCCTCTTCGGCGCGATCCTGTTCGCGTTCGCGCACCAGCGCCTGCTGACGCTCGGCTTCTTCCCGGCGGGCCTGTTCCAGTCGACGCTCGGCGGCCTCGGCCTGCGCTTCGGCGAGCTGGTCCTGTCGTTCGGCCTCGAGATACGGCGAGGCGTCGACCAGGGTAAAGCTGGGCGCGATCTGCGGCGGCCGCTTGGGCTCCCAGCTCAGACTGCCCAGCCACAGCAAGGCGATGCCGGCCAGGTGCACACCCAGCGCCATTCCAAGCGCGCGCAGCGTGTCGCGTGCCGGCGATTCGCGTCGGGCCGGTTTATGCGATGCCTGCGCTTTCACTGCTCGGGCGGATCGCCCATGAAACCGATCGACGCGACGCCGGCGCGCTGCAGCAGCACCATGGTGTCGTAGATGTAGCGGTACGGTACGGCCTGGTCGCCGCCGACCAGCACCTGGATTTCCGGATTCCGTCCGACCAGGATACCGACGCGTTCGACCAGCGTCTGGCCGTCGATCAGTTCGGGTGCGTCACCGGTATTGAGATACAGATCCCCGTTGCGGTCCACGGTGACCATCAGCGGATCTTCGATCTCGCCCATGGACTCGGCGTTGCCCTGCGGAAGTTCCACCTCCACGCCCAGGTTGAGCAGCGGTGCGGTGACCATGAAAATGATCAGCAGCACCAGCATCACGTCGATGTAAGGCACCACGTTGATCTCTGCCATGGCGCGGCGGCGTCGCTGAATGGGGGCATCGGTCTGCATGGCTCAGGAATCCTGCAGCTTGCGCGCCTGGCGGAAGAGGATGCCGGCGAATTCTTCCTTGAAATTGTCCATCCGCACTTCCAGCCGGTAGACCTGGTTGGAATAGCGGTTGTAGGCGATCACCGCCGGAATCGCGGCTACCAGGCCCATGGCCGTGGCAATCAGCGCCTCGGCGATGCCGGGGGCCACCATCGCGATAGTGGCCTGCTGCACGCCGGCCAGCGCAAAGAACGCGTGCATGATGCCCCACACCGTGCCGAACAGGCCCACGTAGGGACTGGTGGAGCCGACCGTGGCCAGGAAGTTGAGTCCGTTCTCAAGCCGGTCGATTTCGCGCGTCAGCGCCACCCGCATGGCGCGCTGGGCACCGCCGGCCAGCGTGTCGGCAGCGATGCGCTGCTCTTCCCTGAGCCGGGAGAATTCCCGAAAGCCGGCTTCGAAAATGATTTCGTGACCCTCGCGCACCTTGTGTTCGGAGGTGACGCGGTCGTAGAGCTGGCCGAGGTCGGCGCCCGACCAGAACCGTTCCTCGAACTGCTTGGAACGCTTTTCGATCCGCCCCAGCACCGCGCGTTTGGAGAAGATGATGACCCATGAGGCGATCGAGGCCAGCAGCAGCACCGCCATGACCAGCTGCACCACCAGCGTGGCCTCGGCAATGAGGCTCCAGATGTTCATATCTGCATTCATGTAATTTCCGGGAATTAGCTGGAATTAATTGTATTCTATATGTTTTATTGATCAGGATTCAGCGTATGCGCGAAGCTTTTCCTGAATCCCGGCCGGCATCCGGGCCGGCGCGAAGCGTTCGGCATCCAGACAGGCCGCGCGCACCGTGGCCTCGATCAGCAGATCGTCGCCGCGCCGGATCTGCTGCGTGAAGTCCATCCGGGCCCGACCCACGAATTGGACGCGAACCGAGACGGCAAGTTCATCTTCCAGCCGCGCCGGCTTGCGGAAGTCGATCTCCATGCGCGTGACGGCAAACAACAGGCCGCGCTCGCGCCGCAGTTCGGTCTGCGAAACGCCCAGGCCGGCCAGCCAGTCGGATCGACCTCGCTCCAGAAACTGGAGATACCGGGCGTGGTAAACCACCCCGCCGGCATCGGTGTCTTCCCAATAGACGCGATAGCGGAAAGAATCGGCGGCGCCGGAGTCGCTCGTCGTCATGAAGCGCCGCCGTCGAAAAGATCCGGTGCGCCGGGTTTCGCCGGCGCTTTCAGCCCAAGGTGCTGCCAGGTGCGCCTGGTGGCCATTCGGCCGCGTGCGGTGCGGATCAGAAACCCCTGCTGAATCAGAAATGGTTCAATCACATCTTCGATCGTGCCTCGCTCCTCGGAAAGGGCTGCCGCCAGACTCTCCACACCCACCGGGCCGCCGTCGAAGTGCTCGATCAATATCGTCAGCAGCCGGCGATCGAGCTGGTCGAAGCCCTGGGCGTCGACCTGCATCATCTCCAGCGCCTGGCGCGCGACGTCGGCGTCGATTTCGCCGTCGGCGCGGACCTGGGCGAAATCGCGTACCCGCCGGAGCAGCCGGTTGGCAATGCGCGGCGTGCCGCGGGATCGTTTGGCAATCTCGGCCGCGCCGTGCCCGTCGCAGGCGATTTCGAGGATGCCGGCCGAGCGCGTGACAATTTTCGCCAGGTCGTCGACGTCGTAGAATTCCAGTCGCTCGACGATGCCGAAGCGGTCTCTCAATGGCGACGTAAGCAATCCGGCACGGGTCGTTGCCCCCACCAGCGTAAAGCGCGGCAGATCGAGCTGGATCGACCGCGCCGCCGGGCCCTCGCCGATGATGATGTCGATCCGGTAGTCCTCCATCGCCGGATACAGCACCTCTTCAACGACCGGCGACAGGCGATGGATCTCATCGACAAACAGCACGTCGCCGGGCTCGAGATTGGTCAGCATGGCCGCCAGATCCCCGGCGCGTTCCAGCACCGGGCCCGAAGTCTGGCGCAGCTGGGTGCCCATCTCGGCGGCAATCACATTGGCCAGCGTGGTCTTGCCCAGCCCTGGCGGGCCGAAGATCAGCACGTGGTCCAGCGCCTCGGAGCGGTGCCGGGCCGATTCCAGGTAAATGCCGAGCCGATCCTTCATCGTCTGCTGACCGATGTACTCGCTCAGTCGGGTTGGCCGCAGCGACGCCTCGAAGCGTATTTCCTCATCGGCCGGGCGGGCCGAAATCAGGCGGGAGTCGTCGTCTGGGAAACTGCTGTCGGTCATCTGGAGGTTCGGGCGCCGGGGGCTTGGATCAAGCACGAATGGTAGCGGAAATCACCCGGCGGTACTCGGACCGCAGGGTGTGACTTCCTCATCACGCCGAACACAACCCGCCGGTTCAATACCCCGATCCGGTTCAACCGCCAGGCCACAACCGGTCAAAAGCCTTCGCGACAACCAGGCTCGGGATCCCTGTCCCGGCAATCACCGTATTCCGCGATAATCAGCTTCAATGATGCAAAACCGAACCGGAGGGTTGCGTGATCGCCAGCGAACCGCTGACCACTGGATGGCTGTTGACCATCGCCGGCCTGCTGATGCTCGCCAGCGTGCTGTTCAGCCGCCCTTCCGAACGCATCGGGTTTCCCGCCGTGCTGCTGTTTCTGGGCATCGGTCTTGTGGCCAGTCTATGGCTGCCTGCCGATTTCGCCGATCACTCGCTGGCGTTCCGCATCGGCACCGTCGGCCTGGTGCTGATCCTGTTCGACGGTGGTCTGAATACGTCCTGGCGCACGGCCCGTCCGCATCTTGCCCCGGCAGCCGTTCTGGCCACGGCGGGCGTGGCCGGCACCGCGGCTGTCGTGGCGGTGGCGGCTCACCTGCTCGGACTGGAATGGCCCGAAGCCTTGTTGATCGGCGCCATCGTTTCGTCCACCGACGCGGCCGCGGTCTTTTCGGCGCTGCGCGGATCGAACGTGCAGCTGCGCCAGCGGGTGGGCGCCACGCTGGAACTGGAATCCGGCCTGAACGACCCGATGGCGGTCATACTCACGATTACGCTCACCGGGGTACTCCTGGACAGCGGCAATTTCGAATGGCTCTCGTTCGTCGTCAATATCGTCATGCAGCTTGCCGTCGGGCTGGCGGCCGGTCTTGCCATCGGCTGGATGGGTCAACAGCTGCTGCAACGGGTGCGCGTTCCTGCCGCAGGTCTGTATCCTGCCATGACGCTGGCCCTGGCGCTATTGGCTTTCGGCATCCCGACGCTGTTCCTGGGCTCGGGTTTTCTGGCGGTTTATGTCGCCGCACTGATGCTGGGCAACCGACGGCTGCCCTATCGCGCCGGCATCCTGCGCGTCCACGATGCGCTGGCGTGGCTGGGTCAGATCACGATGTTCCTGGTGCTCGGGCTGTTGGCGATACCCGGCCTGCTCGCGGCATCGGGCCTGATGGGAATAGCGCTGGGACTGGTGCTGGCGCTGCTGGCCCGTCCGCTGGTGGTCGCGCTCTGTCTGCTGCCTTTTCGCTACGAGAGGGCCGAAACCGCGTTCATCGCCTGGACCGGCCTGCGCGGTGCGGTACCGATTCTGCTGGCCAGCTACCCGGTCATGAGCGGCGTCGACGGCGCGCTCGAACTGTTTCACCTGGTGTTCTTCATCGTGGTGTTCAACGCCGTGATTCCCGGCGCCACGATTCGATGGGCGGTCAACCGATTACGTGTCGAACGGGCCGGACTGCCGCGACCGACGCCTGTTCTCGAGATCACCGCGACCGAGGCCTTGCCGGTTCGTGTCCTTTCCTTCCTGATCGACCCGGCCGCTGTCGTCGCCGGCAGCCGGGTCGCCGACCTGCCCATGCCCGACGGCGCGGACATCCTGCTGCTGGTGCGCGACGGCAGGATATTACCGGTGAGAGACTCGACCGTACTCGAGACCGGCGATCACGTCCACCTGCTGATCGCGCCGGAGCAGATCCATTCGGTGGGCCTGCTGTTCGGGCTGCGCGAGGAAGACTGAAACCCGTTCAGTCCGGCGCTTCCGATGGCAGCGGCGGCAATTCGGTACGCTCGCGTACCCGCGCTCCACCGACCAGGAGCTCGACGGCGCGATCGGCGCCGTCCTGGAACGGCTCGAGGACGATGTCGGCGCCGGCATCCCGAAGCGTCCGCGTTTCCATCGCCGAATGCGATGTCGCCGCGATCCTGACGGCCGGGTTAGCGCTCTTCAGGCTCTGAAGCAGACTCAGTCTCGGATCTTCCTGCTGCAGGTCGCGCGCCAGTGCCGGAATGGTCGAGACGACCCAGTCCGCGCTGTCGACCGGCAGGATGCCGACGCGCTCGGCATCGCCGGCGTCGCCGTGCACGGCCGGCAGACCCAGCGCCAGCCAGCGATTGACCGCCAGCGGATTGAAGTCGACACCGAGCGTGCGCACGCCGCGGTGCTGCAGCCGCTGGCCCAGCGCGGTACCGAACCGGCCCAATCCGAAGATCACGACCTGAATTCGGTCTGCTTGCTTGCCGTCGCTGCGGTCGGCGGGCTCTCGCGTGGTGTTGCGGCGCTCGAACAGGCCGAGATAAGGTTCGAGCCATTCAAACAGCCGGTGCGAGTAGGTGATCATGTACGTGGACAACGCGATCGTCACCAGGCCCACCAGCGTAACCAGCCCCAGCATGTCGCCGCCCACGTGCCCCAGCGACACGCCCATTGCGACGAAGATAAGGGAAAACTCGCTGATCTGCGCCACCGTCAGGCCGGCCAGGAACCCCGTCCTCGCCCGGTAGCCCATCACGCCCATGATGATGAGCACGATGAGCGGATTGCCGATCAACACGAACAGGGAAAAGATCACGGCGGCGTTGAAATGCTCGCCCAGCTGGGACAGTTCGAGGCTGGATCCCAGCGCAATGAAGAAAAACAGCAGAAGAAAGTCGCGCAGCGGCGCAAGCCTGGATGCGATGGTCTCGCGATACGGCGTCGAGGCCAGCGCCACGCCGGCCATCAAGCCGCCCAGTTCCTTGCCGAGACCGACTGCGTCGGCCACGGCGGCAAAGATCGCCGTCAGTGCGATCGCGAATATGACCAGAAGCTCCGGCGCGCGGGCCAGGCGTCGGGTCAGGGGATCGGCCAGGTAGCGAACGAACAATACAACCAGCAGCAGCATCCCCGCCGCCGCGACTAGGACGGCTGCAATGCGCCCGCCGCCCCCGTCGTCGGCGACGCCCATGCCCAGCGTCGACAATACGATCATGGACAAAACGACAACCAGGTCCTGAACGATCAGGAAGCCCAGCGCGATCTGGCCGTGAAGAGAATCGATCTCGCGCTTGTCCGACAACAGCTTGACAATGATGATGGTGCTCGAGAAGGTCAACGCGACGGCGACATAGATACTCGCCACGGGTTCCAGGCCTAGCGCCAGGCCGATCAGGAAACCGAATACTGCAGTGAAGGCGACCTGGCCAAGACCGGTCGTGAGGGCGACGGCGCCCAGTGAACGAATCAGTTTCACGTCGAGCTTGGTGCCGACCAGGAACAGCAGTACCGCAATCCCGAGTTCGGCCAGGAAGTCGATCTGCTCGTCGGAACGAACCACGTCCAGGACCGAAGGACCGGCCAGCAGGCCGACGGCGATAAAACTCACGATCAGCGGCTGCCGCAGCATCAACCCGGCAAATCCGATCGCGGCGGCCATCGCCAGTAGAATTGCGACTTCGCCGAATACCGAGTGAAGAATCAGATCCAACATTTGCCGGCCCCAAGTTATACGGCTTCAAGTTGCGCCATGGAAAGGATATCCTAAACCGGCAAACATGCAGAGGAAGCCCATGCGCAGAATCCTGGCAGCAACGGACTTTTCGCCCCGAGCCGATCTGGCGCTGGAACGAGCGGCAATTCTTGCGACAACGACCAGCGCGAGCCTTGATATCGTCCACGTCGTCGACCCGGACCGGCCCAGGGAACTGGTCGCAGCCGAAGCGAGCCTCAGCCGCGATCTGCTGGACGAACAGCGAAAATTGATCAGCGGCCGTCACGGCATCGAAGCGTCTGCCCGTCTTTACGAGGGCGAACCATTTCAGGGTATCGGCAAGGCGCTGGACGAACTGAAGCCGGATCTGCTGGTACTCGGTGCCTATCGGCGCAGGCTGCTTCAGGACACCTTCGTCGGGACGACGGCCGAACGCGCCATACGGCGCAGTCGAAAACCCGTGCTGATGGTCAACAGCGAAGCAAGAGAGCGCTATGTCCATATTCTTGCCGCCGTCGACCTGTCCCCGAATGCGGCACAGGCCTTGCGCACCACGACGGCGCTGGGGCTGAATCACGACGCGGCGCTTTCGGTTGCCTATCTTTACGACGCGCCCGGAGCGGGCTCGATCTCGCTGAGTGCGCTCAGCAAGACCGAAATAAAGGCTTATCTCGCCGATGAGCGGGCGCTCGCCGTCGGCGAGCTGAATGCATTTCTCGAGTCAGTGCCCGTCGGCCGGGTGCAGCGCATCGTCAAAGAGATACACAAATCCGTTGCCGACGCTTTACAAGGCATCGCCGGGGAGCTGTCGGCGGATCTGCTGGTGATCGGCGCGGGATCCGGCAGCGGGCCCGCTCGAATGCTGCTTGGAAGCTCTGCGCTGGATATTCTCGCCACGAGCCGCCGCGATGTTCTGGTGGTGCCTCACGTGAACTAACCCCCCACGGGGGGCATGTACCGCGGTGAATCGCGGCCCCGGACTTCACGCAACACCCGAATCAGCGCTGCATCCGGTTCTTCAGGGCCTGCCGAATCATGGCCTCGGCGCTGGCCGGGTCGTCGCCGACACCCTTGATCATCTTCAGCGCTTCGGCCGGGGAATAGCCCAGCGCGACCAGGCCGGCACGGGCTTCGCCGGCAGCATTCCGCTCGCCGGCGGCCGGCTGACCCGCCCCGCCCGAAATGCCGGAACCCAGCTCCAGACCGTCCAGCCGGCTTTTCATTTCGAGGATCAGCCGCTCGGCGGTCTTCTTGCCTATACCGGGCAGCCGGGTCAAGGCCCGGCTGTCGCCGGATTCGATCATCAGCGCGAAATCGGCCGCCGAAACGCTGGAAAGAATTGCCAGCGCGACCTTGGGTCCGACCCCCGAAATCTTGAGCAGACTGCGAAATAGCTCACGGTCGGATGCGCTGACGAAACCGAACAGCAAGTGCGCGTCCTCGCGGATCACCTGGTGGATCAGCAGCGTGCACGGCTGGCCGTTTTCCGGAAGTCGGTCGAACACGCTCATCGGCGCCTCGACCTCGTAGCCGACCCCGCCGACGTCGATCAGCAGGTTGGGCGGTCGGCGCTCCAGCAACGTTCCGGCGAGCCTTGCGATCATCCCGACACCTCGCGAATCATCTAAGCACCACGCCTTGCGGCAGGCGCCTGGCGGTGCGCGCCGAATGCAGGTGGCACAGCGCCACGGCCAGCGCGTCGGCTGCATCGGCGCCGAAACTGTCGGTCGATTTAAGAAGTACGCGAACCATGTGCTGCACCTGTTCCTTGTCGGCCCCGCCGCGCCCGACGATGGCCTGCTTGATGAGCCTGGGCGCGTATTCGTGCACCGCCAGCCCGGCCTGCACGACCGCGCAGATCGCGGCGCCCCTGGCCTGCCCGAGCTTGATCGCCGACTGCGGGTTGCGACTCATGAAAACAGTTTCGATGGCGACGGCGTCGGGCCGGAACTCGGCGATGGCATCGGTGACGCCGGCAAAGATGCCGGCCAGTCTTTCGGGCATCTCCCCGCCGCCCAGGCTGAGCTGGCGGGCGGCGACCAACGACTCGCCGTCGATGATGCCGATGCCGGTGATGCGCGAACCGGGATCCAGGCCGAGGATACGCATCAGCGGTGGATCGAGCCCGGTTCGCGGACAGTCACTCGTAAGCCTCGGCTGGAATATCGGCGTTGTGCCAGACGTTCTGTGTGTCGTCGATATCTTCGAGCACGTCGAGGAATTTCAGCAGTTTCTGGCCGGATTCCATGTCCTGTTCAATCAGCGTCGACGGGCGCATCGTGACCTCGGCCTCATCGGACTCCAGGCCGGCATCGCGCAGCACGCTCAGCACGCCGGAAAATTCTTCCGGGGTCGTCAGCACCTCGATGCTGCCGTCGTCGTCGGTCTCGATGTCTTCGGCGCCCGCTTCCAGCGCGGCTTCCATCACCTTGTCTTCGCCGGTGCCGGGTGCGAACGTGATTACGCCCTTCTTTTCAAACAGGTAGGCCACAGAGCCCTCGGTGCCCAGGTTGCCGCCGTACTTGGAGAATGCATGTCGGACTGCCGCGACGGTGCGGTTACGGTTGTCGGTGACGGTCTCGACCATCACCGCCACGCCGCCGGGCGCGTAGCCCTCGTAGGTGATTTCCTCGTAATCGACGCCTTCGAGCTCGCCGGTGGCCTTCTTGATGGCGCGTTCGATATTGTCCTTGGGCACGTTGGCCGCGTTGGCCTTGTCCCAGGCAAGCCGCAGCCGCGGATTGGCTTCAGGATCGCCCCCGCCCTCGCGCGCGGCGACCGTGATTTC
>DATGCS010000081.1:0-36020 GCA_035311685.1 Wenzhouxiangellaceae bacterium
TCGATCTCGTCGGCCGGGATGCCGCCGCCGTCGTCGGTGATGCGAATCCGGCGCTCGCCGCCGCCGTCGATCTCGATCCGGATCCGGCTCGCGCCGGCGTCCAGGCTATTCTCGGCCAGTTCCTTGACCACAGAGGCCGGCCGCTCGATGACTTCGCCGGCGGCGATCTGGTTCACCAGGTGTGCGGGCAGACCGCGAATGGGCATTACCGATGCACCCTGGGCTCAGGCGACCGGTTCGTCGGGCAGCATCAGGCGCGCCACCGGCTCGCCGCCGATGATGTGGCTCTGGATGATTTCCTCGAGATCGTCCTCGTCGATGTAGGTGTACCAGACAGCGTCCGGGTAGACGACCAGCACCGGCCCCAGCTCGCACCGGTCCAGGCACCCGGCGGTGTTGGCGCGCACGCCGCCCGGCCCGGCCAGGCCGAGCGCCTTCAGACGCTTCTTGACCCAGCCGCGCAGCTCGGGCGAGCCGCACTGCGCGCACGAGGGCCTGTCGGCGCCCTCGGCGCGCTGGTTGGTGCAGAAGAACAGGTGCCTTTCGTAATACACGTCATCTCCGCCAAATCATTGCCCGGGGAAACTGTAAACCAGGTTGACCGTGGACAGGTAGTCGGTCTTTTCGCGACCCGGCTCCACCTCGGTGTTGTGACGCACCAGGAAACCGGTCTTGAGCGCCAGCGCGTCGTTGATGGCGACGGTCAGCGCGGTTTCGTTCTCGAGAAAGGTATTGGAACTGCCGCTTTCGATCAGCGAACGGTTGGTCAACTCGGCGGTTTCCGAGATCTGGAGCCGATAGTCGGCGCCGCCGCGGGCGATCAGGTCGGTTTCGGTCTCGCCGGTATCGCGGATTTCAGAGTACCGCACACCCGGGCCGATTTCGACCGAAAGCGCCTGGCGCTCAGTGTCTATCAATCTGCGCCCATAACCTATCGCCAGCGAGGTCTGGTATTCGAACGACGAGAATTCGTCGCGATCGTAACGGCCCACGCCGGTGATATAGCTGACGTCGGACAAGGTGTAATCGGTCTTGTTGTCGAATACGAGGCGCTCGGCCTCGAGATCACCGTCGGATTCCGACTTCAGGTACGAAAAGCGCGACGCGTTGGTCCAGCGCTCGCGCGTGTATTTGAGTTTTAATTCTGTATTGAGCGTCTCGGTATCGGTATTGCCGCGCGCGAACACCAAGCCGAGTTCGCCCGAGCCGGTCCATTCGGCCGATGCACTGCCGGCCGCGAACAGGCCGAGATAAACAGGCAGCAAGGCGCCGCCAAGGCGTGAAAGATTCATTCGTAATCGCTCCGTACGTTGATCGATAAAAGAAGGCACTAGTCGGCGTGCCCGGGCGTGACCGAACCGATGCCCGTCGAGCCGGAACCGGTTCACAGGGTTTCGATACGGGATGGTAGCATTATGGGGTGGCAATGGCGTTTAGCTGTCCGCCGCAGTGCTCACCATCGATTCCGTATCGATCTGGCCCGTGACGATTTCGGGGTGTAGGACGCGTGGGCAGTTGCGCAGGACGCATCACCCACACCGGCAAATACCAAAGGCCAATTCCATGTCCAACAGCGCCGAAATCGCGACCGAAGCCGCAGCATCGAACGACGCACATGGCGGCGTCGCCGACAGCGATGCGCTGCGCGACCGCCTGGCCGAGCGGCTGTTGCGGGTACGCGCCGCAACCGAGGCCCTGATGGCGCCTCTTCGTCCGGAGGACCAGAACCTCCAGTCGATGCCCGAAGTGAGCCCGGCCAAGTGGCACAGGGCGCACACCACCTGGTTCTTCGAAACCTTCATCCTGGTGGCCATACAGCCGGACTACAAGCCGTTTCACCCGGCCTTCGAAGAGTTGTTCAATTCCTATTACAACGCGGTCGGACGCCAGCACCCCCGGCCGAGGCGCTCTCTGCTGTCGCGCCCCGACGTCGAGGAAGTCGGCCGGTATCGGCGACACGTGGACGCCGCGATGCAGGCGCTCATCGCCGACTGCGACGAGGCGTGTCTTTCGCGCGTCGCGCCGCTGATCGAACTCGGTCTGAACCATGAGCAGCAGCACCAGGAACTGATCCTGACCGATCTCAAGCACGCATTCTCGTTCAATCCGCTGGCGCCGCGTCTGGGCAGCGGCAGCGAGACCTCGGGAACAGCCCCTGACCCGGTCGCGTTTACAGAGTATGACGGCGGCATGGTTGAAATCGGCGCCGACGGGCATGGATTTTGCTTCGACAACGAAACGCCGCGTCACAAGGTCTGGCTTCCCGACGCTTTTGCGCTGGCCGACCGCCCGGTAAGCTGCGGCGACTTTCTCGACTTCATCGCCGACGGCGGCTATCGCGAACCGCTGCTGTGGCTCTCCGACGGCTGGGCCTGGGTGCAGGAAAACGGCATCGAGGCGCCGATGTACTGGCGTCAAACCGACGGCGAATGGCGCATCGTAACGCTCGACGGCCTGCGTGAAATCGACCCGGCCGAGACAATATGCCACCTCAGCTTCTATGAGGCCCAGGCGTTCGCGGAATGGTCGAGTGCCCGCCTGCCGACCGAGGCCGAATGGGAATCCGTTGCAGCCCGCCAGCCCTGCCGCGGCAATTTTGCCGGAACCGGGCGGTTTCATCCGACTGCGCCCGACAAGTCGGACGGCCGGCACCCGGTCGCAATGTTCGGCGACGTCTGGGAATGGACCGCGTCCGCCTACGGGCCCTACCCCGGTTTCAAGCCCGCCGCCGGCGCGATCGGCGAATACAACGGCAAGTTCATGGCCAACCAGATGGTACTGCGCGGCGGCAGTTGCGCGACACCCGACGGTCATGTCCGGGCCAGCTACCGAAACTTTTTCTACCCGGCCGATCGTTGGCAGTTCAGCGGCGTGCGCCTGGCAAAGGACATTGAATGAATCAGCAGGAAAAACTGCATTTCGCCGACGACGTCATCAAGGGTCTTTCGGCATCGCACCGCTCCATTCCGTGCAAGTATCTTTACGACGAACGCGGCTCGGAGCTGTTCGAAGGCATATGCGATACCGATGACTATTACGTCACGCGCGCCGATCTGGCGCTGCACGAGGCACACCGAGACGAGATCGCCGAGGCGATCGGTCCGAATGCGCACATCATCGAGTTCGGCTCGGGCGCCGGCATCAAGATTCGCATCATTCTCGACGCCACGCACCCGCGCGCCTACACCCCCATCGAAATCTCCGGCGAGGCGCTGGCGCAGTCGGTGACGGCATTGTCTGAGCAGTTCCCCACGCTCGACATCCGGCCGCTGCAGGCCGACTACACCAAGCCGGTTCCGGACGAAGCACTGACACTGAACCCGCCGGCACGCCATCGCGTGGTGTACTTTCCAGGCTCCACGATCAGCAACTTCACGCACACCGAGGCGCACGACTTTCTGACCCGAATGGCGCGCATCGCCGGCCCGGGCGGCGGCGTGTTGATCGGCGTGGACCTGGTCAAATCCGCCGCTCGCCTTGAGCGCGCCTACGATGACAGCGAGGGCGTGACCGCGGCATTCAACACCAACCTGTTGCGCCGGCTCGAAACCGACCTGGGTGCCAAGGTGGAGCGCGACGCATTCGAGCATCGGGCGATCTACAACGACGATCAGCAGCGTATCGAAATGCAGCTTGTCGCCACCCGGCCGACCGTTATCGAAATCGACGGCAAGCGCTTCGAGTTCGATACCGGCGAAAGCATCCATACCGAAAACAGCCACAAGTATTCGATCGAGGGCTTCCGCGAGCTGGTGAAAGGCACCAGCCTGCACCCGGTGAAGACCTGGACCGATCCCGAAGGACTGTTCAGCATGCATTACCTGGAAACGGATTAGCACGCTTTACGGTTTACGCATGCAAAACAGCGATTGTCCGACTCGAATCACACCGTCTTCGTTAAACTACGGCGCCATGAATACCCTCGACCGAATCGTTACGCAACTGGATCAGGCGCTACGCGTTTCGCTTGCCCCGGCCCCGGCCGCCGACCGCGCATCTCCCGGCGGCAAGCTGCCCGAAGCCAGCCTCGAGCACAACGAGCGCGAACATGCCGCCGGCCTGATGCGAATCAACCACACCGGCGAAGTCTGCGCCCAGGCACTGTACGCCGGCCAGGCGGTCACTGCCCGGTTACCGAAAGTCCGCGCCGAGATGGAAGAAGCAGCGCGCGAGGAAATCGACCACCTGCGCTGGTGCGCCGAGCGTCTCGACGCGCTCGGCAGTCACCCGAGCCGGCTCAACCCGATTTGGTACGCCGGCTCGTTTGCCATCGGCGCTGCGGCCGGCCTGACCGGCGATAAATGGAGCCTCGGCTTCGTGGAGGCCACCGAGCGCCAGGTCGAGGCCCATCTCGACTCGCACCTCGACAGTCTTCCCCAGGCCGATGAGCGCTCGCGGGCTGTCGTCTCGCAGATGAAGGAAGACGAAGCCCGCCATGCCGAGCTGGCCGCCCAGTCGGGTGCGGCAAGCCTGCCGAAGCCCGTCCAGGGGGCGATGGCGCTTACCGCCGGATTGATGAAATGGGTTGCTTATCGGATCTGATGGTTTTGGCCAGCGGGCCGAAATCGTGCATCTTGCCGGCTCTCGCCGCTCGCCGATAATGGCCGCCAGGCCGCGGCCGGTGGCGTTTCAGGGTCAACTTCAACAACCATTTCGCCTCGCGAAATGGTTGTTGAAGTGGAATTGGAAGTGGAGGTTGATTTTGAAATCGAAAGCAATCCCCAGTGGGCACGGCTGCAGCCCGGGCTGCCAATCTTCTGAAATAACTACAAATTCCTGCCGTAAAACAACTCCTGCATCTCCTTGCGCAGGCGCCGGTCGATTTTGCGCCGCTGGGACACCGGCAGGTCGGCGGCGTTGAGGCCGAACAAGTAGTTGTCGAGATCGAATTCCTTCAGACACATCTTCGTATGGAACAGATTTTCCTGGTAGACATTGACGTCGATCATCTGGTAGGCGTTGCGGGTGTCGCGACTCAAGTAGTCCTGGATCGATGTGATCTTGTGATCGATATAGTGCTTGCGACCGCGCACGTCACGGGTGAATCCGCGCACGCGATAGTCGACCGTGACGATATCGGATTCGAAGCTGTGGATCAGATAGTTCAGCGCCTTGAGCGGCGAAATCACGCCGCAGGTCGCCACATCGATGTCGGCGCGAAAGGTGCAGATGCCGTCGTGCGGATGGCTTTCCGGATAAGTGTGCACCGTGATATGGCTCTTGTCGAGGTGGGCAAGCACGGTTTCGGGCAGCGGACCGGGGGCAGCGGAAGAATACGTCGTGCCCGGCGTGACCGGCTCCTCGGCGATCAGCATCGTGACGCTGGCGCCCTGCGGATCGTAGTCCTGGCGCGCGATGTTGAGGATATTGGCGCCGATGATGTTCGAGACATCGGTCAGGATCTGTGTCAGGCGCTCGGCGTTGTACGCCTCGTCGATATAGGCGATATACTTTTCACGCTGCTCGCTGGTGGTCGCATAGCACAGGTCGTAGATATTGAAGCTCAACGCCTTGGTCAGGTTGTTGAACCCGTGGAGTTGTATGCGACGTCTCGCCATCTATAGGTCCCGGTCCAGCCTTTGGATGAAAGCCGACCATTATCGCTCAACAAAGCAGTGTGGATGGGCGTCTATCTTAAAATTGGAGAAATGATAATTTGACTCGCCTCGCCACAGGCGTGAAAATGGCACAATATGCGCAGCGGGGGATTATGATGCAGCCTATCGTGAAAACGACCACTATCAAGCAGGACCAGTCGAATGCGTGATTTTCAGTTCTATCCGGTAGACCGGGTTGCCATGGACCATTTCCTGGAGCTGTGCAAGCGCCAGCATTACCCGGCGCGCGCGACCGTGATGCGTCCCGGCGACTCCGGCCAGACCCTGATGTACGTGATCGAGGGCTCGGTGACGGTCTCCACCGAGGGCGACGACGGACGCGAACTGATCCTCAGCTATCTGAATCCGGGCGATTTCATCGGCGAAATGGGCCTTTTCATGCGGCCCGCCAATCGCGAAGTCCTGGTGCGCACCAAGACCAAGTGCGAATTGGCCGAGATTTCCTATGCCGCCCTGCGCGATGCGCTGGAAGACGAGCTCAAGGACCACGCGCTGGAAATAATGACCGCGATCGGCGCCAAGCTGGCCCAGCGCCTGCTTCAGGCCCGGCGCAAGGTCGAGCACCTGGCGTTCCTCGACACCCAGGGCCGCGTGGCCCGCACGCTGATCGACCTGTGCGGCGAACCCGACGCGGTTTCGCACCCGGAAGGCACCCAGATCCGGATTACACGACAGGAAGTCTCGCGCATCGTCGGGTGTTCCCGCGAAATGGCCGGACGGGTGATGAAGACCCTGGAAGAAGAAGGCATGATCCGCGCCTCGGGCAAGACCATCGTAGTGCTGGGCACCTACAAGGGTTCAGCGCCGGCGTAAAACCGACGGTTTCAGGGTTCCGGTTTCCGGTTTCCGGAAAAACCAAACGCATCGCACTATAAGGCGGGCTGCGCAGATCATCGCGCGGCCCGCAGCCTGCATTTCCGGAAACCCGAACCCGGACACCCGAAACCCGGGTTTATCCAGTATTTTGAAGACCTTGTGCAATCCCGTGCACAGTCGCAATCAACACCTGCTCAAGCACCTCGTCCTTTCGGTTTCCGGCGCGCCAGCGGGCCAGCGTTTCGACCTGGACGAAACTCATCGGATCCACGTAGGGATTGCGCAGCAGGATCGAGCGCTTCAGGGTCTCGTCCCCTTCCAGTAGCTCCGATTGGCCCTTGAGCGTGCAGATCCAGCTGCGGGTGCGCTCGAACTCGGCATCGATCAGCGGGAAAACCTGCTCTCCGATTTTACCTGCCAGGCCCGCGTATCGACTGGCGATATCCAGGTCCGCCTTGCTCATCGCCATTTCGGCGTCGTCGAGCACGGTGCGCACGAACGGCCAGTTTTCGGTCATTTCAACGAGCGTGGCATCACCCATTTCGCCGGCCAGCGCCTCCAGGCCGCTGCCCAGTCCGTACCAGCCCGGCAGTGCATGACGGCTCTGGGCCCAGGAAAATACCCACGGGATGGCGCGCAGGCCCTCGATGCCGGCGTCCGGTCTGCGCGAGGCGGGGCGCGAGCCCATGCGCATGCGCTCGATGACGTCGATGGGCGTGGCCCGGCGAAAATAATCAACGAAGCCCGGATTTCCGTAGACCAGATCGCGATAGGCGTTCCTGCTCAGTTCGGCAAGCCGATGCATGTGGTCTTTCCATGAAGACTTCATCCGGTCCTCGCCGGACGCTCCGAAACGGCCGGTACTGGCCCGGATCACCGCGCCGGCGGTCTGTTCCATATTTCGCAGCGCAATCGGCCGCAGCGCGTACTTGCGATGAATCACCTCGCCCTGCTCGGTCAGTCGCAACCGGCCTGCCACGCTGCCGGCCGGTGCGGCCAGGATAGCGCTATGGGTCTTGCCGCCGCCGCGGCCGATGCTGCCGCCGCGACCATGAAAGAGCGCCAGCTTCATGCCGGTGTCGCGAAACAGCGCGACGAGTTTTTCCTGGGCATCGTGCAGCGCCCAGCGCGAAGCCACCAGGCCGCCGTCCTTGTTGCTGTCGGAATAGCCCAGCATGATCATCTGCCGGCGTCCGCGCTTTTCCAGTAACTGCTTCCACAGATCCAGGTCGAGCAGGCCGCGCATCACGCCCTCGGCCGCATCCAGATCGTCGACGGTTTCGAACAGCGGCACGAAATCGAAACCACCGTCGTCAATGCCGGCGGCCCGCGCGACAAACCACGCGGCCAGCACGTCGTCCGCGTTGCGGCTCATGCTCACGATCAACGTCTGCACCGACATCATGCCGAAGCGCGCGCGCGCCTCGTGCGCCGCTTCCAGCAGACTGTAGACCGGATGATCGCTGCTTGCGGGCTTGAATGAATCGTCGGCCAGAACCTCGCACAGGCGCGCGGTTCTGGCCGCGTGGTCACGGTCGGACCAGTCGGCCTCGTCCAGCAGCTGACCGACGGCTTCGTGCAGGTCGCCGGAATCCACGCGCAGGTCGAGGGCGGCCAGGTGAAAGCCGAAGATGCCGACCCGTCTGCGCAGACGATCCAGCGGAAACAGCCCGGCGCGCTCGCCGCGGTGCAGCAGCAGGCTGTCGGCGATCAGGCCGAGATCGACCAGGAATTCGTCCGCGTCACGATAACCCAGGCGATCGTCGGCGAGCGTTTGCGACAGTCTGCGATCGACGAAATGAAGCAGCCGGCGGTAAGGCATGTCGGCATAGCGCTTCGGCACCCGCCCGGCGACATCGGGCATCTGCACGCCGTAGTGCTCGAGCCGCTCGTGCAATTCGTCCAGAACCTCGATGCGTCCCAGGGTATGGCTGAGCAGCCGGTTCAGACGCCGAACCTCGCGCCGGTAATTGCCGATTACCTGGCGCCGCTGCTCGCCCAGCGTATCCAGCACCGTGTCGGGGCCCACGTTCGGATTTCCGTCCATGTCGCCGCCGACCCAGGACCCGAAGCGCAGAATGGCCGGCAATCGAGCGGGATTGACGTCCACGCCCCACACGGCCTGAATGGCCTCGGCCAGGTTTTCATGCAACACGGGCGTTACCCGGTACAGCACGTTGGCCAGATAATAGTGCGCGTGTTCGGCTTCGTCGGCCACGGTCGGGCGCACCGCAGATTGCTCGGCCGTCTGCCAGGCGATGGTCAGTTCCATTCTCACACGGTCGATCAGCCGGCCCAGCGTGCGCGGCGACTGCGTGGTGTCGAAGCGCTGGACAAGGTACTGGGCCATGCGCTGTTCCTTCTCGAGAATTGAGCGCCGCGTGGCTTCCGTAGGATGCGCCGTCAGCACCGGCTCGATCAGCATGTCTGCGAGCATCGGCTCGAATTCTTCGAAGCCCATGCCATCGTCCCGCAGGCCCTTGAGGACCGCCTCCAGGCTTTCGGGCTGCGGTTGGCTGCCGGCCGCCCAGGCTCGCTGGCGCCGGATGCGGTGGACCTGCTCGGCAAGATTCACCATGCGGAACCAGGCGGCGAACCCGCGCACGAAATCCAGCGCCCGGGTCGGCTCTTCGAAACGGCACCGGGCCTCCAGCGCATCGCTTCCGACCGCGCTGTTGCGCCGGTCTATGGCCGCGGCACGGGCGCTTTCGACACGCATGAAGAGGCGTTCTCCGCACTGCTCTCGCAGCAGGTCGCCGACCATACTGCCGAGCTCGCCGACATCGTCGCGCAGTGGATCGTGCTCGGTCGGGAAATCGATTTCTTCGCGCTTCATCAGGGCTTCCTGCAACGGCAAATTGACGGTCCATGGTAGCCGGTGGGACGAAACGAGGGTTCGCGGGTTGCGTAAAATCGTTAGCCGGGGGCCGGTGATGGGCAGTCAAAAGCGCCGGTCGACGCCAGCGACTGCAGGCCGGACGACGGAACGACCAGGCGACGAAGGGACGAGGCGACGAAACGACGAATATCCCGGTTAACATCACAAGTCCTTTCCCGCGGACGTCGAAATGAATGCCGAACTCGATCCATCCGGTGCTCAACCTTACGAATCCAGTCCCTATGCAACGCTGGTCCTGAATCTGGGCCGGGCGTTGTTGCGGGTGGGCTCGCCGGCACACCGGCTGGAGTCGGCAATGCAGATCATGGCCGAACGATTGGGGCTTACCGCCGAATTCTTCTGTACCCCGACCGCATTGATCGCATCGCTGGGCGACGGCCGCCGGCAGCAGACCTATCTGGCCCGCGTGGATCCCGGCGGACCGGACCTCGGCAAGCTGTCCGAACTGACCGAAGTCATGGAGGCGCTGGCCAGCGGAGAACTGGATCCGGTTGCCGCCGATACCCGGGTGCGCGAGATCGACGCCCGCCCGTCGCATCATCGCGGACTGACCTTGCTGATGGCCTACGTACTCGTTTCGGCCGGAGCCTGCACGTTGATCGGCGGCGGATGGCGCGAAACAATCCTGGCCGGGGTGCTGGGCAGTATTACAGGCATGAGCGTGCTCCTGCTCTGGAAGCGGGCCGAATTGTCCCGCTTGCTCAATCCGCTCAGCGCGGGTCTGGTGACGCTGGTCGGCACGCTGTGGTGCGGGCTGGACCCTCAAACAGCATTGATGCCGGCCGTGATCGCCGGGATGATCACGTTGGTGCCGGGGATGGAACTGACCGCCGCGACCCGCGAGCTGGCCACCGGCCACCGGGTCTCCGGGGCAGCCCGGCTGGCCTCGACGATTGTCGTATTCGCACTGCTCGCTGTCGGCCTCGCGCTGGGCAGCTGGGTGGCTCAGCAGTTTACCGGTCCGGTACCGCTGGTGCCGGGCTCCGCGCTGCCCGGCTGGCTGGTGCCGGTCGGCCTGGCAACCGCGGCCTTGGGATTCGTCGTGCTGTTTCAGGCCTTCTGGCGCGACTGGATCTGGATCGTGCTCGCCTGCATGCTGGCCTGGACGGCGAGCAATTTCGGCGGCCTGCTCGGCTCGCCGGTGCTGGCGGCATTCATCGGCGCGCTGATGGTGGGCATCGCCGGCAATCTCTACGCGCGCTGGTCGAAGCGGCCGGGATCCATCATGCACCTGCCCGGCCTGATCCTGCTGGTGCCGGGCTCCATTGGCATGCGCAGCCTGTCCGCGCTGGTTGGCCAGGACGTGCTTTCGGGTATCGAAACCGGATTTCTCGCCATCATGATCGCCGTCGCACTCGCCACCGGCCTGATTCTGGCCAGCGCACTGGTCCCGCCGCGAACCAGTCTGTAGCGGCCGAAGGGCGGACAAGCCGAAAATCAGGGCACGAAGCGCACAAAGAAGGCACGAAGGTGGTGAAGAAACGCTTTTGGTTCTCCGACCTCTTCGCCCGCGTGCCTTTTGTGCCGCCTTCGTATTCTTCGTATCACTCGCTTTTCAAGCGGGCCGGCAACATTCATCGGCTACACTTGCGCCATGAGTGAAATCGATATCCGCAAGACCCATTCCTTCGACCTTGAAGGCGCCCAACAGGTCGCCGACGACCTTGCGCGCGACCTGTCGGAAAAATTCGACGTTGACTACGGCTGGGACGGCGACGTCATTCTCTTCGAGCGCACCGGTTGCCACGGCGAAATCGAGGTGGACGCCGAGTGCGTGCACGTGCATGCGAAACTGGGTTTCTTTCTGAGTTACCTCAAGCCGGCCGTGGAGCGTGAGATCAACCGCTATCTGGACGAGCATTTCGTTCGCGGAAAGGGCTGACGATTCTCGCGCAGCCCGCTACTTTCAAAAGACTTTCAACCACGAAGGGCGATTAACGCTTCCCCGTGAACGAGCGAATTTTCCGCCGTTCGCGCTTGTCGGGACGGCCGTCCGGCGCCGACTGGCGGGTCAGCCGTTTCTGCTCGGCTGCAATCTCCCGCTTTTCGACGCTGGCCGGTGTTTCCGTATACAGACTCTGGGCCACGCTTGCCGGCCCGCGCTTGTCGCCGAGAGCTTCGACGACGATCTCGAATCCGATCTCGCCGCGCACGATGCGCAGCCTGTCGCCAACGCTTACCGTACGCGCCGGCTTGCAGGCACGTCCGTCGACCGAGACATGCCCGCCGCGCACGGCCGACTGCGCCAGCGAGCGTGTCTTGAAAAACCGCGCCGCCCACAACCATTTGTCGATGCGAACCGAATCCATCACTGGCATTTTCGCATTCCCGGCGCCCGACGGGGTTGTTGGTTGACGACGTCGCAATCAAGCGCCGGGCCGCGAACGCCGGAAATGCGCAGGATCAATTGCCTGAAGATCAATCGGCGTAGAGTGAATCCTGATCCATTTTCATTCGCCGACGCATCCGCATGAACACCACCGGTTCAGAGACCAGGCCTTCGGATACGACAGCGCCCGCCTGGCACAGCCTTGATGCGTGGCGAGTGCTGGAGATGCAGGCGTCGACAGCCAGCGGCCTCGACCCCGAAGAGGCTGCGCGACGGCTCGAATACCACGGCCCGAACAGCCTCCCGGAACCACCTCGCCGACCGGCCTGGCGCCGCCTCGTCGCACAGTTCAACAACGTCCTGATCTACGCCCTGATGGGTGCCGCGGTGCTGGCACTGGCGCTTGACCACGGTCTCGATGCCGCAGTCATCACCGCGGTCGTTGTGATCAACGCGGTCATCGGCTTCATCCAGGAAGGGCGCGCGGAAGCGGCGATGGCGGCCATCGACAAGATGCTGGCCCAGACCGCCAACGTCCGACGCGCGGGATGCTGGACGAAATCTCCGGCCGATCAACTGGTGCCCGGCGACTTGGTAAGGATTGCCGACGGCAATCGGGTGCCGGCGGACCTGCGGCTGGTCGAATCGCACGGACTCCGGATCGAACAGGCCGCGCTCACCGGCGAATCGGTGCCGGTCAGCAAACAGCCCGGCCCGGTCGCCGAAGACGCTGCGCTGGCCGAACGCCGCTGCATGGCATATTCCGGGACGCTGGTGGCCGGTGGCCTGGCCACCGGCGTTGTCGTCGCGACCGGCGCGCAGACGGAGATCGGCCGCATCAGCACCATGCTGGGCGAAGTCGAGCAACTGACCACCCCGCTGATCCACCAGATCAACCGCTTCGGCCACCATCTGACCGTATTGCTGATCGGCGTGACCGCATGCGTGATCGCCGCGGCCTGGCTGTTGCACGACATGGCGCTGTCCGAAGGTTTCGTCGCCGGCGTGGCCCTGATCGTCGCCGCCATCCCCGAAGGCCTGCCCGCCATCATCACGATTACGCTGGCCATAGGGGTGCGCCGGATGGCCGGCCGCAACGCGATCATCCGTCGCTTACCGGCGGTGGAAACACTGGGATCGGTCACGGTGATCTGCAGCGACAAGACCGGCACGCTGACCCAGAATCGACTGCGCGCCGCCCAGATCCTGACCGCCCGGGAAACGTATTCGGCCGGCCGGGTGGAGACGAAACCCAACGAACTGGATTGTCTCGTGCGAGTCGGCGTGCTGTGCAACGATGCCGACCCGGGAGGCCGTTCGGGCGACCCGCTTGAATCGGCCCTGCTGGAACTGGCCGGGCGTGCCGGCGCCGACGTCGCCGCGCTGCGCCGCGCCGCGCCGCGCACCGGCCTGGTGCCGTTTTCCTCGCGCACCAAGTGGATGGCGAGCGTCCATGATGACGGCATCATGATCAAGGGTGCGCCCGAAGTGTTGATAGAACAGGCCACGACCGCGCTGAACGGAGACGGGGACGGCGGCCCGATCGACCGCAGATCCTGGGTCCGGCGACTGGACGCACTGGCCGGAGAAGGCTACCGGCTGCTCGCCCTGGCCGACGCCGAACCCGATCAACAGGTCGCTGAAGGCCGGCTGCCCGACCATCTGAGACTGCTCGGCATCGTCGCCTTCGAGGACCCGCTGCGGCCCGGCACGGAACAGGCCATCAATGCCTGCCACAAGGCCGGCATTCGCGTAAAAATGATCACCGGCGATCATCCGGATACCGCTCGCGCGGTGGCGCGACTGCTCGGGTTGCAGGGTGCCCGGCGCGCGCTCACCGGCGGCGAACTCGACCGCCTGGACCGCGCGCACCTGACGGCGCAGGCCGAGCACGCCGACGTTTTCGCCCGAACCACCTCCGAACATAAATTGAGACTGGTCGAAGCGCTTCAGGCCAGCGGCGAGGTGGTCGCGATGACCGGTGACGGCGCCAACGACGCGCCGGCACTCAAGCGCGCCGACATCGGCGTATCCATGGGCATCAAGGGCACCGAAGCGGCCCACGAAGCCTCCGAGATGGTCCTGACAGACGATAACTTCGCCACGATTGTGGCGGGCATAGAAGAAGGCCGCGGCGTCTATGACAACATTCGCAAGGCGCTGGTGTTCATCCTGCCGACCAACGCCGGCGAGGCGCTGGTCATCCTGCTGGCGCTGGTGGTCGGCTTGGCGCTGCCATTGACGCCGATACAGGTGCTTTGGGTCAATATGGCCACGGCCGTCACCCTGGCCCTGGCACTCGCATTCGAACCGGTCGAGAACAACGTCATGCAATTGCCGCCGCGCGATCCCCGGGCGGGGCTGGTCTCGCGCCTGATGGTGGCGCGCATCGTCTGGGTGGGCCTGTTTCTGGCCGCTGCCGTCTTCTTGATGTTCGAGCACGTGCTGGAAGCGACCGGCAGCGAGGCCCTGGCCCGCGGCGTTGCGCTGAATATGCTGGTGGCCGGCGAAATCGTCTACCTGTTCAACTGCCGTCGCTGGACCGCGCCCAGCTTCACGTTCGAAGCGCTTGCCGCCAACCCGGTCGCCTGGCTAAGCGTGGGTATGCTGTCAGGGCTCCAGGCCGCGCTCACCTACTGGCCGCCCATGCAGCAGGTTTTCGGCCTGGCCGGCCTGCAGCCGGCCCACTGGCTGATGATCGGCGGCGTATCGCTTTTGCTGTTTGTACTGGTGGAAGTCGAAAAATGGGCGGTACGGCGAACCCAGGCGACCCGGTAAGCGACTGACGATTTTGCCTGGCTCGGCCGTTCCGGCCGGGCATTGACCCGGCATACGTGCTCGTGCGCCGGGTTAATAATCGGGCCGCTCGGCGATCTCTTCCAGGTGTTCCAGCCGCCGGTTGATCTTCCGCAGTTCGGCCAGCAGCTGGCGGCGCTCCTCGGCCTCCTCGTCTTCATGGATTGCATTGGTGGCGCTGACAATGATGGCGATGAACAGGTTCAGCACCATGAAGCTCGAGACCAGGATGAACGGGACGAAGAACATCCACGAAAGCGGAAACTCTTCGAGCATTGGGCGGGCGATGCCCGACGACCACGATTCCAGCGTCATGATCTGGAACAGCGAAAAGAAACTCCGGCCCAGATGGCCCCAGTACTCGGGAAACGCGTCGCGAAACATCATCGTGCCCATCACCGCGAAGATGTAGAACACCAGCAGCAACAGCGCCGCGGTCCAGCCCATGCCGGGCAGTGCGCGCATCAGGGATTCGATGATGTTGCGCAAACGCTGGACCTGCGACAGCAGGCGCAGCACGCGCAATATGCGCAGCGCGCGAAGCACTTCCAGCGGTCCGGTGGCCGGGACAAGGGCGATGCCGACGACAAGAAAATCGAACACGTTCCAGCCGGACTTGAAGAACCGAAAGCCGAACGCGTAGAGCTTGATCAGGATCTCGACGACGAAAATCGCCAGCACCACCTGGTTGATCAGGATCAGGCCGCCGCCGACTTGCGCCATGATCGCAGGTGAGGTCTCCAGCCCGAGAATCACCGCGTTGATCAGGATCAGCGCGATGATGAAGTTGCGCGGGCCGGCGCTCTCGATCCAGCGCCCAAGGCGCGCGCGGAATCCGGCGCGTTGCGGTTCGGTCATGAGTCGGATGGTCCTGATCGGGTTGATGTCCAGTCGCGTTTGCCGTCGGCGTCTTCACCGGCCCGCGCGTCTCGATGTCGGTCGGTCCAGCCGGCGCCGCGCTGCATCAGGCCGACGAAGGTTCTTGAATCTCCCTGCAGCACCGACGATTCCAGCGATGCGAGCGCGCGCCGAAGCGCCCCCAGTGCGCCGCTTTCATAAGGGTTGAGCCGCTGGATTTCAAAGTAAAGCTCAGGATTTTCAGCGGTAACGTCGGTGGCGATGGCCAACTGACGCTGGAACGTGGTCGAGGAGATGGCGGCCAGTTGTCCGGCATCCATATCGGAATCGGCCAGGGCCGCGGCGAAAGCCACGTTGAGCGCGTGCGAAAGCCCGAGCACCCAGGCCATCAACCGGTCGTGCTCATCCAGCGGCACGTCCACCAGCGAAGCCATGGTCTCGTCGAACAGCGCCCGCGCCTGGTTGACGGCTTCGCCGTTGCCGCAATCCGCCAGCAGCACGTGATGGCCTGCCAGCAGTCGCGTGTCGGGCCCGAACATCGGGTGCACCGAACAGATATTCAGTCCGGAATCCGCGGCGCGCCGCAGCGAATCCACCAGCGGCGACTTGATCGACGCGACGTCGAACACCAGCCCCGGCGGCTGAATCCGCGCAAGCTCATCGATGATCTGCCGGCTGGCGTCTATCGGCGTGGCCACCACGATCAGGTCCGCGTCCAGCGGCGCGGTGCGCCAGTCGCTGAATTCGCGTACGTCGTCGACGGTCACCGCGGCATCGGCGATCAGCACATCGAAGCCCTGACTGTCGAGGAAGCGCACAAGCCAGCGCCCCATCCGCCCGGCGCCGCCGACAACCAGCGCCCGCCGGCCCTCGCCGCGCGCCGAAAGCGAGACGCGCTCGGTCTCCTGACGGGTCAGCGAAGCTTCGATCAGGGTCGTCAGCAGGCTCTCGGCCACGTTCGGGTCCAGCCCCGACTCTCCGGCGTGTGCGCGAACGCCGTCCAGTACCTGGCGTTCGCGCCGGAAATCGCGCAATTGCCGCCCGTCCGATTTCTTGATCCGCCCGATCTCGGAGACGATCCGCTGACGCTCGGCGGCGCGCTCGATCAGCGCCTTGTCGATGCGATCCAGCTCACCGCGCAGCGCTTCGAGCGATTTCGTGTTTTGTCGAGTCATCAGTTTCCAGTCGCTACCGGCAACGCCTAGGCTCTGCCCATGAACTCGCCGCTCGCCGTGTTAACCCGGATCCGCTCGCCCGGGGTGATGTAGTCGGGCACCATCACTTCCAGCCCGGTTTCCGTGGTGGCCGGCTTGTTGGAGCGGCTGGCGGTCGCGCCCTTCATCACCGGCGCGGTGTCGGTGACTTCGAGCTCCACCGACTGCGGCAGCTGGATGGCGACGGGCGCGCCCTCGATCAGCAGCATGTAGACGCCGGCCAGCCCGTCGATGATATAACCCACCGCATCGCCAATGGCGTCGAGGTTCAGCGTGTACTGGCTGAAATCCTCGTCGTCCATGAACACGAATTCATCGCCGTCGCGGTACGAAAACGTCGACTGCCGGCGTACCAGGTCGGCTTCGCGCACCATGTCGTCGCCCTTGAGCGTCAATTCCTGGCGATCGCCGCCAGGTATGGCTTCAAGTTTGAAACGGAACAGCGTTCCGCCGCCGCGTGCGGTAGGCGTGGAGCGCGAAAGATCGCGCACGGCCCAGACCCGGCCATCGTGTTCCATTACAAATCCGCGTTTGATTTCACTTGCTCGAGGCATTGTCGTCGGCCCGTTGTCAAAGCCCGCAAGTTTACCCGCGTTTCGCGGCAACGAAGCTGTAGCGCGAACGGATCAAAGCGTCAATTGTCGTTTGAGCCCGCAGCATTCACTACCCGATCTGCTGCGACGGCCCCGCGACGATCAGGTGGTAAATAACCCGGATCGAAGTTTCCGGACACCAGTGCGCATGCCGGGACATGTCTTAGTATGCGCACTTCGGCCGATGGAGCGATTCCCCGATGCGAGCCAAGCTTTCATTATCCAGAATACTGCTGACCAGCCTGCTGTCATTCACCGTCCTCTTGCTCGCCGCATGGTTCGGCGGCCGAATGTATCTCGAAGGCAGCCTGATGCCGCTGGGCGGCACGCAACAAGTGCCCGGCCTTTCACAACCGGTGGACATCCTGATCGACGCGCGCGGCATTCCGCGCATCTATGCCGAAACCGACGCGGACGGGTTGCGCGCCCTGGGCTGGCTGCACGCCGGAGAGCGCCTGTTCCAGATGGAACTGCTGCGCGCCGTGGCGCGCGGCGAGATTTCCGAAATCGTCGGTCCCGCCGGGCTCGAAAGCGATCTGCTGCACCGCCAGTACGGCTTTGCCCGGCGCATCGAGAATGACCCGCCGAGCCTGGCGCCGGAGATCGAGGCGCTGCTCGAAGCCTACGTCGACGGCATCAATGCGCGCATCGAAAGCGGCCGCCAGCTCCCCCCCGCCTTCGTGCTTCTGGGGCGGAGCCCGCGCGCCTGGCGCATGGCCGACGTACTGATGCTGGCGTACTACCAGACCTGGTACCCGACAACCCTGGTCCAGCGACTGGCCGAGGCCTGGCGCGAAGCGGCCAAAACCGGCGGGCAGCCCGCCGCCGAATGGCTGAGTGAGCTGCCGGCCTGGGGCGTGCCCAGCGTGCCCGCCCAGCGCATGACCGAGGCTTCCAATACCTGGGTTGTGGCACCGGAAAAATCGGCCAGCGGCCACGCCCTGCACGCCGCCGACCCGCACCTGGACTACACCATGGCCCCGGGCCTTTGGTACACGGCCGGCATCCATACCGAAGAAACCCTCGATGTTGTCGGCGTCACGCCGCCGGGACTGCCGTTCGTCGCCATGGGCCACAATGGCCGAATCGCGTTCGCCTTCACCGTGGCGCCGGTGGACTTGTACGAGGTATACCGATTCGACCGGTCGCCGAGCGATCCCGGCATGCTGGTCGGCCCGGGCGAAGAATTCCCGATCGTCGAACGCGAGGAAATCTTCCAGGTACAAGAGCGTGACCAGCCCGTCGTGCGAACCATCGCGACAACGCGCTACGGGCTGGTGCTTGAGCAAGACGAAAACGGCGCAGAGGTGCTGCGCTGGGCCGGTTTCGATCTGCCGGTCGGGCGGCTGATCGCGAACGGTCTCGAGATCAATCGGGCCGAAAATTTCGAGGCCTTTAGGGCCGCTGCCAGCGACATGGGTGCGCTTTCGGTCAACTGGAGCTATTCCGACCGGGCCGGCAATATCGGCTACGTTCAGTCCACGCCTGTGCCGCTGCGCCGACACGCCACCTTCTACACCACGCTGGACGGCGCAGACCCGCAGAACCACTGGGGCGGATTCCTGCCCCCCGGGCGGCGCCCTTTTGCGCTGAATCCGGAACAGGGCTGGCTGGCCAGTTCGAACAACCATGCCGCCATCGACAGCCCCTGGCCCATGCCCGGCTTCTACAAGCACCTGCGCATGCGCCGCGCGGTCGACTGGCTGTCGGACGGCAGCAAATTGTCGTCGTCCGACATGCACGCGATGCAAATGGACTACACCTCCGAAAGGGCCGTCGCCTGGAAGGACTGGCTGGCCGACATTGCATCGGGAACGGGCCGCGCGCAGATCGCCGAAGAACTTCGCGCATGGAACGGCGTGATGGACGCGCGCTCGGAGACCGCAGGCCTGTTCGCGCTGTGGTGGCAGTTCCTGCCGCAGCATCTCTTCGGCGACGGCGAACTCGCCGACTGGCGCTTCGGCCGGACCCTGCTGGACGACTGGATGAATCTGCCGCCGGAAGATTTCGACCTCGCCGCCGTACCGCGCGAGCAGGCGGCCGAACAAGCGCTGGAAGACGCCTTGAGGCACGGCATCCGCCCGTTGGGCGCCATCCAGACGCTGACCATCGCCCATCCGCTGGCGCAGGCCGGTTTGCTGGATGCCTGGCTTGATCTTTCGCGGGGCCCGATTCCAATCGGCGGCGGCCCCGGCAGCCTGAACGTCACCTACCACAGCTTCGATAATGATCGTGTACAGCTGACCGCGCGCGCCGGCGCGTCGATGCGCTTCGTGATGGACTGGTCCGACCCCGATGCCTTCACCCTCAACCTGACGCTGGGCCAATCGGGCCATCCGCTGAGCGATCACTTCGACGATCAACTGGCCGATTTTCTGACCGGCAGGCCCTGGACCGTTCCGTTCAGCCGGGATCGGGTCGAACGCCGATCGGTCTCGCGACTGACGCTTGATGATTAGCGGATGGATGCTGCCGTTCCCGCAAAAGAGCGGCCCTGCCCCCCACCGGGCAACGGAACGAGTTCTTCACGCCCGTCAACACAATGTCAGGCGTATGGTGACAGATATCGAAATACTCTCGGAAGCCGGAATGCACGAGCAGGAATCACGCGACCAGTCGACAAGAAAACCGCATGCCGAATCGGTCAAGACATTGCTGGAATCGATTTCGCAGGCGACTGCCCCGGTTATCGGCGACGATTTCTTTCGGTCGCTGATAGAGCGCCTCGCCACTCACATGAATGCCGACACGGCGCTGTTGACCCAGTGTCCGACGCCGGATCGTGACGTCGCGCAGACGCTCGCATTCTGGCATCGCGGCCGGTTCGAGCCCAACATCGAGTTTCCCCTGGCCGGCACACCTTGCGAGCACGTGATTCATGACGGCAAGTTTCGCTTCCTGCCCGAGGGCGTGTCGCAGCAATTTCCGGCATGGGCGCAGGACGAGGGCGGCGTCGAAAGCTTCATCGGCGTACCCGTGACCTGTCCCGACACCAGCAAGGTGCTGGGACATATCGCCGTCTATGACCGCAAACCCATGCCGCGCGGTTCGGTCGCCGAATCAATGTTTCGAATCATTGCGATGCGAGTCAGCGCCGAAATCCTGCGCCGCCAGGCCGACCAGGCGCGTCGGGAACAACAGCAGCTGGCCCAGCAGCGCCTGCACGAACTGGCCGCGGTTTCCCGTCGTGCGTCGATCAGCGAAATGACCTCGGCCGTCACGCACGAGATCCGCCAGCCGCTGACCCAGATCAGGACGTATGTCCAGACGGCGCTGCGATTACTAAACAATCCGGATACCAATCCGGAAACCTTGCGCAGTGCGCTGGAGCAGACCCTGTCCGGCGCGAAACGCGGAGAGGCCATCGTCAACCGATTGCATCAGTGGATGGGCAGTACCGAAATCCGCTCGGAGCGCATCGAAACGGGCGAACTGATCGAAGAAACCGGTCGATTGCTGTCGAGTGAACTCGTTCGTATCGGTGCGGTGCTCGAAACCGCCTTCGACGACGAATTGCCGGCCCTCGCCGGAGATCGTGTGCTGTTGCAGCAGGTAATTTTCAACCTGATGCGCAATTCCCTGGAAGCGGTCGAGCGCGCCGGCCGGATTGCCGGTGAAGGCCGGATCCGGATCCGGGCGGCTGGCGATGAGGCCGGTCAACTGACCATCGAAATCAGCGACACCGGCGAAGGGATATCCGACGCGCTGGTCGAGGATATTTTCAGGCCCTTTTCCGAGGGTGCCGACAAAGGCATGGGCATCGGCCTTTCACTTTGCCGCTCCATCGTCGAAAGCCACGGCGGCAACCTGAAGCTGGCCTCGGCACGCAATCCCACGGTTTTCCGGGTCACGTTGCCCGCACGCCGGGGCGCTTTCGAATAACCTTGCCTTCACCCGACTATTGGGTTCACGCGGCGACCGCATGCATCTCCGAGTCCGAGGGCCGGGCTGACAATTCGAACTCGGCCTTCAATTTCTGCCGCGCCCGAAAGACGCGCGTCATCGTCGCGCTTTCGCTCAAGTCGAGCT
This sequence comes from Wenzhouxiangellaceae bacterium, assembly GCA_035311685.1. GTDB lineage: Bacteria > Pseudomonadota > Gammaproteobacteria > Xanthomonadales > Wenzhouxiangellaceae. The sequence continues at coordinate 21,153 of DATGCS010000081.1, forward strand.
GCTCGGCGATCTCCGCGATGGAATGGCCCAGCAGCGCCTGCAGCACCAGGGGCTCGCGATATTTCAACGGCAGCCTGGCGATGGCCCGGCGCATGTCGCCGTCTTCAAGTACGCCATCGGGCCCCGGGGTGGTGTCGTCTCCGGGGTTGTAATCGTCGATATCCACCAGCGGCAACCGCTTGCGTTCGAAACGTCTTGCATTTTCGCGCCTGAGCGTCGTGAACAGCCACGACTTGACCGCACGCACATCCTTGAGCGAATCCAGCGAACGCCAGGCGCGCAGCATTGTTTCCTGTACCAGGTCGTTGGCTACTTCGCGGTCGCGTGCCAACCACACGCCAAACCGATACAAATCTTCGGTATAGGCGCCGACGAGCTGTTCGAACTCGAGTTTGCGGTTTTGTGCCGTCATGCTGAGCTCCTGAGTGTCGGTATCGATATGCCGAACACAGTCTGCACGCATGCAGCCGCTTCGAAAATCGGGGATTCTACGTATAGCGCCAGCCGGCTCAGGAAGCGTCGGGGCTCACCAGGGGCAGCACCATGCGCACCACGTCGGCGGCATTGGTCGCTTCCAGCTTGTCCAGCACGCGCCCGCGGTGCAGCTCGACGGTACGCACGCTGATATCCAGATCGTCGGCAATCTGCTTGTTGAGCCTGCCGTCGACGATGCCGCGCAGCACATCGCGCTCACGCGGGGTGAGCTGATCCAGGCGTCGACGAATCTCGATCATCTCCGCTTCGGTCCGGATGCGCCGGGCATCGAGTTCGAATGCACGCGCGATGCGTTCCAGCAGCACGTTGTCGTCGAACGGCTTTTCGATGAAATCCAGGGCACCGGCATTGACCGCGCGCACCGCCATTGGAATGTCGCCATGACCGGAGATGAACACCGCCGGCATCGCCACGCCGCGTTTCTTCAGTGCCTGGTGCAGGGCGAGACCGTCCATGCCAGGCATGCGAACATCCAGCAGCAGGCAGCCGCGCGCATGTGCATCGAGGGTCTTGAGCATTTGCCCCGGCTCGCCGAACGCTTGTACCGCGATGCCTTCGGCCTCGAGCAGAAAGGCAATCGCCTCGCGCACGTCCCGGTCGTCATCGACCAGATACACCGTTGATTCGTACGGGTCGATCATCCCGCCGCCGGCCATCTGTCGCTTCCTCCGAAAGTCTTCATTGTTTATCAAGCGCTGCCGGCAATCCGATGCGGATCACATGCTGATCGCCCTCCTCTCGCAGCGAAAAGTATCCACCCTCGGATTCGAAGCGGTCCAGCCGCTCGATCCAGCCCAGCCAGTCGCGGTTTCGGCCTGGCGATCTTTCGGCCGCAAGCGACCGACGTCTGTCGGCGTGCACGCGGAATTCGATCAAGACCAACCCTTGCCCGGCATCGAGCCGGCAATCCAGTTGCAGGCCTCCGCTGCGCTGGGTGCCGTTCTCAACGGCCAGCTCGATGCTGATATGCAGCGCCAGCAGCACGACCCGTTCGAGCTCGGCCTCGGATACCAGCACCGGCGGCAAGCCGGATTCGATGGTCTTGCGCAACCAGATCCGGCGGCTGGCCAGTTCCCGGCCGGCCTCGCCGAGGCACTGGTGGACGAAGCTTTCCACCTCGGTTTGCGGCAACGCCGTGCCTTCGCCCCGGGGCCGGACCGAGCGTGCGGCACGCTCGGTGCCCGAGACAATGCCCTGAAGTGCTCGCCGAAGCGTCGCCCGGTCGCCGTCGGGCAGTTCCCTGGCCAGCTGACGGGCCGCGGTCTGGGCATAAGTCCGGATCGCGGTCAACGGCTGGTTCAGTTCGCCGGCGATACGCGTTTCAGCGTCCTCGCGCGCCCGAGCTTCGCCCGAACGTGCAATTCGGTTCAGGCGCTCCGAGCCCTGCCTGGACAAGCGCTGGTGCTCGGCCCGCACCGCGCTGACCGACAAGGCGACAAATGCCGTGAGACACAGCTTGATCAGCACCAGCAGTCGTTGGTCAGGATCGGCGGCATGATCGAACGGCCCGAACGACAGCGAGGCGCAGATCGCGCCGGCCAGACCGGCCACAGCCACAGCGATCGCAACCGTGCGCGCCGACTGGAACATCGCAATGATCGCCGCAGCGACCAGCACAGCGTAGGAAAGCGAAGTCGTCAACTCCGGATCCAGCCCCCGCATCTGGCTGGTCGTCATCAATGCCACCAGGACCAGGATCATGACGTACCCGTCCGGTCCGACCCTGGAATGGTGCTCGCGCAGGTGCGGGCGCGCCATGAGCACCAGTGGCGCCATCAGTATGCATCCCGTCCCCATCGCCAGCCACGCGCGTGCCGCCGAACCGAGCGTGAAGCCCGCGATACCCTGATGCAGCACCACCGCGGCCATGGCCGAAACCAGCGCCATCAGACCCGGACCGAACACCACCAGGATCAGAAAATCCCGGAACCGGGCCAGGTCGGCGGTAAATCGCAGTCGTCGCATCAACACGACCGCAGCGAAAATCATGACCGCCTGAGCGCCCGCCACGCCAAGCGCCTCGACCGTCGGGATGCCGGACAGCAGGTTCGCCCCGGCCGCGGCAATCGCGACCGCCGGCAACATGCCGATTCCGCAGCGGCATACCGCACCCAGTCCGATGCCGGCGCCCAGCGACGCCGCCGGCCAGACCGCCCATCCCTCTGGACGATCCAGACCCAGCACGAGCGTCAGCAATGCCGTTGCCGTGTACAGCAACAGCAGCACGACATGCGCGGTCGGGCCGGGCGCAGCGTGCGGCCAGTCGACCTGGAGCAGACCCGGCGAATTGGCGGACACAGTTCGCATTGCGAATCCAGACCGTCAACATGTGTCGTTGCTTGCATGCCTGCAATCGCCGACACGATATTCGGATGGGCTCGTGTTGGCGCCAAAGAGCGGGATCGCGTTGCCTGAGGTCTCTTCCCTTTGAGCCGATCGGTGGCCAGGAAGCGAAACCAATCCAGTAACTCATCAGACACTGACCGCGCTTGTCCCGGGGCCTGGAACGCACAGCACAGCGCCGTCGAGCCGCCCGGCCAGCGCCTCGAGCTGTGCCGGATCGAAGCGCTCGGGTTGGCCGAGAACCAGGAGCGTCGGTGCGATGGCCGCAATGCGTTCGAACAGCGCCCGGCCATCGCCACCGACCAGTTCGTGGATGTCTGAGGCACGCGCGCCGACAAGATCGGCCAGCTCGGCTTCAAGCGAAGACAGTTGCGCCCGTCCGGTTGCCCGGATCAGGACCTGCAGCGGTTGCTCCGGTGGCGTCAGTTCCAGCGCGCGACGCACCACCGGCACCGCGGACGGAGAATTGTCGAAGACCGCCAGCACGCGTTCGGCTGGCGCCCGGGCCGGCCCGATGAACATGACCGGAAAATCGGATTCTGTCAGCAGGCGTCTCGCCGTGGAGCCCAGCCGTCGATAACCGGGCTGCATTCCGGTCCTGCCTAGCGCAAGCAGTTCATGGCCGGCGCAGGCGGCCAGCAGTTCGCGAGCCACCCGACCGCGTCGGGTCCGGAAACTCCAGCGAAGATCCAGCGAGACCGCGATCGCCTCCAGTTCCTTTTCCAGCAGCAGGGCCTGGCGCGCCAGGTCGCGTTCCATCGTATCCGGGGAGAGTGCACGCCCGGCGCCACCGCTGGCCGAAAGCTCGCGCGCGAACGGCAAGGCCGCCAACTGCAACAGGTTTTCGTCCTGAATGAACAATCCTGACAATTCGGCGTCGATGCGACGCGCCAGCTCGGCGGCACGCGCCAACGCCGCCCGGCTGCCCATCGATGTATCCAGCGCCACAAGGATCCGTCGTCCGGCCGGGCTCATTCGCGCGCATCCGTGCCATGTTGCTTGGCGCTGTGCTTCCAGCGGCGCGCGTGTTCGGCAAACTCGAGCAGCCGATTCTGGACCAGGTGATTGACCGTGCCCTCCGGAAAGCGTCCCCGTTCATCCCTTGCGCCGGCATCGCGGCCGGTGACCAGGCTCAGCCCTTCGTCTATCGTGCTGAACGGATAGATATTGAATCGGCCGTCGCGCACCGCCTGCACCACGTCGGCGCGCAGCATCAGATGCTTGACGTTGGATGCCGGTACTAATACGCCCTGCCGGCCGGTGAGGTGGTGCTGCTCGCAGGTATCGAAGAATCCCTCGATCTTCTCGTTCACGCCGCCTATGGCTTGAACCCGCCCGTACTGGTTGGCCGAACCGGTTACCGCAAGCGCCTGTCTCAGCGGCACCCGGGCCAGTGCCGAAAGCAGCGCGAAAAGCTCGGCCGCGGTGGCCGAATCGCCCTCTATGCCCGAGTAGGTCTGTTCGAATACAAGACTCGCGCCCAGCATCAGCGGAAAATCCGGGGCGTAGTGCGCGCCGAGATAGCCGGTCAGCGTCATCACGGCCTTGGAAAAGATCGGTCCGGCAAGCTTGACTTCGCGCTGGATATCCTTGATCTCGCCATCGCCCAGCCGCACGCGCGCGGTAATCCGGGACGCGTGGCCAAAATTCACCTGCCCGGCACTGCTCACCGAAAGCGCATTGATCTGGCCCGTCCGCTCGCCGTCGGTCTCGATCAGCAGGGTGCCGCGCCGGATCGCCTCCTGTATCCGTTCCGGAACGCGACCGGCCCGGTAGCGACGCGCCTCGATGGCTTTTTCCACGTCGTCGCGGGCGATCGCCGGACGCTTGTGCTCACGCGCCCAGAAATCGGACTCGCGCAGCAAATCGGTAACGTCCTGCAAGTGCACCGACAGGCGCTCGGCGTCCTCGGCCGCGCGCGCGGCCTGCTCGATCACCCTGGCCGTGGCTTCGCGGTCCAGCGGCAGCAGTTCGGCCTGCCGGCCCTGGGTTGCAATCATGCGCGCATACAGATTCTGGCTGTCTTCGGTCCGCGGCATGTCGTCTTCGAAATCAGCGGCGACCTTGAACAACTGGCCGAACTCCGGGTCGTACCTGTTCAACAGGTAATAAAGCAGCCTCGACCCGACCAGGATCACCTTGATGTTCAGTTCAAGCGCCTCGGGCTCCAGCGACACCGTGTCGATGAGCGAAAGCTCCTGGCCCAGCGATTCCACCTTGAGTTGACTGGAAAACAGCGTTCGCTTGAGACTCTCCCAGGCAAACGGCTGAGCGAGTAATTTCCGCACCTCAAGCACAAGATAGCCGCCGTTGGCTCGGTGCAGCGCGCCACCCTTGATCAGGGTGAAGTCGGTAAAAAGATTGCCCATGTGCGACATATGCTCGATGCGCCCGAACAGGTTCTGGTGGCTGGGGTGGTTCTCGAAAACGACCGGGGCACCGCCGGTATCGCTGTTTTCGACCAGCACGTTGACACGATAACGGCGGAACGATCCGTGGTTGTCCTGACCCAGGCCAGGCATCGCCATCGCCTGCTCGCCGCCCTCTTCTTTAAGGAAATCGTCGACGTTGTCGATCACGTCCTCGACCACCGCATCCAGGTATTCGAGCACCTCCGGCTGGTCGCGCCAGCTCCGATGCATGTCCTCGGTCAGGTTTTCCACTGCAACCCGGCTGACATCGCGATCGAGCTCGCGAATCTTGCGCTTGCCCTTGCGCTGCCATCGCGGCACCTGGTGGATGATCTTTTCCAGATCTTCCTCGAGCTTCTCGATCTTTTCACGGAACGCCTCGCGCTCGGCCTCCGGCAGCTTGTTGAACTCCTCGGCGGGCATAACCTCGTCGTCGTCCTTCTTCGGCGCAAACGCCATACCGCGATTGGTGCGAATCAGCACCACGCCCTGTTGCTTGGCTTTCTCGTTGAGTTTCTCGAAAGGTTTGCCCTGCTCTTCCTCCAGCGCCTCTTCCAGCTCCTTGCGTCGAGCCCGATACTCTTCGCTCTCGAATGCCGCCGGCAGCGCCGCCTGCAGATCTTCAATCAGCTGCTTCATATCGTCTCGCAGCTGGACGCCTCGCCCGGGCGGCAACGCCAGTGCCGCGGGTTTGCGGCTGTCGCGAAAATTGTTGACATAAAGCCAGTCCGGAGGACAGGACTCGCCGGCCGCACGCGCGTGGAGAAACCGGTCGACCAGCGCGCGCCTGCCCGATCCCGGCTCTCCCAGCAGATAAAGCCCGTAACCGTCGCGCGGCATTCCGATCCCGAACCGGATCGCCTCCATCGCGCGCTTCTGGCCCAGCTCCCGGGGGAGATCCTCCAACTCCTCGGTCGTCTCGAAATTGAAACCCGAAGGATCGCAGCGCTGGTAAAGCGCATCGGGCTCAAGTGGCTGTATTTCAGACATTTTTCGATCTCCGGCAGGATTCGCGCTTGAAAGTTCTGGCAACACGACAATCCTCGGCGAAAACAGCCGGGGTCGACTTGAGCGAGATCAACCTCGGTTCGAGGGCTGAATGGTGACCTCATGCAACGGCGCGGATCGTTGTTCAGAGCTTCCTCAGCGGCACTCCGGCAACGCCAGCAGACTTTCGCGAAGCTTGTTGGCGGCATCCCCGGCTTCGACGAGGATACGATCCACACGGTTGAAATGCAGCAGACGGACACCGGGCAATTCAGGCTTGATATAGATATCAGGCAACGTGTGCTCGGCCTTTTCGCGCACGATGGACTGCTGCATGATCTCGAAGGTGCTGAACAGCAGGTCGGTAATATTCGGTTTGCCGTCACGGCTCTCGCGCCGGGTACCGGAGACGTCGATGGCCACCACGATATCGACGTCCTCGACCAGGTCCAGCGGCAGGGGATTGGACGCACCGCCGTCAATCAGCAGCTTGTCTTCGAACTCGACCGGAGCGAATACGCCCGGTACGGCCATGCTGGCCTGTATGGCGGCGAGCAGATCACCTTCACGGAAAACGTAGGCCTCACCGCTCCAGTAGTCGGTAGCCACGATGGCCAGCGGCACATCCAGTTCGGCGAAGCTGCGGGCATCGAACTTTTCGGCGATGAATTCGATGAAGCCGGACGAATCGATGAAACTGCCGTTGGCGAGGTCGATTTCCACCAGTTGCTGCAATCCGGGCGCGCCATTGTCGGTCAGCAATCCGGAAAACGGGTTCAGCGCCGAATCGCCGAACTCCTGGAAAAGCTGCCGAATCTCGGACGATTCGAGGCCGGCAGCGTGCAATGCGCCGATGATCCCGCCAATGCTGGTGCCTGCGACCTTCACCGGTTTCAGTTTCAGCGCTTCGAATACCTCGAGCATGGCGATATGCGCGAGCCCGCCGGCACCGCCGGAACCCAGCGCCAGCCCGATTCGTGGTGGCTCGCACTGATCTGCCGAAACCATCGAAGACAGCAACAGCAAGCTGGCCGCGATCCGGCGGGTCGATCGGACGAGTTCATTCATCGCAGATCCAGTAGCGCGAGTTCAGGCGCTCATGATAGAGCCTTGGCAATATCAGGGGCGCACGGCCTGCATTTCACCGTCGAGCCGCCACGCAAGCAGGCTGGCGGCGTTCAAGGTTCCAGCGACAGCGCCGGACGAAAGCCGGTGTGATCGTTGTGAAAAGTACCCGACGGCCGCGTGCGACTGGCCGAACGCAGCTTGCCCTCGGAGTTGCGCCAGGAGCCGCCGCGCAGCACGGCCCGGCTGCAGTCGCCTTCTATCCATGCGCTACCGTCAGTGGGCGCACCGTCGTAATCGGCATTCCAGCAATCAAGCGTCCATTCCTGAACGTTGCCGAGCATGTCGAACAACCCGAACGGGTTGGGCGCAAAGCTGGCCACCGGAATGGTCTGGCCCAATTGTGCGCCAGCCGGGCAGTCGCCCGAAGGCAGGCGGGCATCGAAGTTGGCCTGCAACGAAGTCAGGCAGTTGCCGGTATGAAACCGGGTCGTGGTGCCGGCACGCGCCGCGTATTCCCACTCGGCTTCGCTGGGCAACCGGTAGCGCCGGCCACTGACATCGGACAGCCACCGGACGTAAGCGCCGGCATCTTCCATGCTGACGTTGATCACCGGCCGATCTCCTTGCCCCCAGCCTTCGTCCTGGGGCAGGTAGTTGCAGGCGCCGGCCTGGACGCAATGGCGGTACTGATCGAACGTCACTTCGGTGCGTGCCAGCGCGAACCGCGGCACGCGCACCCGGTGCTGCGGGCCCTCGTTGGTCGCCCGCAGGAGTTCTTCGGGCGGGCTGCCCATCACGAACTCGCCGCCGGGAATCACGACCATCGCCGGGCATGTCGGGCAATCTACGAAAGTCTCCCCCGGCTGGGGCGGCCAACGCCGCAGATCGCGCAAAGCCGCAAGCAGGGATTGGTCCAGCGGCCCATCCAAGGCCTGCCAGGTGGATTCGCGATAGTCGCGAATCTCGCTGGCCGTGCTTGCATCGACAACGCCGCTGATCTCGACATCGCGACCCAGCCGCACAAGTTCGCGCTGAATCGACTCGATCAACTCGCCGCGCTCCGCTGCGCTCTGAAGCTGCCCGATGCGCTGGCGTGCCGCTGCGGTGTGCCGGCCCTCGGGGTAGGCCCTCAGATAACGTGTAACGGCCGCGGTCGTGCCCTCAGCCTGCGCCAGGCGCCAGATGTCGTCCTCGGCCATGCGCCATGCATCTTTCAGCGTCCGCAGAAAACCTGGATCCACAATGCCGCGGCTGGGCAAATCCCGGCCCTCCTCAAATACATTTATAGCACGCGCTGTAGCCTCGTCCAGGTCGCCGGTCACAGCCACTTCGTACCCGAGCACCGACAGATATTGCTGTGCCTCCCGGACCAGCACTCGCTGATCGCTCACCGCCTGCTGGCGCGCTGCAGATTGACGCTCGATCAAAGAGGCAAGCCGATCTCGCGCCTGCTCGACCCGGCTACTGTTCGGCCACTGGTTGATGAAACTACGGTAGCTCTGAGCAGTAGCGCTCTCCTCGGTGCGTGCCCAGGCCGCCTGCTCGGCCGGGTTTACGCGTGGCGATCCATCTCCGAAAAACATCGCCGCGATGACAACGAACACAACCACAATCGCGGTAACGCCCAACATTGTTTGTTTGATCGGAAATTCGTCGTCGTCAGCGACTTCGCTGGCCGTTTTAGACACCGGGGCAGAAACCCAAACACCATCCGCATGATTGCCGCCCGCTTCGGTCGGGCTGATCGATTGGCCCTCAGACACCGGCCCCTGCGTCTCGCCAACATCGTCACGGTCAGGCGCAGACGATTCAATCCCACTCTCGATAGCTGCCGTTTCACGCAGCCTTCTTTCTGAATCCGCGAGCGCGACCAAGTCGGCGCGTTTCCATCCCAGCGCAGTGGCGCGATCCCGATAATCGTTCAACCAGGACAAGGAATCCGCGTCCGAGGATCTCGCGCGCGTGATTACTTCACCAGCCAGACGATGCTTGGCGGCCAGGTGCGGATCGGCTTTGAGGACTCGATCTATTTCGCCGGCGATCTCGATCGGGCTGGCCGAATGCGACGCGCGCAATTGATCGAACGCCGCGGTATCGATATGACCGCGCGACTCGACCAACTCGATGATTCTTTGCCTCAGATTTTCCACGTCAGCCCGTAATCGGTATTCATTCGATGATTTTGATACCCCAAAACCATTATAAGGATTTAACTGTTTATCAGTAGCTTGCAAATACCATGTCGATGCGTATTTTGTCCGGATCTGGAAACAGGCAATTCCGCGAAGCAGCACAGCCCATCAGACCGCTCGCCATTCGCGGAATTCCCGACGGTACGCGAACAGGCGCTGGTGGGCCCGGATCGGCCCGGCTTGAGATTTCCCGCCGGCACGCTCTAAGATGGGTGCGTTGCGTCAAGGGCCTGCGACCGCAGGTCAACCGATCGACCCCGGCGGCGTTTTAAAGGATATGCGCATGCCTGTTTCGAGTTTCGCCGCATATGCCAGGGAGAATCCGAGATGAACAGTTCCGAATTCAGACGCCTCGTGCAGTTGGCCAACCGCATTACCTATGGCGCCAACCGCCAGCTGATGCAGACGGCCGAGACGCTCGGATACGAGGGCTTCGTCGATTGGCAGCTCGACGACGAGGCATTCGACGATAGCGAGCTCGAAGGGCTGCTTGCAAGCCTTCTGCCTACGCTGACGATGGACACTCAGGCGCTTTACGACCACGTTATCGAGGAAGAGAATTTCGGCGCACCGCAGCGCGACCTGCTGATCGCGACCCTCATCCGTCGCACATTCAGTCCGCGCCAGCTGTTCGAACGCATGGTCGAATTCTGGAGCGATCATTTCAGCGTACCGGCCAACGACCTGACGCTGGCGCTGTTCAAGTTCACCGAGGATCGCGACCTGATTCGCATCCACGCGATGGAACGCTTCGAGACGCTGCTTCAGGGCGACGCCAGAAGCCCGGCGATGCTGTTCTATCTCGACAATTTCAGCAATACCGCCGACGGACCGAACGAAAACTATGCCCGCGAACTCCTGGAACTGCATACCCTGGGCGTGGACGGCGGGTATACCGAAAACGACATCAAGGAAATCGCGCGGGTGTTCACCGGCTGGTCGATTCGACTACCCGGCGAATTCGTGTTCAATTTCTTCAGCCACGACTGGGCCTCCAAGCAGGTCCTGGGCCAGCAGGTTCAGCCGACCGGTCTCGACGAGGGCGAACTGGTGCTCTCCATGCTTGCCGGACATCCGTCTACCGCCCGTCACGTAATCACCAAGCTGGCGCGGCGCTTCTCGGCCGATCTCCCCGACGCCCGGTTGATCGACGACGTGACCGAAACCTTCGTCTCGACCCATGGCGATATACGGGAAACATTGCGGCGCCTGTTACTGCACCCCCTGGTCGCCGAGACACCCGCGCTGAAGTTCAAGCGGCCCAACGAATTCACAGGCGGCCTTGCACGCGCGCTTGAAACGGAGCTGACCGAGCAGTCGCTGCTGGCGACGTTCGAGACCCTGAACAGTGCCGGCCACGTCCCGTTCGACTGGCCAGCGCCGGACGGTTACCCGGATCATCGCAGCTACTGGCAATCCACGAACGGACTGCTGGTGCGCTTCAATTCGGCCGCCGCATGGACCGAACAGCTCGGCGAGCAATCGGCGGTGTTGCGTCAGGCCGCGGCAATTCCCGAGCCGATCGCGCAGATCGGATTCCTCGCGGAAACGCTCCGGCCACAAGGTCTCGAGCCTTCCACACGGCGGCGGATGCTGCGCTACGCCAACCGGCTGGACGAGCGGGAGCGACCTGCCGCGCTCGCCGCATGGCTGCTTTCAGGTCCCGGAGCCCAGTGGAGATGAATCCGCTGACGACGCAACGTTTGGAGACGCAACGATGAATCGACGAGAGCTGCTGCAATTCATGGCGATTGCCGGCGCCGCCAGCGCCGCGCCCCGGTGGGTACTGGCAGCCGGCAGGCAGACACCGAACGGAAAGCACCTGGTTTCAATCTTCCTTCGCGGTGCGGCCGATGGACTGACGCTATGCGCGCCGCTGGGCGATAGCCGGTATTTCGACGCCCGGCCAACGCTCGCGCTGGAAGAGGCTACGGCACTGCCGCTGGACGGCTTTTTCGGGCTGCATCAGGCGGCCGGCGGTCTCAAGACGCTGTTCGACGACGGCGATCTTGCAATCGTCCACGCCGTCGGCCTGGCGTCGGCACAACGCTCGCATTTCGAAGCCCAATCGGCGATGGAACTCGGCATCGATGCATTCGACCCGGCACCGGCCGACGGCTGGCTGGGTCGCTATCTGGCCGGCATTGCAGCAGACAGCCCGCTGACCGGCGTTGCGCTGGACAAGGCGGTTCCGAAATCGATGGCGGGCATCGATCACGCACTGGCGCTGGGCGCTATCGACGAGTTCAGCCTGCAACTCGATTCGCGTGCGCAGGCCGCACTCGGCGAAGCGTACGCAGCCGACCCGCTGCTCGCGCCGACTGCCGAGGCGGCGCTGAACGCAGCCGAAGCACTGGTACCCATCAGTGAATTGCCGCTGGGCGAAGGCTACCCGGCAGGCCCGCTGGGCACCGGCCTGGCCGACGCCGCCCGACTGATCCTGGGCGAAAGCGGACTGGTGGCGGCGGCCATCAATTCCGGCGGCTGGGACCATCACGACAATCAGGCTGTTCAGATCGAACCGCTGCTGGCTGAACTCGGCGACGCCCTGGCGGCATTTCGAGCCGATCTGGGCCCACATTGGTCCAACACCACGGTGATGATCCAGACCGAGTTCGGCCGAAGGCTGCGCGAGAATGCCTCGGCCGGCACGGATCACGGCCACGGCGGCGTAATGCTGATCGCCGGCGGTGGCGTCAATGGCGGCAGCGTGTATGCCGACTGGCCCGGCTTGGCGGCCCCGGATCTTACGGCCGGCGAAGACCTGGCCGTGACCATGGACTATCGCCAGGTGCTGGCCGAGATGCTCGCCCGCCAGTTCGGCGTTGCCGACCTCGCGGGCATCTTCCCGGGCTGGGCGCCGGGCCCGTGGAGGGGCATATTCCAGACGTCCGCCGGGGCGCGCTCGGGCAGCACGACTTACGCGTCCGAATCAGGACGGTCGAATCGGCGAACTGCACGAACGTCCGGACCCGGCAAGAAGTCGCTGCAGATCCCGGCGATTCCCGCCGGACTGCTGCCCTGAGCGACTACTGGGCCACTAGCCAGGCTCTCCGCCTTCCGCCTGTTCGTTTGCCGACCGGTCGTCATGCGGTTGCAGCCTTTGCAGGAAAGCGACACATGGCGTCGATGACCCAGACACAGCCGGCAAGGGTCTTGAACGCCGGCTTGTTATCCTTGAGACAGTGTCCGCAGCATTTGAATGAGGCGTCGTGAAACAAGCGTTGATCAAATGGCTCGAAGCATTCGGCCTTGCCGATACCGAGTACGCTTATTTCCTGGTCGTGATCGGCCTGATCGTGATCGCGTCTTCCGTGCTGCATGTGGTTTTGCACCGGATCGTGGCGCGTTTCCTGAGCCGTGCCCGCCGCACGGGCCGTACCATCTGGCAGCGCGCGTTTTCCGGGCACAAGCTGTTCAGTCGGCTGGCGCTGGCGTTGCAGGGTGTGGTGGTTTTCGCAATGGCCAGCGCATTTTTGGACGCCGAGTCGCTGACCCTGCAGTTCATCGAGGCGCTGACGCACCTCTGGATCATCCTGTTCTCGCTACTGTCGCTGTTCTCGCTGCTCGACGCCGTAGAGGAAATCTCGCGCTCCGCCGGCTCGGCCGTCAAGCTACCTTTGCGCGGCATTTTTCAGAGTCTGAAACTTGTGGGAACCACGGTCGCATTGATCTTCGCCGTTGCCTTCCTGATCGGCAAATCTCCGGTGATCCTGTTCAGCGGCCTGGGTGCGATGACCGCAGTGGTGTTGTTGATCTTCAAGGACCCGATTCTCGGTCTGGTCGCAGGCATACAGCTTTCGGCCAATAACATGTTGTCGGTGGGCGACTGGCTGGAGATGCAGAAATACGGGGCCGACGGCGACGTGATAGATATCAGCCTGACCACGGTCAAGGTGCGCAACTGGGACAAGACCATCACCTCGATTCCCAGCTACGCGCTGATCTCGGACTCGTTCAAGAACTGGCGCAATATCGAGGAAGTCGGTGGCCGGCGGATCAAGCGCGCCGTCAACATCGACGCGACCAGCATTCGTTTCGTCGAAGATGACGACCTCCAGAGTCTGTCCAAGATCCGGCTGCTGAGCGACTACATCGAATCGAAAAGCGAGGAGATCGACAAAGCGAACAAAGCCCGCGGGGTCGATCCCAACGCCCCCGTAAATGCCCGCAAGATGACCAATATCGGGCTGCTTCGAGCCTATCTGACCGCTTATCTGCGCGACAACGAGAACATCAATCATGATCTGACGTTCATGGTTCGCCAGCTCGAGGCCGGGCCGAACGGCATCCCGCTGCAGGTATACGGCTTCGCCAACCAGACCAGTTGGGTGCCCTATGAAAACATCCAGTCCGACATCTTCGACCACATCTACGCCATCATCCCGGCCTTCGGCCTGAGGCTGCACCAGGCGCCCAGCGGGTACGATTTCCAGAAGGCCGCGAAACGCTTTGCCCGCGGCAGCCTCGGCCAGCAGCAAGGGGAAGAATCCTGATGCTTCGCGCGCTTGGCAGTCTGCTGTTCTACGGCCGTTTTCTGCGCTCGTTCAGCGCGCTGGGTTTCCAGCGGCGATCGACTGAATGGGAAGAATTCGCGCCGGACTTTTCCGGCCAGCGCTGGCTGATCACGGGCGCGACCGGCGGTATCGGCCGCGCAGCCGCGCTGACCGCCAATCGTTATGGTGCAACCGTCCTGGCCCTTGCGCGCAACACCGACAAGCTCGAGGCGCTGCGCAAGGATGCCGCGCATCCGGACAGGATCAAAGCTGTTTCTGTCGACATGGCGTCGATTGCCGATGTCCGTGCGCTGGCCGGGCACAGCGAGATCTCGACCGGCGCCATCGACGTGCTGGTCAACAACGTCGGCGTGCTGCTCAACGATTTTGAAACCACCGAAGAAGGCCTTGAGGCTTCGTTCGCCACCAACCTGCTGGGACCGTTCGCATTGACCGAGCAGTTGCACGACGACAACCTCCTCGACCCCGACGGTATCGTGATCAATGTGTCCTCGGGCGGGATGTACGGCACACCGCTGAAGCTGGAGGCGATGAACTGCCGCGACGAGAAAAACTACGACGGCATGGCCGCCTACGCCATGCACAAGCGCGCCCAGGTCGAGCTGACGCGCTACTGGAACGCTCAATGGCAGGGCAAACCGGCGGTGCATGTGATGCACCCGGGCTGGGTAGACACCGAAGGCGTCAAGACCGCCCTGCCCGGCTTCCGCAACGCGCTCAAGCGCATCCTCAGAGACGCGGAACAAGGCGCCGACACCATCCTCTGGCTGGCCGACCAGCGTCCGGCACCGGCCGAAGAAGGTATCTGGCTGGACCGCGAACTGCAGCCCGAGCACGAGTTCGCGTTTACCCGCA
>DATGCS010000082.1:0-4593 GCA_035311685.1 Wenzhouxiangellaceae bacterium
ATCTGAAACAAACACGTCCTGGCGCGCCGCGCCACGATTCATCACGTGGTACCAAGCACCCTCGAATTCGATTCGCAATGGACGAGCCATGGCGCTATCGTATCAGAAAGGACACTAAACCAGACTTGACCCCTTTTCTTCTTGATGGTAGACCCCTTTTCCGTGAGCCCTTTTTCCTTGTGATAGTGGCATCCATCCCATCACCCATCTTGCGACGTTCCTGAAGTCTCGCCACTCGGATCATTTTTCGCATAGCGCCATAAGGAGTCGATCGTGATCCCCACAGCAAAAAATGCGAACGTTGTTGCAATCCAGCTATGATCAGTCGAGGTCAATATATACCAGATCAGGATTGGCGCAGACACTGCTCCTATTATCGCCTTTAGCCCATAAGCGGATCGAGGCGACAGTTGACTCAGATATATGGAAAGTCCCACGCCACAACCGACAGCGATAATAATAAAGACCGCGCCGGCATTAGCCACAGACATCATCGACCCAGCCTCCACTGCAAAATTCACATGTCGCTAATGCTGCACATGCCCAGTAAAGGGTTGGGCCGGTCGCTGTACACAAGGTCAAGGACGCTGTGTACGGGAAATACCTGCAACTTACACCGGAATCCTGGATTTGATAATCAGTATCTTTTAGAATTCCTGACGCAAAGGTCTTTTGCGCAGCATTCACGATCTCAATTGCTTCCTCAATATACGCATCGCGCGCTTTAAGAAGCATCGTGGGCGCACGTTCCGCCATTATATCTTCCAATTCTGGGAATTTTCTAACCAGTGTTCTTGCTGCAACGAAAAGCTGCTTATCCATGTTCGTGAGTTCCGCTTCGGACAATCCGAGCGCAGCAGCAATATTTTGTTGACTACCAGATTGGTAAGCCGATTTAAGCGTGTTCAAATCGGCTCTCTTCACGCGAGAAAATAACTCGTCACGCAAATCGATTAGACGCCTAAACTCAGGCGCAGACTGAATATCTTTCTCTCTACTTCGGGACTTTTTTGAGCCACTGAATTCGACTCCACTGAACTGACAAGCTGAATCGGATTTGGGCGTATCCGCGATAGCGGCCTGCATCCAGAAACTAACAAAGATAGCTACGATAACAAAAAAGTGATTCATGCTTTTTCCCTCTACTGTCAAAGCCGTAACTTTAAATTACCTCAGACACGTCAAGCTGGCAAGTTAGGGGAACGACGTGGACATATGTGGGCGCCTCCCGCCAGTTACAGAGCCCGAGGGTCAGGTCGTGCAACGTGCATCGGCTGACGAATCGGAATTCTGAACTACCGGGTGCTGTGTTCTAATAATCCCGAGATCAATGTGCGCCCGCACTGAAATGACGCCCGATCAACGATTCAAATGGTCGCGAAATCTTTCCCGCCTGTGGGACTGGTGGGTCGTCTGCCCGGCTTGCGGATTTCCCATGAGCGTCGATTGGGATGAATTCTGCGACTTCAGCGCGTTCCTGCCATTCGATGGTTATCACTCCGAGAATGATTCATTTCTGGAGTCTGCGCGTTGCAACGTCGAGGAATTAGGCATGGCGGACCCGCGCCTGGACGACGAAAACGAGGACTGGTGGCGCTGGACGGTCGAGGCGTATAATGAAGTATTACCGCCCTATTTCCTAAATTCCAGAAATATCCAGGACCGCGCCAGTGCGGTGTTTGAACCCGGTTGCAGCCCTCAGCAGGGCGGATTTTGCCCAGTTCAGCGCAATCGTAGTCAATCAAGCGGCGAGGCATCCTCATGTACCCGTGCATTCTGTGCCGACACGAGCGGCGCCACGCCGCGCGCCGGCGAAGCGCGGCCTGGGGTTGGATTTTCTAAGTTCTGTTAAGCAAAGTCGCTCGCTGTCTCAAGACCGGGCAGTCCCGGCATTGTTTGTCAGGCTTTTGCGACCCGGTTCAACGAGCTTCCGCGATGCACCCACAGGTAAAGAATCGGGACCACCAGCAAGGTCAGCAGTGTTGATGACGCGATGCCGCCGATGACGACGGTGGCCAGCGGCCGCTGGACCTCGGCGCCGGTGCCGGTGTTCAGCGCCATGGGCACGAAGCCGAGACTGGCCACCAGGGCGGTCATCAGCACCGGCCGCAGGCGGGTCATCGCGCCTTCCATGACCGCATGGGAAAGGTCGCCGGTGCGCTGCCACAGGTCGCGGATGAAGGCGACCATCACCAGCCCGTTGAGCACCGCGATGCCCGACAGCGCGATGAACCCGACCGCCGCGGAGATCGACAGCGGCATGCCGCGAACCCACAGCGACAGCACGCCGCCGGTCAGCGCCAGCGGCACGCCGGTGAAGATGATCGCCGCGTCGCGGACCGACCCCAGCGCCAGCAACAGCATGCCGAAGATGATCGCCAGGGTGACCGGAACCACGAGCGCAAGCCGCTGGCCGGCCGATTCCAGCTGCTCGAAGGTGCCGCCGTAGTCGAGCCAGTAGCCGTCGGGCAGATCGACATTTTCGGCGATGCGCTGTCGCGCCTCTTCGACGAAGCCGCCGAGATCACGATCCCGAACATTGACCATGGCCACCACTCGGCGCTTGCCGTTCTCGCGGCTGATCTGGGCCGGGGCGGGACTCAGCTCGATGCGCGCCACCTCGCCCAACGGTACGTAGCCGCCTTGCGGGAGCGGAACCGGCAGGTCGACCAGCCCCTCGGGATCGCGTCGCCAGTCCTCGGGCAGGCGCACCATCAGCTTGAAGCGCCGATCGCCCTCATAGATCAATCCCGCCTGACGGCCGCCGATGCCGGTGGCCACCAGGTCCTGAAGATCCTCGACGTTCAGCCCGTAGCGGGCCAGCGCTTCGCGCTCGGGCACGACGGCCAGCATCGGCAGGCCGCCGACCTGCTCGACGCTGGCGTCGGCGGCACCTTCGATCCGTTGCACTTCGGCCAGAATCTCGTTGGCCGTATCCAGTAGCGTGTCCAGATCGTCGCCGAAGACCTTGATGGCCAGGTCGGCGCGGACCCCGGAGATCAGCGAATTGAACCGCATCTCGATGGGCTGGGTAAACTCGTAGTTGTTGCCCGGCAACTGCGTGATCGCGGCTTCCAGTTCCTCGACCAGTTCGGCCTTGGGCTTGTCGGGATCCGGCCACGCCTCGCGCGGCTTGAGGATGACGAAGTTGTCGGCCACGCCGGGCGGCATGGGGTCGGTCGCGACCTCGGGTGTGCCGCTGCGGGCGAACACCTTGTCGACCTCGGGAAACGCCTGCAGCCGCGCTTCGATCGCCTTCTGCATTTCGATCGCCTGCGCCAGCCCGGTACCCGGAATGCGCATCGAATGCAGCGCGATGTCGCCTTCGTCGAGCTGCGGAATGAACTCCCGGCCCATGTTGTTGGCCAGCCAGGCCGAGCCCAGCACCAGGCCGACCGCGGCGGCCAGCACGATCACGCGCCAGCGCAGCGCCAACTCGAGGACCGGACGATAGACCGACTTCAGGCTCGCTATCAATCTATTCTCGCGTTCGCTCACCGGTCCGCGCATGAATATCGCGACCGCGGCGGGCACGAAAGTGACCGAAAACACCATGGCCGCGACCAGGGCCATGACCACGGTGGCCGCCATCGGGTGAAACATCTTGCCTTCGACACCGGTAAGCGTGAAGATCGGGATATAGACCAGCGTGATGATCGCCACGCCGAACAGGCTGGGACGGATCACCTCGTTGGTGGCATCAAAGACCAGGTGCATGCGCTCGCGAAGCGGCAGTACCGAACCGGCCTCGCGCTGGGCCTGCCCCAGCCGCCGCACGCAGTTCTCGACGATGATCACCGCCCCGTCGACGATCAGGCCGAAGTCCAGCGCACCCAGGCTCATCAGGTTGGCCGACACGCCGGCCTGCAGCATGCCGGTCAGGGTCGCCAGCATCGCCAGCGGGATGACCGCGGCGGTAATCAGCGCCGCGCGCACGTTGCCCAGCAGCGCAAACAGCACGACGACGACCAGCAAGGCGCCTTCGAGCAGGTTCGTGCGAACCGTGGCGATGGTCTTGTCGACCAGGCTGGTCCGGTCGTAGACCGCTTCGACCCTGACGCCGTCAGGCAGCGACGGCTTGACCGATTCGAGACGCTCGGCCACGTCGCGCGCGACAACGCGGGAATTCTCGCCCTTGAGCATCATCACGTTGCCCAGCACGGTTTCCTTGCCGTCGCGCGTGGCAGCACCCGTTCGCAGTTCACGGCCGATCGCCACTTCCGCCACATCATCGACGCGGATGGGCACGCTGCCGTGGCGAGCCACGACGACCTGTCCGATCTCTTCGAGGGTCTGCAACTGGCCCGGCGAGCGAACCAGCAGACGCTGGCCGTTGCGTTCGATAAAACCCGCGCCGCGATTGGCGTTGTTGCGTTCCAGCGCCGTGACCACCTGTTCGAGCGTGACGC
Source organism: Wenzhouxiangellaceae bacterium (assembly GCA_035311685.1). Lineage (GTDB taxonomy): Bacteria > Pseudomonadota > Gammaproteobacteria > Xanthomonadales > Wenzhouxiangellaceae. The sequence continues at coordinate 4,410 of DATGCS010000082.1, forward strand.
CGTGGCGCAGCAGGCGCGCCGGGTCCGGCGCGACGTGATACTGCTTGTCGAAGCCGCCGATGGTGTTGATCTCGACCACGCCGGGCACCTGCGCCAGCTGCGGACGAATGATCCAGTCCTGCACCTCGCGCAGCGCCATGGCGTCCCAGGCCGACCCGTCCGGACGGATCGCGCCCGGTTCGGC
>DATGCS010000083.1:0-7266 GCA_035311685.1 Wenzhouxiangellaceae bacterium
CTCTGGAAAACCCATCACCGATTGGGCGCCGGCAGCCTGGTGCTCCTGCTGGCGCACCCGGTGCTGCTGGCGCTTTCGTCATCGAGCGAAGGCCTGGATGTCGCGGTCGCCCTGCTTTTTCCCCCATTCGACGAGTGGCAGATCTGGAGCGGCTGGCTGGCGTTGCTGATGATGATGGTCTTCCTGGCGCCCAGCTTCGCGTTCTTCGGCCATCCCGATTATCGGCGCTGGAAGGTCTTGCACCGACTGGCCGGCCCAGCGGTCATCCTGGCCCTGGTGCACGCCTGGCAGTATGGCCGCACGTGGCCCGCCGATGCCGATAAATGGCTGTGGCTGATGCTTGCATCGCTGGCGGTCGGTGCCGTGGCCTGGCGCTTCGTGTTCTCGCGTCGGATCGGAAGACTCAGGTACCGGGTCGCGCAGGTGGTTGCCGTGGCCAACAACCTGGTCGAACTTGTGCTGGAACCGGCGGGTCGTCGCCGGCTCAGGTACGATGCCGGCCAGTTCGTCTACATGGCGCCTTTCGACCGGAGTCTTTCGGCCGGCTACGGTGAGGAGCACCCCTACACGCTCTCTTCGTCGCCGGACGAGGACGGGCTGCGAATCGCGATCAAGGACCTGGGAGATGCCAGTCGCGCGCTTCAGTCAATACAGCCCGGCAGCCGCGTAACCATCGAAGGTCCATACGGCAGGTTCTTCCCCGATCGCGCCGCCGAAAAACAGCTCTGGATTGCCGGCGGCATCGGGATCACGCCTTTTCTCGGCCGGGCACGCTGGCTGCACGGAAGGCAGCGCCGGTGTGATGTTCGCCTGGTGTACTGCGTGCAGGACGAGGCGCGGGCTCGATTTCTGGATGAATTGCACGCCATCGCCGAAGAGATCGACGATTTCAAAGTGATCCCGCATTTCTTCTATCGCCAGGGGCCGCTTGATTCCGGGTTCCTCGATTCCTGCGTGCCGGACCTGGCCGAACGCGAGGCCTTCATCTGCGGCCCGCCCGGGCTGAACAGCCTCGCCCGGCGCTTGCTGATCGGCGCCGGAACGGGCCGCAAGAATATCCATATCGAAGAATTCGAGTTGTTATGAAGAAACTCGTCTACACGGTTTTCATCGCATTCTGGGCAGCCATCGGCACGCTGGTGCTCATCAATGCGCTGGCGCCTGATTCTGCCGAACAAGTGCGACGTGATGCCCCCGCGAGCGCTGAACCGGCCGAATATTCGCTGTCGGAGGTGGCGAAACACGCCACGCTCGAGGATTGCTGGATGGTCATCGAGGGCGTGGTCTACGACGTTAGCGATTACGTACCGCGCCACCCGGCCCCGCCGGCGGTGCTGGAGCCCTGGTGCGGACGTGAAGCAACAGAGGGTATGCGGACCAAGGGCGACAGCTCGGACCATAGCGCCCGCGCGTGGCGCATGCTGGAACGTTATCGCATAGGCGATTTGCGTCTCGCCGAGCGGCGCCGCGGCAACGCGAGATAATCAATCGGCCAGGCGCAGCGATACCGGGTATTCCCCGGTGATCTCGATCAGGCCCTCGGGATCGAGGATTTCGAGCTTGCGATGAGTAACGCGTATGAGGCCGCTCTGTTCGAGCCTGGAAAGCATCCGGCTCACGGTTTCGTTGGCCAGCGCCAGATAGCTGGCGATATCGGCACGCGACATGGTCAATTTCAGCAGCTGCGGAGGCTGCCCCCGCAGCGCTTCGCGCTGGGCCAGCACCTGGACGAACAGGGCGACGCGCTCGATCGCCGGCCGCGAACTCATCATCATGACGTGTTCGTGCTCGATGACAATCTCGCGGCTGATCACGCGCAGCAATTGCCGATGCAGGCTCGGCACCTGGGAGGCGATAGTCTCGAGCGCGTCATAGGGCAACAGGCAAAGCTCGGATGGCTCCAGCGCCTGGACACCGCTCTGGTATTGAAATGCATCGACCCCGTCCAGGCCGAAGATCTCGCCGGGTAAATGAAACCCGAGAATCTGCTCATGACCGTGGATGGTGGTGACCCAGGACTTCAACGAGCCTGTTCGGACGATGTAAATGTTGCCGGATCGGTCGCCGGTGTTGTAAACGTGCTGGTTCGGCTTGTAGCTGCGGGAGCAGAGCATCCCGCCCAGGCGATCAAGATCGGCGCCTTCGAGCGGTGCAGGCAGGCAGAGCTCGAGGACGCTGCACCGGCGGCAACTTTTCCGCAGTGTTTCGAAGTCCAGGAGTTTACCGCTGCCTTGAGTCATCTTGAGCGCTCGGTCAGCAGGTGCATGGGAAGCACCCGGTCAATGCCCGGCGCCGGCGTAGAAATTCACCAGCGCGTCGATGTCGTCGTCCTCGAGATCTTCGATTTCTGCTGCCATGCTTTCCAGCTGCCACCGCTTGTCGGCCCTGAAATGCCGCAGCTGGCGGGCCAGATACTGTTTCGGTTGCCCGGCAAGAATGGCCGAATCGTCCATTGACACCGTGCCGTTTTCGGTATGGCAGCGTTCGCAATTTTCCGCATGAATGACTGCGCCGCGTTCGGCCAGCGCCGCATCGACCGGTTGTTCGAACGGCTCGAAGTCGAGCCCGGCAAAATATTCGACCAGCGCCGCCCGCTGGCTCTCCGACAGTGCCCCGATCAGGGCGCACTTGTCAACGGCATCCCAATCGGGCAGAAAGTCGACAACGCAGGGTCGCGCTTTCTCGGCGAATATCGTGAGCTGGTTTTCAATATAAAAGTCGCCCACGCCGGCAATCGTGGGAATGTCCGGATTATCGGTGACGCCATCCTTGCCATGACAGCCGAAACAGCGGTCGGCCACACCGGGTGCCTGGGCATCGGCTGCGGGATTCGAAGCGAACACAGCGACGCCCAACGCGAGAGCCGTCGAAATAAGCCTGAACGTGGTCATGTTTGCTCCCTGGTTCGGTGGCACGCGTCGTCGGCCGATGTATCGACTCAAGTGAACGGCGTGATGCCGCCCTCGGGCCCGATGATAGGACAAAATCCCTTTCGGGGCCAGTTCGGCCGGCGAACATCCCGCAGATATCCGCGAACCGGCCTGACTATTTGACCGAAACCATCTTGCGCCGCATGAACGCCAGCTGGGTCTGGAGCGGAAGCTCTTTCGGACAGACGTCGTTGCAGCCGAGCAAGGTCATGCAGCCGAATACACCGTCGTCGCTGCCGACGAGTTCGTAAAAATCTTCATCGCTGCGTTCGTCGCGCGGGTCCAGCCGAAAGCGCGCCATCTTGTTGATGCCGGCGGCCCCAACGAAATCCTTGCGCATGCGCGCCGTGCCGCAGGCAGCGATGCAGCAGCCGCACTCGATACAACGGTCGAGCTCGTAGATTTCCTCGGCCCGGTCGGGTTCCATGCGCTCTTCGAGTCGGTCGATGTCGGGTTCGCTTTCCTGATGCACCCAGGTTTCAAGACGCTCGCCCATTTCGCGCGCCCAGGCGCCGGTATCCACGGACAAGTCGCCGATAAGCTTGAACACCGGCAGCGGCGCAAGCGTGATTTCGGGCGCCAGCTTGCTGGTCAGGGTGCGGCAGGCCAGGCCGGGCCGGCCGTTGATCAGCATGCCGCAGCTGCCGCATATGCCGGCCCGGCACACGAAATCGAACTGCAGCGAAGGCGCCTGCTCGTCGCGGATCTGATTGAGCGCGATGAACAGCGTCATGCCCGGCGCCTCGTCGAGCTGGTAGCTCTCGAATTGAGGTTCCGAGGCCGGATCCTGCGGATTGTGGCGGAGGATTTTTACGGTCAGACGGCGTGCGCTCTGGTCAGAAACTCCGGTCTGCGTCTGTCTGCCGGTTGCCTGGTCGGTTGATTTGTTCATATTTGCATCAGCCGTGCTGGGTTCCGGGGATGTTCGCCTGCAAGGCAGGCGCCTACGATGCGTGAATTCATTTATCGTGTCTTTTCAACGGGTTCTTCAAGACGTTCGTTTTTCTCGCGGTAGCGTTCCGGCAGCAAGTGTCTGTACGGCATCAGCCGGTTCTGGATCTCGAATCGGTCGGCATCCTCGAATTGCTCCCGAATGGCGGTGACTTCGCTCGCACGGCGTTCGGTATCGGGGTGATCGTGGTGGTCGGCCTGCCCGTAGCCTCGAAAGCCGGGCGGCAATTCCATGCTGACGACATCCAGCGGTTCATAGTCGATTGTCGGCAGCGTATCGTTTTCGTTCTTCCAGGTCGTGAGCGTGCGCTTGAGCCAGTTGGCGTCGTCGCGCCGGGGATAGTCTTCGCGCGAGTGCGCGCCCCGGCTTTCGGTGCGTTCTCGCGCGCCCAGCGCCACGCACAGGGCGACCTTGAGCATTTTCTGCAGCCGGTAGGCCGCGACCAGCTCCGGGTTGGCGCCGTGCACGTCGCTTTCCAGCCCGGGTCGGCGCGAGCGGACCAGCAGGTCCTGAAGCTCGTCGACCGCCTCGTCGAGTTCGGCACCGGTGCGGAAGATGCCGACCTTGTCGATCATGATCTCTTCCATCCGGCGGCGAATGTCGCTGACAGACTCGCTGCCCTTCGACGCAAGCAATTCGTCCAGTCTTGCCTGTTCCCGGTCGTGGAACTCGCCGACCAGCGCGGTGGGAATGCTGATTTCGCTGTCATCCGACTGGCAGAAATCGGAAATGAATTCCGAGACGATCATGCCTGCGACCACCGTTTCGGCCACCGAGTTGCCGCCCAGGCGGTTGAACCCGTGCAGGTCCCAGCATGCGGCCTCGCCGCAGGCGAACAGGCCCTTGAGCGTGGTGCTTTCGCCGGTGTGGCGCGTGCGAATGCCGCCCATGGAATAGTGCTGCGTGGGTCGCACCGGAATCCAGTCGACGGCCGGATCGATGCCCAGGAAGTAATGACAGATGTCCTTGACTTCGCGCAGGTTCTTTTCGACGTGCGCGCGGCCGAGCACGCTGATATCCAGCCACAGGTGATCGCCGTAGGGCGACTTGACGCCCTTGCCCTTGCGCATATGCTCGGTCATGCGCCGCGACACGACGTCGCGCGAGGCCAGCTCCTTCTTGTCGGGTTCGTAGTCGGGCATGAAGCGATGACCGTCGACATCGCGCAGCAGCCCGCCGTCGCCGCGGCAGCCTTCGGTGGTCAGGATGCCTGCCGGCACGATGGCGGTGGGATGAAACTGCACGGCCTCCATGTTGCCCAGCTCGGCCACGCCGGTCTCCAGCGCGATGCCCATGCCGGTGCCTTCACAAATAATGCCGTTGGTCGAGACCTTGTAGATCCGGCCGTAGCCGCCGGTGGCGATCACCGTGGCTCTGGCGACGAACGAGGTCAGCTCGCCGGTGACCAGGTCGCGAACGACGGCGCCGTAGCAGCGTCCGCCTTCATGAATCAGCGCCAGCGCTTCCTTGCGCTCCATCACCGGGATACCGTTGGCAATCGACTGGTCGCCCAGCGCGAACAGCATCGCGTGGCCGGTACCGTCGGAGGTGTAACAGGTGCGCCACTTCTTGGTCCCGCCGAAATCGCGCGCGGTGATCAGGCCGTGCGCTTCGGGCGATTCGGTGATGGTGATCTTTTCTGCGTTGACCACCGCTTCGCGTTCGCCGGAGCGCACCCGGTTCCACGGCACACCCCACCCGGCCAGCTCGCGAATGGCCTTGGGCGCGGTGTGGACGAACATGCGCGCGACTTCCTGATCGCAGCCCCAGTCGGAGCCCTTGACCGTATCCTCGAAGTGGACATCCTCGTTGTCGCCCGTGCCCATGGCGCTGTTGGCCAGGCTGGCCTGCATGCCGCCCTGGGCCGCGGCCGAGTGCGATCGCTTGGCCGGCACCAGGCTGAGCACGACGGTATCCATGCCGCGCCGCTTCACGCCAATCGCGGCGCGCAGACCGGCCAGGCCGCCGCCGATGACGAGCACGTCGGTATAGACCAGTTTCATTGGCGCGACTCCAGTGATTCTTCAACGCTGGGCGGCACATAATGCTCGCCGCGATTGTCGCGATAATCGTCGCGATAATCGTCGCGATGCTCGATGCCGATCTTGATGTAGGCCGCCAGCGACAACAGACCCAGGGTCAGGAAAAAGACTGTAATGAGCCACTTGGCCCGCTTCATTTTGCGCCGGGTGGCGGCCGGGTTGCGCCCCTCAAGCCAGCCCCATTTGACCGCGACGCGATACAGGCCGATGGAGCCGTGCAGTTCCACTGCAAACAACAGCAAAAGGTACAGCGGCCAGAACCAGTCGGTGACCACGCGGTCGGCCGACCCGTACGGACCGATCGATTCGGGGCGCGTCATCATGGTGTACAGATGAACCGACCCGAGGAAGAACATCGCGAACCCGGTATAGACCTGGACGAACCACAGCGTGGTGTCGCCGTGCTTCAATTCGCCGGCGTGCTTGCGGAATGCGCTGTATTCTCGATAATCGGCCGGAAACTTTCGCATCGCAAGAGCGGCGTGAAAGATGAACATCGCGAACACGAAAAGCGCCACGCCGCTGACCAGTATCGGGTAAGGCTTGCCGAAGATGTGATAGCCCTCGAAGAACCGGGCGACGTGCCAAAACGCATCCTTGCCCAGCAGAATCGACGACACGAAAAACATGTGCAGCCACATGAACAGCGCGAGAAACACGCCGCTGGCGCTTTGCATGAGATCCAGTCGTGCCGGCAGGCGACTGGCCGGCATCAGTCGGGACCCTCTATCCTGAACCGCTTGACGCGATAGAACCCGTCGAAGATGAGTGCCCGGTCGGTCAGAACCGCGCGTTTGCCGGATGCTCGCGCGCAACCGTCGACCATTTCGGCCAGGTTGTTGCGCCACAGCGAGTCGAGATGGGGTTCGATCTGCATCACCATCCAGCGCAGCGGCGGGAACCGGTGCAACAGGTGTTCCTTGCCCAGCGCGCCGTACTCGGTGATCACCAGTTGTCCGCCCGGCTTGATGACCCTGATGGCGTGCTCCAGCGCTCGCCGCCGCGCGTCCGACGGCATCTCGTTGAGCAGCAAAAACATCAGCCCTGAATCGAACTGGTTGTCGCCGAAGTCAAGCGCCTCGGCGTCCATCAAATGCAGATCGGCGTTGTCGCGCAGGCCGGCTTCGCGCAGCTTGGCGTCGGCCAGGCCCAGCTGGATAGGCGCGACATCGAGCACGGTCAACGGGTTGTCGCCCAATCGCGCTGCAAGCTTCGGCACGAGATCGCCGTAGGCCGAGGCGATCAGCACGGTCGAGCCGGTCTCGCGCCTGGGGCCGAAATGCGCCAGCGTGGCGTCAACCATCTTGCGGTACTGGCCGAAGACGATGCAATTGATGACCGG
>DATGCS010000084.1:0-5083 GCA_035311685.1 Wenzhouxiangellaceae bacterium
GGTGCTGACGCTGGTCTGCGATACCGGCAACAAGTACCTGTCCAAGGTCTACAACGATTACTGGATGCGCGAGCAGGGCTTCCTGGATATCGAATCGCACGGCGACCTCCGCGACCTGATTGCGCGCCCGGTCGAGAAACACGATGCGATCGTGGTGCGTCCGGATGAACCGCTTTCCAACGCCTACAAGCGGATGAAACTCTACGACGTATCCCAGCTTCCGGTGCTCGAAGAAGGACGCATCGTGGGAATCATCGACGAATCGGATCTGCTGCTGGCCATCTACAACCAGGAAGACCGTTTCGAGGAGCCGATCAGTTCGGCCATGGTGACCGAGCTGGAATCGGTGCAGGTCACCGATCCCATCGACACCCTGCTGCCGATCTTCAACCGCGACCTGGTCGCCATTGTGCTGGACGGCGAAAAGTTCCTCGGCCTGATCACCCGCGTTGACCTGTTGAACTTCCTCCGGCGCCGGGCCGACAGGTAACGCGCAGGCGCTTGCGCGCCGGTTTACGGATTCCGGTTTCGGGTTTCCGGGAAGGCAAGGGCGCTTGCAGGACGGGAGCCTGGATGACATGCGCGGTTTTAGGTTTTAAGTGTCAGGTTTTAAGCAGGCAAAGCGCGCGGTCAGGATGAGAGTGGCGATACCGGCGCCGATGCAGACACCTAACACTTAAAATTTAAAACTTACCTGACTAACGTCGTGTCTCAGTAGCGTTCTCGCGCCGTGTCATTACCCGCCGAGAAAGCCACTGGACCCCGGCTCAAGGCCGGGCCGACATTGGTGGAGCTTGCCCCTGGTTGTCGTCCCGGACCTGATCCGGGACCCAAAGACTTTCAGCGCAAATTTTCCATTGGCTTGAGCATGGTACTGAGACACGACGCTAGTCAGGAAACTTAAAACTTAAAACAGCGCCGCGCATCGGCGACCGGGGCCCTCTGGATGGCCCGGCGTGGAGCACGTTTCTGTCGGAGAAGCCGCAGATCGTGTGGGGCGAGGCGAGTGACAGTAGCCTTAGCTACGGCCGAGGCGCGCAACGCACCAGATGCGGCTTCTCCGGCAAAACGAGCCCACGCCGGGTTATCCAGAGGTCCCCTACCTAGATCGTCCCAAGCTCGAACGCCTTGAGCACCGCGCGGGTGCGGTCGCGCACGCCGAGCTTGGAGAGAATCGAAGAGACGTGGTTCTTGACCGTGCCCTCGGCGACGTTCAGCGCGTTGGCGATTTCCTTGTTGGAATAGCCGCCCGCCATCAGGCGCAGGATTTCGGTTTCTCGTTCGGTCAGCGGATCCGGACGGTCCAGGCTGGAAAAGTCGAGCCTTGATTTGCCCAGTCCGGCCAACAGGCGCTCGGTCACCGCCGGCTTGACCATGGTCTGGCCCTCGGCCACGCGGCGCACGGCGCCGACCAGTTCTTCCAGCGAAACATCCTTGAGCAGGTAGCCTCGGGCGCCGGTGCGGATGCCGTCGAGCACCAGGTCGTCCTCGTCGAAGGTCGTCAGGATGATGGTCGGCGGCAGATTGCCGGCTTCGTGGAGTTCCCTGAGGACTTCCAGACCGTTTTTCCGCGGCATGCGGATGTCCAGCAGCATCACGTCGGGCGCCGCCTCGGGCGCCATCGCCACGGCCTCGACGCCGTCGGAGGCCTCGGCCACGACCTCGATGTCGTCGGCGAGCTCCAGCAGCGACCGCACCCCTTGGCGCACCAGGGTCTGGTCGTCGACCAGCATGACCCTGATTTTGGAAATATTGTTAGCGTTAACCGGCATCGTTCACCACCCTTTCGTAGCGAGGCGTCGTCAGGTTGCGTAGATGGAGCGTTTCGCGACCCGCTTGCGCGTGCGTGTACGCGCAGCTCAAGCCAGGCGACCGCAGGTCGCACCGACCGGCCCGAGAGGGCCTGTAGCCAAAGCTACGGTGAGGATTCGCGACCGAGTGAAACGCTTCAGATGCGGGGCCTGGCGGCGGCGCAGTAGAAAGGGTGGTGGACGATGCCGGTGTATTCAAGCGGGCGTCTCCGGGGGCATCCAGGCGTTGATGCGGAAGCCGGAATCCGGCCGCGTCATGATTTCCAGCCGCCCGCCCAGCTCCTTGATGCGCTCGCGCATGCCGGTCAGGCCGTTGCCGGGCAACAGTTCGATTGCGCCGCGACCATCGTCCTGTGCTTCCAGCCGCAGCCCTTCGTCATCGGCGGCGAGACGAATCCAGAGATTGCGGGCCTGGGCGTGCCGGACGGCATTGGTGATGACTTCCTGGGCGCAGCGCAGCAGGATCTGGGCGCGCTTGGGGTCGGTCAGTGAGAGCTCGTCGGGAATGTCGAGATGGATTGTCGGCTCGGGCACACCGGACGCCAGTTCGCGAATGGCTTCGCGCAGATCGACGCGGTCTCCCTGGCGCATGTCGCTGACCACTTCGCGCACGTCCGACAGCAGCAGCCGGGCAATCGAACCGGCGCGCTGGGCGTGCTCCTTGGCCTTGCCCTCGGCGGTATGGCTGGCGACTTCCAGGTTGAGGCTGAGTGCTGTCAGGTGATGACCGATCAGGTCGTGCAACTCGCGCGCAATGCGCACGCGTTCGGCAATGCGCGTGTTCTCGGCCAGTAGCGACTGGGTGGCGCGCAGTTCCGAGTTGACGCGCCGGAGCTCGTCGCGTGCCTTCAACTGGTTGAGCGCCAGCATCGATGCGGCGTAGGCGAAAAGCATCAGGCCCAGCGTCATCATCAGCTGCGGCAGCGCATAGGCGAGGCCGAACTGCGGCAGGATCGCGGCCCAGACCGAGAATGCGAGCGCAATGCCCAACAGCCAGGCCGTGGCGATGAGGCGCGGCAGAATCCACGGCAGGATGCCGGCGACGATGGTCGAAAGAATGACGCCCAGCGACGAGCGCGTAAAGTAGCTGAGCGCGAACACCGAAGCGGTCATGACCGTCATCACGACAAGCCGTTTCCATAACGGCGCCAGCGTCCTGAGTCGTGCCGCCGGATGCAGGAATGCGAGGATGAACAGCAGGGCCGCCGACCACCAGCCGAAAATGCGCGCGGCATCGACGTCTTCTCGTGCGATCAGCGGCAGCAACATCAGCGTCGCCGCGACCAGCAGCCATGTGGCGATGCCGGCGTAGCGCAGCCAGTTTGTCGGGTGGATCTCTCGCATGGGGCGGTTCTTTACCGAGAATGTCATAATTGTAGTTGTTTACAGACCCCGGCGATATGGGCGGGAAGTCACGTTTCTTTCGAGGGATGGGCGAGATGAGTGGACCGTCAGTTGACCAGGCGCCGGACGTTGTCCGGTGGCAATCGGCCGATCAGGCGTCGGTTGACGCGCTGCTCGCCGAATTCGGGTTGACGCTGGTTCATGTGCCGGTCGCCGAGTCGATCCCCGGCAGCTACTGGGGCGACGACGAAGCCGGCCTGATCGACAACCGTCTATATGCGCGTGCCGATACGCCGTTGCATTCGATCCTGCACGAATCGTGTCACTACATCTGCATGGACGCCGATCGCCGCGAATCGCTGCACACCGATGCGGGCGGCGATTACGATGAGGAAAACGCAGTGTGCTACCTGCAGATCCTGCTGGCCGACAGGATTGATGGCTACAGCGCAGAGCGCTGCATGCTGGATATGGATCGCTGGGGCTACACCTTCAGGCTGGGGTCGGCCCGGGCCTGGTTCGAACGTGACGCCGAAGATGCGCGCGCAGTTTTGAAACTTCGGGGCATCGATCCGGCCAACGGTAGCGTCATCCAAGAACGGCGCTGATGAATCGCGCGTTCACTGCGCGAACTCGGTAGACGGGTGGCGTGTTTCGCGGTTCAACGCCGTAAAAGGGAGTAGTTCGGTCTCAACTATCCGGTAGGCCCATGAGGGTCGATGAAGGGAGAAATGCAAGATGAAAAATTTCGCGATTGGCTGTGCTGCGGTGCTGGTGATCCTCACGGTGGCCGGCGTTGGCGTGGTCTGGTTCAAGTTCGGCGATGACATTTCTGCCGGCATAGATGCGGTGCAAGGCGTGGCAAAGCTTGCTCCGCAGTTCGAAGAGCTCAACGAATCCATAGACAACCGGGCAGGCTATACACCGCCGGTCGACGGCGAACTCGGCGAGGACACCTTCCAGCGCTTCCTGGCGGCTCAGCGCCAGATGCGCAGTGAACTCGAAGGCAGGCTGGAAGAACTGCAATCGAAGTACGATGCCCTGGAAAAGGAAATCGACGAACGCGGCGGTCAGGCCGGCGTCAGCGATATGATGGGTGCCTACGGCGATCTCAGCGACTTGTTGATCGACGCCAAGCGCGCGCAGGTCGAAGCGATAAACGACCAGAATTTCTCGCTGCAGGAATACAACTGGGTACGCGACCAGGTCTATCGCGCCATCGGCGAAAGCGTTGCCGTGGCGGCTGTCGCGGCCAATCCGAATGCGTCCGGCGAGTTCCAGGCGAGCGTGCCGGAAACCACGCGCGAAATGGTCGAACCTCATCGCGAGGAGTTGATGAAGGCCCATGTACTGGCCTGGTGGGGGTTGTAGGCCGGGTTTTCGCACCCGGCCGGGTGCAGCCGTCTTTTTGATTTCAAGTTAAAACTTGAAACTTAAAACTTACCTGACTAGCGTCGTGTCTGAGTAGCGTTCTCGCGCCGTGTCATTACCCGCCGAGAAAGCCACTGGACCCCGGCTCAAGGCCGGGGCGACATTGTTGGAGCTTGCCCCTGGTTGTCGTCCCGGACCTGATCCGGGACCCAGAGACTTGATCCGGGACGGGACCCAGAGACTTTCAGCGCAAATTCTCCGTTGGCTTGAGCATGGTACTGAGACACGACGCTAGTCAGGTTAGTTTTTAGGTGTTAGATGTTAGGTAAAAACATTGAAGCCGGCGTATCGATCAATCTCGGGATGGGGCGCCGGATTCACCTAAAACCTAACACCTGAAACCTGAACCACCGCTTCCGATCACCGCGAGTCCATCGAGTCCTCATCGACCGCACCGACCCCCGAATCCCGCACCCAAACATCCCGCTGCGGAAACGGGATTTCGATCCCGGCGCGGCCGAGTTCCTTGTAGACCTTCATGTACAGCTCGTGGGTAA
>DATGCS010000085.1:0-4594 GCA_035311685.1 Wenzhouxiangellaceae bacterium
GTGCGATCTGCTTACCGAGATGGTCGGGGAGTTTCCCGAGCTGCAGGGCATCATGGGCCGTTACTACGCGCAGGCCGATGGCGAGCCGTCGGCGGTGGCCACAGCGATCGAGTCGCACTACCTGCCGCGGCATGCCGGCGACGAGTTGCCCGGCGACCCGGCCGGCCGGGCGCTGGCGGTCGCCGATCGCATGGACTCGCTGGTCGGGGTGTTCGCCGCCGGCAAGAAACCCAAAGGTGGCAAGGACCCGTTCGCGTTGCGGCGTGCCGCGCTCGCCGTGGTGAGAATTCTCGAGAAGTCGCGGTGCCCGCTTTCGCTGGACGCGTTGATCGACAAGGCTGCCGATGCCCTGAAAGCCCAGGTATCGGTTTCAGCGGAGAATCGCGTCGAGATTCGGCGTTTCCTGGACGAACGGTTGCGTTCGCACCTTGGCGAACGCGGCATAGAAACCAACACGCTGCACGCGGTCACGGCCGGTGCTGACAGTCCGGTGGCCGACTTCGTAGACCGGGCCGTGGCGGTCCAGGTGTTTGCCGACAATCCGGACGTCGAGAGCTTGATCGCGGCGAACAAGCGCGCGGCCAACCTGCTGGAACAGGCCGGCGAAACCGGAATATCGGAGATAGACCCCGATTCGCTGCAGATCGATGCAGAACGGCGGCTTTTCGAAGAAGTTGTTGAGGGTGAGACGGCCATTGATGAGCACTTGGTGAAACGCGATTATCCAGCCGTGCTGAAGCGCCTGGCCGGGTTGCGGCCGGCGTTGGACAGCTTTTTCGACGATGTGATGGTGATGGTCGACGACGACACACTGAGGGCCAACCGTCTCGCGCTTCTCAATCGGCTGCGTGGGCTGTTCCTTCGCATTGCCGACGTGGCGAAGCTTGGACGAGCATGAAACCGCCGTTGCTGATCGAAGCGGAATTGCTTAGCAACGCCGACGAGCCGGCGCGGGCCCGCTGGCTGCCGCTGCTATCTGAACTCAAGCAGGTCGAGCGGCCACTGGTGCTGGTTGCGGCACGCCCCGACCGGTGGGCCCCGACGCGCAACCGGGTCGATCGGGCATTCATGCGACAGGCTGATTTCGAGGCGGAGATACGCCGTGCCGGGGGCGCGTTGGACGCCATCATCTACCTGGACCTGGGCCTGTTCGGCCGCAAACGCCAGTACCGGCGCAACATGGCCGACGTGGCCAATCGCTACGACTGCAATCTCGAGAACATCCAAGCCATCGTCAAGGGGGGCAAGATCGCCGACGCGCTCGAAGGTGTGATTGGATCGGTCGAGCGCATTGACGGGCAGGCGGAGTTCAGGGCGGGGCTTGAAAACTCACTGAAGAAATACCGGGCCGCAAAATAATTCGCGTTAGCCGCCCGTTTTATGGCGGTGGGTAAAGTGAATCAGCGAGGCTCAGATATCGAGATTGGATACATTGAGCGCGTTGGTCTCGATGAAGTCGCGGCGGGGTTCCACTTCGTTGCCCATCAAGGTAGCGAATATCGCGTCGGCGGCCACAGCATCCTCGATCGTCACGCGCAGCAGCCTGCGCGTATCCGGGTTGACGGTGGTTTCCCAGAGCTGATCCGGGTTCATCTCGCCCAGGCCCTTGAAGCGCTGGATGCTGCGGCCTTTCTTGCTTTCCTCCATCAGCCACTTGTAGACATCGGTAAACCGCCCAACCGGGTGCTGCTGATTGCCGCGCTCGATGCGCGCGTCCTCGCCGATGAGGTCGTGGACCATCCCGCCGATTCTGGCCATGGCCCGGTATTCGCTGCCCAGGAAAAACCCGGCGTCCAGCACCGTATCCTGGCTGATGCCCTGACTGACGCGGCTGATGACCACACCACCGTTTTCCAGGCCGGTCAGGTTCCAGCGCACGCCGGCCGGAGATGCGGCTTCCAGGCGCGCCCGGAAGCGCGCCATCCAGCCTTCCCGATCGAAGTCCGGATCCAGTAAAAACGGTTCAAAATCAACAAGCTGGTCTATAACGGTGGCATCATGACGACGCTCCAGCCTGGCCGCGGCCAGGCTGGCAGTATGGAAGTCTGTCAGCAGCGTGTTGAGCGCATCGCCGTGAACCGGGGGCTGCTCATTGCCCGGCAACAAGCGGGCGCCGTCCAGCGCGCGGTCGATCAGGTAGCGCACCAGTTCGTTTTCGTCCTTCAGGTACCACTCCTGCTTGCCCTGCTTGATCTTGTAAAGCGGCGGCTGGGCGATGTAGACGTAGCCGCGGTCGATCAATTCAGGCATCTGGCGGTAGAAGAACGTCAGCAACAAGGTACGGATATGCGAACCGTCGACATCGGCATCGGTCATGATGATGATACGGTGGTAACGCAGCTTTTCGATATTGAATTCGTCCCTGCCGATGCTGGTGCCCAGTGCGGTGATCAACGTTCCGACTTCAGCCGAACCCAGCATCTTGTCGAAGCGCGCCTTCTCCACGTTCAGAATTTTGCCCTTTAGCGGCAGAATCGCCTGGAATTTTCGATTTCGTCCTTGCTTGGCCGAACCGCCTGCGGAGTCGCCCTCCACGATGAACAGTTCGGAGAGCGCGGGATCCTTTTCCTGGCAATCGGCCAGCTTGCCCGGCAGGCCGGCGATGTCGAGGACGCCTTTTCGACGCGTCATGTCGCGCGCCTTGCGCGCAGCCTCGCGGGCCCGGGCAGCCTCGATGACCTTGGACATGATCGTGCGCGCATCCTGCGGATTTTCAAGGAGAAAGTCGCGCAGTTGTTCGGCCAGGGTGGCTTCCACCGCAGCCTTGACTTCGCTCGAGACCAGCTTGTCCTTGGTCTGGGACGAGAACTTGGGATCGGGCACCTTCACCGAAAGCACGGCGATCAGACCTTCGCGGCAATCGTCACCGGTCACCTGGATTTTGGCCTTCTTGGCCAGGCCGCTCTCCTCGATATAGCCGTTGAGCGTCCGGGTCAGCGCCGCCCGGAATCCAGCCAGATGTGTGCCGCCATCGCGCTGGGGGATGGTGTTGGTAAAGCAGTAGACGCTTTCCTGGTATGCATCCGTCCACTGCAATGCGGCTTCAACCGTGATGTTGTTGCTGTCGGCCTCGAAGTGGAGCGCGTTGGGGTGCAAAGGTGATTTCTTGGCGCCCAGGTGCTCGACGAATGAGCGGATGCCGCCTTCGTATTCGAACAGGTCGCGCTTGTCGGTGCGCTCGTCGATCAACTCGATCGCGACGCCTGAGTTCAGGAAGCTCAGCTCGCGCAGCCGCTTGGCCAGGATGTCGTAATGGAATTCGACGTCGGTAAAGACCTGGCGGCTGGGCAGGAAGCGGATCTCCGTCCCGGTCTGGTCGCTGTCCGATGTCGCCTCCAACGGCGATTCGGGCACGCCCATGCTGTAGGTCTGGGTCCAGCGCTTGCCCTGGCGGTGGATCACCAGGTCCAGGCGCTCTGACAGAGCATTGACCACCGAAACACCAACGCCGTGCAGGCCGCCGGACACCTTGTAGGAATTGTCATCGAATTTTCCGCCGGCGTGCAGGACCGTCATGATCACTTCGGCGGCGGACTTGCCCTCCTCTTGGTGCATGTCGACCGGAATGCCGCGTCCGTTGTCCGTGATGCTGGCCGAGCCATCGGGATGCAGGCGCACGGTAATCTTGTCGCAGTGACCGGCAAGGGCCTCATCGATGGAATTGTCGACCACCTCGAAGACCATGTGATGCAGGCCGGTCCCGTCGTCGGTGTCACCAATGTACATGCCGGGACGCTTGCGAACCGCGTCCAGCCCCTTGAGTACCTTGATGCTGTCGGATGAATAAGTTTCGGTCATGCTCGAGTCCGGTCGGAAGACGCCAATCGCCAAAAATTGCCTTTGGCTGTGTCGTCGATAAAAGGGCGCCTGAAGGCATGCTGCGGCAGCGCCCGAAACGGCGTTGAATCGATTAGATCAATTATAACACTGCATGGATTTGGCCCTGTTCCACGTGGAACAGTCCGGCATCGCTGTCATCGATCCTGTCAACCGCCGTGATCCAGGCCTGGTTGGATTGCACCCGGAGCCAGCCGAGCAAACGCGCCAAGTGGTAGCTGTCGAGCTCAGACACCGGATCGTCCAGCAACAACACCGGTTCGCATTTGGCACTGTGAGCCAGGCGCATCTGGCCCAGCTTCAGCATCAACGCGACCAGCTTCATCTGGCCCCGCGATAGACGCGGCGCCGCCATCCGGTCGCCGGACCGGATCGCCAGTTCCCCCCGTTGCGGTCCGTCACGGGTAAAGCCCTGCTCAAGATCACGCTCCCGCGTCGCGCGCCATTTCTCGACGTATTCGTCGGCCGTGCGCGCCGAGGGCCGATAGGTCAATCCGATCCTGTCCACGTGGAACTCGAGGTCTGACTCCAGCGCTTCCAGCGTATTTTGCAGAGACGTGGCGTAACTCTCCCTAAGGGCCTCCACCGACGCGGCCACTTCCGCCATCGGCCGCTCCAACGCTTCCAGCAACGCCGGCGCCGCGTGGGCGCGGAGGGCGGCATTGCGCTGGCGGAGCAGGCGACTGTAGCGTCGCCAGTCGGCCAGATACGATTGTTCCACGTGGAACAATCCCCAATCAAGGAAACTCCTGCGAAT
>DATGCS010000086.1:0-11500 GCA_035311685.1 Wenzhouxiangellaceae bacterium
CAGAGCGAGGGCCGGGTGCTGCTGCCGTAAAACGCTCTGTCAAACGGCTGAATGCAAGCGCAATGCGTGGGGGTGCCCGGTTATCATGATACCGAGTACATCCGGACCGATATCCATGAGCCAAGGCCTCGAGGCGCTGGACAAACGCTTTCTTTTCCACCCTTCCTCCAACCTGGATCAGGTGCGCGACAGCGATCCGTTGATCTGGACGCGCGGGGAGGGGATTTACGTCTACGACCAGCACGGCAAGCAATACCTGGAAGGCATGGCCGGGCTGTGGTGCACCGCGCTGGGGTATGGAGAAAAAGAGCTGGCAAAGGCCGCGGCCGAGCAAATGGAGAAATTCTGCTACGGCCCGCTATTCGCAGCTAGAGCCAACGAACCGTCGATCAAGCTGGCGGCCAAGCTGTCGGAATGGGTGCCCATAGAGGGCGCGCGCTTTCTGTTCGGCTGTTCCGGCTCGGACGCCAACGACACCCAGATCAAGCTTGCGCGCTATTACTTCAACGCCATCGGCAAACCGGAAAAGAAGAAGATCATCTCGCGAAAGAGCGGCTACCACGGCACCACGCTGGCCACCGCCGGGCTGACCGGCCTGCCGCCGTTCCACGCGCATTTCGACGTGCCGGGGCCGGATATCGTCCACCTGACCGAGCCGCACCACTACCGCCAGGCGCACGAAGGCGAAAGTGAAGAGGACTTCGCGACCCGGCTGGCCAATGAACTCGAACAGGTCATCGCGCGCGAGGGCGCCGACACCATCGCCGCGTTCATCGCCGAGCCGCTGATGGGCGCCGGCGGGCTGATCCTGCCGCCCAAGACCTATTTCGACAAGATCCAGCCGATTCTTTGCGAGCACGGAATACTGTTCATCGACGACGAGGTCGTCACCGCGTTCGGCCGCACCGGCAACCCGTTCGGCTGCCAGACCTACGGCATCCAGCCGGCGACCATGACCATGGCCAAGGCGCTGTCGTCGGCCTACCAGCCGATTTCGGCGGTGGCCATTCCGCCGTTCATGTACGAGGCCATCGAGCAGGCATCGATCGGCGTCGGCATGTTCGCCCACGGCCTGACCTATTCCGGCCACCCGGTCGCGGCGGCGGTCGCGTTGCGCACGCTGGAGCTGTACGAAGAGCGCGGCATCATGGAACACGCCGCAAAGATGGGCGAAATCCTGCAGTCGAAATTGTCCGGGTTGTCAGACCATCCGCTGATCGGCAACTACCGCGGCATCGGCCTGATCGCCGGCCTGGAACTGGTCAAGGACACGGCCACCAAGACCCGCTTCGAGCCTTCCGACAAGATCGCTTTCAAGGCCACCGCCGCCTGCCTGGAAGAAGGCCTGGTCGTGCGCGCACTGCCGGGCGACACGCTGGCCATCTGCCCGCCGCTGATCATAGACGAGGCCGGCATCGACGAGCTGGTGAACAAGCTGGCGAAGGGACTGGACCGGACGCTTGACGCGTTGTAGTGTTTGCTGCGCCACTTCGCCGCGATTCAAGATTGCGTAGGAGCGAGCCCTGCTCGCGAAGGATTTTCGGGGCAAAAGAGCTCGCCTGCAGGGCAGGCTCCTACGGCTTATCTCAAGCCATATAGAGTCTCAGAGGTTGGCGTCGAAAAGCGGCACGTTCAGATACTGGCTCAGCTTCATCGCATCGGTCCGGATGTCCACCAGGTCGCCGTGGTCCATCAGGTTGATGCGTTCGTTGTCGTCCAGTATCAGGTTCAGCTCGTAGCTGTAAAAACTTCTGTCCTGGTTGTTGTTTCGAAACTGCACGTGTTTGCGTGGCGGAATCTGCAAGCCCTCGATCCTTTCCATCCTGAATAGATCGCCGCTTTCCGGATCGCCGGAAGGCCTCTTGCGACCGCGCCAGAAATATCCGGTTGACTTGTCGAACGTCAGCGTGTTGCGCGGTCGAAGTACCAGAAAGGCCGGTCCCATGATCAGGATGCCGACGACAAGCAGGAATGCAAAGGCCTTTGCGGAAATCGGTTCGCTGCCGCTCGAGATGATCTGGAAATAGCTGTCGACTGCGATCCAGACCAAAGCGATCCCACCGAATGCCCCGAGCAGGGGAATGGTCATGCCGCCAAGGGTGTTGACAACACGCAACCGGTCGCCCGAAACCGAAGCCAGTTTCCTGTCCTGGGAGCTGGAACCGGAACCCTTGTTCAGGTGATGCCAGTCGGCCCGCTGCGCGACCGGATCATCGAATTTCTCCCGGAGTTTGAGTTCAAGCGCTTCGGATTCCTTGCGCGCAATCTTTTCATACTCGAGCATCTTGTCCTTGAACCTGTCCAGCATGCTGGCGATCTCCTTGAAGGTTCTTTCTTGAAGCGTTTGCGTAAAACGACCACCGTGTGCCTGGTCCTTGGGATAAGCCCGTTCCCCTTTATCTATTCGAAAATCATCCTGAAACATGGCCACTAACGCCTTTACGTTTGACACCGGCCATACCGCTGGCCGGAGGGGGAATGCGGTCGTTCGGGTGCGGTGAACGGGGACGCACGTCGCCGGTTCGCCGCCGTCGCTCTTGTGCTTGCGGCCCCGGAACCCCTGTCATTCCGACTGTCCGAAGTCCTCTAGCGGCGCGCCCGGCGCCGCGCAGTGCTGGGCACAGATCACTTTACGCGGACTTCACGATGGCCGGCGCCGCTCGGCGACCGGCCGGCGGCCCCTCTACTAAGAAGGCGCCGGCTGAAAGGGCGCAGGAGGGTCCGACGATTTCCTTTTCTGCTCCTCTGGCTGCTCCCCCCGATCAACGGGGAATGAATCAGCGGAACCGGCGGCAAGCCGGCTCTAGAAAATGGTCCCGGACGGTAGACTGCACGCTGGCGAGACGATGTCGACCGTCCCGAAAACGCTGACGGTGGGTGGATCGGCGGCCGGGTTGCCGCCGCCGCCGGTATTCATGTTGTCGTCCAGCACCGTGACGCAATTCGCCGTCGGGCACGTACCCGTAACTGCGGAGAGGCCGTCGAACAGGTTGAGATCGCCTGCGCTCTCCTCCAGGGCGTAACCGTGGGGCGCGCTGTTGCCAGTGAATGAAGCGCAAACGGTTCCGCCGCCACCGACGTTCAACGCCTGGACTTCGACCGTATTTCCGGGATCGAAACCGGTGTCATGCTGGGCGAAAGCCTCGTCGCGGTAGGTGACATCGAGCACCGCGCCGTTCTGCGCCTGGGTACGGTTGAAGAGGCCCGGGCCGAAAAATCCACCGCCGCATGAAGGGTCGGTAGTGCAGGGAAATGCGTCTCGCTGGTAGATGTTGTTGTCGAACAGCAGGTCGAAGCTGGACGTCCCGTCGGCGCGCACGAACCAGGCGGCATTTCCTGGCGCGTGGAAGGTGTTGCCGTCCACCAGCACCTGGATTACGCCCTGGTCCATGTCCAGGGTCACGTTGCCGACGCCGCCGTCGGCATTTGTGACGTCGGTGAAGGTGTTGTTGGAGATCCGGCCATCGAAGACGGCGGTCGTCGCGCCACGAGTGGAGTATTTGACGCCGCCCATGGGGAAGTCGAAGTCACCGCCGATGCCGCTGGAGTGGTCGGTGACCAGGAAGGAGTTGTTGGCCGTCGTCGTCGTGACCGTGCCGGTGGCACCACTGTCGTTGCCGATGCGCACCGAGGCGATCCGGCAATTCCGGAAGTTGTTGCCAAGCGCCGCATCAATGAGGTCGCCGATGACCACCGTCGCGTCGGCCGTACCCTGAACCGTCAGGTCGACACACATCTTGCCCACTGAAGCAGTGCCCCCCGAAGTGAACTCCTTATAGCTTTCGAAGAAGTCATTGCCGGTCACCGTCAGGTTGAGCGTGCCTGCGGTGGCAAAGAGGTCGAGGTGCTCGGCGCCGTTCTGGAAGGTGTTGCCGCTGATCAGAGCATTGCCGCGCAGACCACGGATGCGCACCGAGCCTTCGTCCGAGGTGTCTCCCGCGCCCGCCACGTGGTAGCGGTTGGTGTCCTGGATCGTGGAGTTGGTAATGGTCAGCCCGTTCCACACCGTGTCGCTGTCACCGCTCGGGAATGCCGCGCCATGAATCGCCATGTCGCTGATCCGGCGGATGGTCATGCCATCCAGCACCAGGCCACCGTTCACGGTCTGTCCGTGGATCGCGTCGTGCTCGCTGTCGATCACGCCCGTGCTGCCGATGTCCTCGATGATCATGCCGCGCAGCGTGACACTGCCGCCGGTGTTATCGAGGGTGATGGCGTCGGCCGTCTTGTTGTCGATAGTGCCGCCGCTGCCGACGGTGCCAGTGCCTGTCACCTCGAAGGAACCGGCGCCGGTGTTGCTAAGCGCGATCGCCGTGTTCGCGCTCGCCCCAGCGGTGGTGACGCTGCGCAGGGTTACACCGGAGACGCCGATGGTGGTGTCCGCGATGAGCACTGCGATGCCGGTCGTAGTGGTGATCGTGCTACCGGTGTTGATGGCGCTGACGATGCCGCCATTGGTCGCGGAGAATGCAGTATTCGTTGCGGTATTCAGATCCAGGACGCCGCTGAAGTTGGTAGCTGCGATGCCGCCTTGATCATTGTTGTCAACAAAGATCCCGCTGCCGCTGTCGGTTATGTTGCCACTGAGGGTCGTCACACCGACGCCGTTGTTCAAAACCTGAACAGAGCGACCTGACGTATTGGCAATTGTTCCCGCGTACGTTGCATTACCGGTGCTGCTGGATATGCTGACCGCAGCGCCCGCGGCATTCTGGATGCTCCCGCCGTTGATATTGATGGTCGCGCCATCGTTGTTCGAAAGCGCAATCGCGGAACTGTTCGCACCGTTGTTGTCGATCACGACACCGGCAACAGTAATAGTGCTTCCGGGGGTCACGATGTTATCGATACCGAATGCAGTGGTCGCCGACGCGTTTTGATTATTGATCGTCACCGTGCCGAACTGACCGTTCTGGACGCCGCCGGTAAAGCCATTAATGAACACGCCAGCGCTGTTGCGAGCGTTCACCGTGACATTGCCGAAAGAGAACGCAGCAGGGGAGTTCTGAAGACTGACGCCAAACCCGAACGGATTTTCAATCAACGTCGATCCGGACACGGTAAAGCTTCCCGAAACCGAATCCAGCACAAGACCCTCTGCCCCACTGTTGGCCGAGCTGATCGAATCGAACGTGACGGAGGCCGTGCCCGTGGACAGATCGACGGCCTGCCCGGTGCCGAAGATCGAGACATCGGCCACCGTCAAGATCCCGAAGTTGTTGCCGGTGATGCCGGTGCCGAGGCCCGTGTTGCCGATATCGATTCCGCGGATCGTGTTGCCCGTGGCCAGTGTGATCCCGCCGTTGGCGCTGGAGGTGATGGCGTGGTTTGCCGGTCCGCCGATCGATGGCAGGGTCGGGCTGTGGGGATGGGTGGTAAACATGCGCAGATCGTTGATGGTGCCGATGCCGGTCGCGCCCTCGCCGATCAGGAACTGGTTGGCCTGCAGGTCGAAGTCATCGTTCAGCGCGTCGGTCTGGGTACCCATCGTCGAGGTGTAGTGGAAAATCGTCGAGCTGTCGGCGTCCGGACCGCCGTTGTCCAGATCGGCCAACGAGTCGAACGGATTGTTCAGGGTGCCGTCACCCATCGTGCCGGCATCGAGATCGACGAACCAGATCGTGTTCGAGTCGACGTTGAAGGTCACCGTTGCGCTGTCGGTCAACCCACCGGTGTCCTGGACCGTATAGGCGAAGGTGTCCGTCACGCCGGCATCGCCGGCCTGCGGGGTGTAGGTGAAACTGCCGTCGGCCAGGGTCGTGATGCTGCCACCGGCGGTAGTGGAGAAGGTGCCGACGCTAGCCGCCGCCAGCGACAGCGAATCGCCGCTGTCGGGATCGTTGTCGTTGGCCAGCAGGCCGTTCATCGCGTTGGGCGCGATGCCGACGTTGGACTGGGCGGCAAAGGACTCGTTCACCGCGCTCGGCGCCTCGTTGACGTCGTTGACGTTGACCGTGATCGCGGCGGTATCGTTCAGCACCGGGGCGCCGTCGTCGGTCACCGTGACGGTCAGGTTGAACGTCGTCGGGGTGGTCTCGAAGTCGACCCCCGGCGGGTTGTTCAGGTTGATCGCACCGGTGCTCGAGTCGATCGCAAACGTGGTGTTGGTATTGCCCGCGGTGATCGCGTAGCTCAGGGTCTGGCCGGCGTCCGGATCGGTCGCGGACACGGTGCCCACGGACGTCCCGCCGGCGCTGTTCTCGTCGATCGAGAACGTGTCGTCGTTAGCCGTCGGCGCCTCGTTGACGTCGTTGACGTTGACGGTAATGGCGGCGGTGTCGTTCAGCACCGGGGTGCCGTCGTCGATTACCGTGACGGTCAGGTTGAACGTCGTCGGCGGGGTCTCGAAGTCGACCCCCGGCGGATTGTTCAAGGTAATCGCACCGGTGGTGGAGTCGATCGCAAACGTGGTGTTGGTGTTGCCCGCGGTGATCGCGTAGCTCAGAGTCTGGCCCGCGTCCGGATCGGTCGCGGACACGGTGCCTACCGCCGCCCCGTCGGCGCTGTTCTCGTCGATCGAGAAGGTGTCGTCGTTAGCGGTCGGCGGGGCGTTCAAGGTAACCGTGATCGTGGTCACGGCCGCGTTCGACGTGCCGCCGTCGCCATCGGTGACCATGACGCTGGCCTCGCGGTCCTGGTCGTCGGTCGATGTGGTGTTGTATTGCAGCGCCCTCAGCAGCGCGGTCACCGCCGCCTGGCTGGCGTCCGGGTCGAACGTGATCAGCAAGGGCTGGATGTCGAACACCCCGCCGCCCGAGTCGGTACACAGGTAAGGCGTGGTCACCGTCCCGAATGTTGTGCCTTCGAAGCTGACGTCGGTCCCGTCGAAGCCGATCTGGCCGGCGCCCATGCCCTGGTTCTCGATCGTGAGCGTGTCCAGGACATCGCACATCGAGCTATCGGCGCTGAGCGCCAGCGACGCTGTCAGGTCGCCGGTGTCGAAGTCCGGGGAGTCCACGTCGTTGAGCGTGGCGGCGGGATCGAGGAGGACCGGACCGGTGTTGTCGAACGAGGTGCCGCCGCTCGGGAACGCGATGACCGGGGCGTCGTTTTGGCAGGTGACCGTGACCGCCACCGTCGCGATCGAGCCGCCCGGGGTCAGGGTGTAGCTGAAATCGTCGGTCGGGCTGCCGTCGTTGCAGAAGTTCGGATCCGGCTGGTAGGTCAGCCCCGTGCCGCCGCCGGTGATCACCACCGTGCCGCCGGCCGGCTGGGACGCAGACGCGATGCTGATCGGGCCGCCGTCGATGTCGGTGTCGTTGAGCAGCACATCGATTGCCGTGGCCGGATCGTCCTCGGTCACCGTCGCGCTGTCGTCGACCGCGACCGGGGGGTCGTCCACCGGGTTGACGGTGATCGTGAAGGTCTGGGCCGGGCTGGTGTCGGTGCCGTCGTTGACGGTGAACGTGAAGCTGTCGGCGCCGTTGAAATCGGCGTTCGGGGTGTAGACGACCTCGGCGGTCGTGGCGTCGACCTGGTTAATCGTACCCAGGCTGCCGCTAGCCGGGGCCGAGGCGATGGCGAAGATCAATGGATCGCCTTCCACATCGCTGCCGGTCAGCGTGACAGTGACCGGGGTGTCCTCGTCGGTGCTGGCCGCGCCGGCGTCTGCGGTGGGCGCGTCGTTGACCGGATCGACGTTGATGCTGACGGTGGCCGTTGTGCACAGCGCCGGCAGTGGCGTGCCGTCATCGCAGACCTCGTAGACGAAGCTGTCGGTGCCGTTGAAGTCGCCGGACTTGGTGTAGGTGATCACGCCGGTGGTCGTGTTGACGCTGGCGGCGCCGTTGGCCGGGCCGCTTGTCACGCTGACCGTGGCCGGATCCAGCCCGCCGTCGACGTCGCTGTCGTTGGCCAGCACGTCGATGTCGACCTGGGTGTCTTCGTTAGTCGTCGCGACGTCATCGACCGCAACCGGTGCATCATTGATCGCATTTACGGTAATCGTCACCGTTGCGGCGGCCGAGTCGGACTGGCCGTCGTTGGCAAAGTAGGTAAAACTGTCGCTGCCGTTGAAGTCGGCATTCGGGACGTAGTCGAAGCTGCCGTCGGCGTTGAGGTTGAAGCTGGCCGCATTGGCCGGACCGGCGTCGAGCACCGCGGTGATCGGGTCGAGTTCGGCGTCGCTGTCGTTGGAAAGCACGCCGGGTGCGGCGATGTTGAGCGGCGTGTCCTCGTCGGTGGAATAGGCGTCGTCGACGGCCACAGGCGCCTGGTTCTCGGTATCGCTGACGTCCATGCGGAAGAACAGGTCGCCGCCCTCCAGCGCAACGAAGCCTGCGACCAGGTCGATCGCCGCGCTTACATCGGTCGCATCGCCGACCGGATCGGTGGCGTTCGGCGCGCGTCCGCCCCAGTCGGTCAGATCGCCGTCGAGCGTGAAGGTCATGGCCCACGCCGCGGTCGTCACCAGCATCACCGCCATCACCGCACCCACGCGGCCCATTCTGCGATGCGCCAGCCAGGCCAGCGCGAGCAATACAAGCACCAGCACGCCCAGGCCCCAGACCGAAAGCGCCGGAATCTGCACCGGCAGGCCGAACACGATCGGGCCGCCGCCGGCACCGCCGTTGATCGTCGCCAGCACGTCCGAACCGCTGCCGTTATCGGCAACGAACGTCAGCCGAAGCTGGCTCAGGTTGGCCGCACCGAGCGCGGCCCGCGCAACGGCAAGTTCCACCGCATCGGCACCGCCGATTCCGGTGTTCAGCGCCAGCGGATAGGGTGTCGCGAAACCTGAGACCGGCACCGGCGTGTCAAAGCCGGCGCCGGCGCACGCGGACTGTTCGAGCGCGATGACTTCGAAACTTCCAGGGTCGACGCTCGCACGAATCCGGCGCTCGAACCCACTCAGCGCCGCACTGCCCGAAGGGGTCACCGAACAGCCGCTCGCGGCGTTGCTGTCGGTATCTACCAGAACATCGAAATCAGTCGTTTGGGCAAGACCCGACAGCGAAGACAAAAGGGCGGCCGAAGCCACTACGAAGCGAGCCACGAACGAAAACGACATATCTTGTTCTCCCAACGCCGGAGGGTCGGCCAACGGGGCACCCCGATCCCGAATCTAACCGATTGCCGTCACGAAATCCAGAAGAAGTTGATTTCAATTACCCACTAATACGTAACAGCAGGTGGCCGCCGGCGGCGAGCGAAGCCCGCCAACCCTCGGCTATCCAGGTCGTCGCATCGGTGTCCATGACGATCGCAGGGCCGTCGATTTCGCGATCCTCGAGACCGAATCGCGGGATGACAGGCACGTCATGCTCAATGTCCGGCGCATCGGATTCGTCTGCAAGCGGCGGGACGTCTTCGAGCCGGGGCGCGCCGCGCGCTTCGATCCGCAGGCCCACGAGCTCCACCGGCAGTTCCAGCCGATGACCGAAGGCTTCCTCGTGTTGGTCGTGAAAGGCATCAGCCAGCTGGTCGGGCGCCTGCATGGGCAGCTCGAGGGTTGCGCTTTGACCGACGTAACGACAGTCGATCCATTGTTCGATATCCAGATCTTCGGCCGCTATGCCTTCGGCGCCGAGTTCGTCGCGCACCTGGTCCAGCAGCGGCCGGAAACCTTGTTCGACGTCGTCGCTTGCGACCGCGTCGGCGCGTTTGAGAAAGCTCGCGGTCGCCTGGCGACCGGGACGGGCAACCAGCATGCCCAGCGCCGACAGGACACCCGATCGCGCCGGCACGATTGCGCGGGCCATGCCGAGGCTTTCGGCCAGTTCGCACACATGCAGGCCACCGGCGCCGCCGAAGCTCATCAGCGTCGCGCTCTTGGGGTCGACGCCGCGCTCGGCCGACATGACGCGCAGCGCCCGGCTCATGTGTTCGTTGGCGATACGGACCACGCCTCGGGCGGCGTCGTCGGGCGAAAGTCCGGCCTGTTCGGCCAGGTCGTCCATCGCCCGTTCCGCGGCCTCGTAATCCAGGCGGTGAGTGCCGCCAAGCCGGGTCTCGCGCGGCAGCCGCCCCAGCAGCAGGTTGGCGTCGGTGACGGTAATGTTCTCACCGCCACGGCCGTAGCACACCGGCCCGGGCTCGGCACCGGCCGATTCGGGACCGACCTGGATCAATCCGCCGGCGTCGACGCGGGCAATGGATCCCCCGCCGGCCCCGATCGTGTGCATATCGACCATGGGCACCGCAACCGGGTAGCGGCCGATGCGGCCGTCGCGGGTCAATGAGGGTTTGCCGTCGAGCAACGCCACGTCGGTTGACGTGCCGCCCATGTCGAAAGTCAGCAGGCGCTTGCAGCCCAGTTCCTGCCCGATGTGCGCGGCCGCGGCCAGCCCGCCTGCCGGACCGGACAGCAGCAGGTGCACCGCGCGCTGGCTGGCCTGGTCGGCCGAGACGGTCAGGCCGCTGGACTGCATGACCGCCAGCCGTCCACCGCCCAATGCTTTTTCAAGACGTCCCAGGTAGCCGGCGAGCTTGGGCCCGACCGAAGCGTTGAGCCAGGTCGCGATACCGCGCTCGTACTCGCGGATTTCCGGCAGCACCTCCGACGACAGCGACACGGGCAGGTCGTCCGGCAGCGCGTCGCGCACGGTCTGCTCCAGCTCGGGGCGCATCCAGGAAAACAGCACATTGATCGCCACCGATTCCGGCGCCAGTCTTTCGATCATTTCGCAAAGTTGCCGTAGCGCGTCGCGGTCGGGCTCGGTCAGCACTTCGCCGTCGGCAGAGGCCCTGGCATCTATCTCCAGGCACAGCGATGCGTCGACCGGCGCATCCACGCGCGGCTGGGCCAGGCTGTAGAGATGATCGCGGTTCTGCCGGCCCAGGCCGAGCATGCCGCCGAAACCGGTGGAGGCCACGAATGCCACCTTTGCGCCCTTGCCCTCGAGCACCGCGTTGGTGCCTACCGTGGTGCCGTGCACCAGGTCGACGGCAGCCGACGCCAGACCCAGTTCCCTCAGTCCCTCGGTAATCGCGCTCGATGGATCGTCGGGCGTGGACAGCACCTTGGCGGTGTACAGGTCCCCGTCGATGAGCGCGACGAAGTCGGTGAACGTGCCGCCGGTATCGACGCCGATTCGGGTCAATGACTGTTCACTTCCAGAGCGGGTCATTTGCCCTCCAAGGCATGGTATAGCTGCAGACTGGTTGCCGAGAGCACCTGCGTCCACGGAAACGCCGGGCCCGGATCGGTCTTGCGGCGGACAAGCACTTCCGGGTTGTCGCTGGCCTCGATCCAGTCGTGATCGAGCTGGTCGTGGCCGGCGATCTCGGCCAGTGCCGGCAGCTTCGATTCAAGCATCGAGAGCAGTTCGATCAACGCATGAATCTGCGTATCCGGGTAAGACTCTTCCCAATCCTGGTGATGACTGTCGTACCAGTCCGGCCAGCGCCCGCGGTTGATCAGTTCGATGCCGATGGTGTCGGCGTTGTGACCGCGCACGTGATGCGCCACCCGGTCCAGCGGCACCCATTGTTCGATGCTGCCGTCGCGGTCGATGTAGAAGTGGCCGCTGTTGCCCGTGCGTGATGCCTCGTGGTGAAT
>DATGCS010000087.1:0-14708 GCA_035311685.1 Wenzhouxiangellaceae bacterium
AAGGGTACGCAGCGCGACGGCCGCCGCGACCGGGTGGCCGGAGTAGGTCAGCCCGTGCGCGAACATGCCTATGTTGATAGAGGCCTGCTCGATGGCCTCGTACATGAACGGCGGGATGGCCACCGCCGAGATTGGCTGGTAGGCCGACGACAAGGCCTTGGCCATGGTCATGGTGGCCGGCTGGATGCCATAGGTCTGGCAGCCGAACGGATTGCCGGTGCGGCCGAAGGCGGTGACGACTTCGTCGTCGATGAACAGTATTCCGTGCTCGCAAAGTATGGGCTGGATCTTGTCGAAATAAGTCTTCGGCGGCAGGATCAGTCCGCCGGCGCCCATCAGCGGCTCGGCAATGAATGCGGCAATGGTGTCGGCGCCCTCGCGCGCGATGGCCTGTTCCATTTCCTCGGCCAGCCGGGTGGCGAAATCCTCTTCACTTTCGCCTTCGTGCGCCTGGCGATAGTGGTGTGGCTCGGTCAGGTGGACGATATCCGGACCCGGCACGTCGAAATGCGCGTGGAACGGCGGCAGGCCGGTCAGCCCGGCGGTGGCCAACGTGGTGCCGTGGTAACCACTTTTACGAGACAGGATCTTCTTCTTTTCAGGTTGGCCGATCGCGTCGAAGTAGTAGCGCACAAGCTTGATCTGGGTGTCGTTCGCGTCCGAGCCGGAGCAGCCGAACAAAAAGCGCGCGCCGTCGATCGGCACCCATTCCGACAATTTGGCGGCCAGCCTGATCGACGGCTCGTTGGCCCGGGCGGCGAACAGCGGCCCGTAGGAAAACGTCTCCATCTGCTCGGCCGCGGCGTTGGCCAGCTCTTTTTCTCCATATCCCAGCGCCGTGCACCACAAACCGGCCATACCCTCCAGGTATCGCCTGCCGTGCTGGTCGTAGACGTAGATGCCCTCGCCGCGCGACCAGATCAGCGGATCGTCGTCGCGTACCTGGTCCAGGTTGGAGGAAGGGTGAAAAAGAAAGCGCTTGTCCAGCGCCTCGAGGCTTTGGCTCATGGATTTCGGTCCGGCTTGGATGTCGTCCGGATCATGATAACCGCGCATCGCCGCGCTCTGCGGCTCGCGTCGGTCAGGGTACTAGGGAAGCAGCACCCACCCCTCGCTCTGGCGCCGGACCAGCACGGTCATGGCCGAGTGCGCCATCTTCACGCCCGGCGCGAGTTCGTCCGGCGCGATCCCGTGGGCCGAGGCGCTCTGGCCGCACAGGTAGACGGTCACCCCGGCGGCCTGCAGCGCCGCCAGCAGATCTGCGTTGGGGTGGTCGACGTCGAAGCGCTTGCGGTAGGCGTCGCGCGACAGTACGTCGAAGGTGGTGCCGCCGTGGGTGACGACCTCGATCTCGACGTCCTTCGGATCGATGCCGGCGCGCGCATGCAGATTGACAAATCGCGCGACCGATTCCAGTCGGCGATTGAGCGCGTGTTCGTCCCTGCTGCCGAAAGCGACGTCGAACAGCACGCGATACTTCTCGCCCGGCACGAGGTTGAACGCATCGGCAGGCTGCGGCGCGACCGGGCCGTGGCCGGATATCGCCGGGCCGGTGGAGAAGGCTTCCGGCAGCGTCTGGGCGGCGACCGGGGCAGCAACCAGACCGGCGGCCAGGAAGCCGGCCAGCACGATCGTCGATAGCGGCCGGATCATTCGGCCGCTCCCGTGACTTCGTCGAGAAACTCAACCGCCCGACGCATGTGCGGTATCACGATGGTGCCGCCGACGACCAGGCCGATGCTCATGGACTCGATGATCTCGTCGCGCGACGCTCCGACCTCGACCGCCTTGCCGATGTGGTAGCTCACGCAGTCGTCGCAGCGCAGCACCAGCGAGGCCACCAGCCCCATCAGTTCCTTGGACTTGACGTCCAGCGCAGCGCCCTCGGCGTAGGTGAGCGAATCGAGCGAGAACATGCGCTTGAGCACGCGGTTGTCGGTGGCCAGCAGGCGCTCGTTCATCTTCTGGCGGTATTCGTTGAACTTCTCGACGCGGTCGTTCATGGGGCTCTCCGGGCATTAGGAATGTCTGACAGCATAAATGCCTCGAGGGCCAGCGGGCGCTCGGCTCGATCTTCCGGATCGAAAATCGGTCCTGGCGTTTCGTAGGGTGGACAAGCGCCGCGGATCCACCACTCCGCCCACCCGCCCGAACACACGCCACCGCTCGGCCTGCGCAAACCGTAAACCGCCTTCCCCAGCCAACAACCGTCTACGGGTGTGGGAGCTTGCCTTGCAAGCGATTGGCTGTCCGGTTCGCTTGTTGTGGGAGGCGGCTCCGGCGCCGATGTAACCGGTTTCGGGTTTCCGGTTTCAGGTTTCCGGGCGGGCGCTTCGGGTTCGGCGGTTCCACTTTCGTTCGCGGCCATTCGGGATTCGTGGCCTCGTTCATCGCCGGCAGGGCCGGCTCCCACACCCGTAGACGGCGCCGCACGAAGTTCCGGGATCTACAAGGCGGCGAAGTTCCGGGATCTACAAGGCGGATGCGCTGCGCTTATCCACCCTACGGGATGAGGGAAAGAAATCGCGCATCCATTCAACCCGGAATTGCGCCGGGTCAAGATTGGTCGAGTCCCGCCGTGACAGACTTCTGCCATGAGCCTCGAGACGCCAAGACTTCGACGCGAGTTCAAGACCATGCGGCGCATGGTCGAAATCCATTGCCGCGATCATCACGGGACGGCGCGGCCTTGCCCGGACTGCGAGGACTTCCTGGCCTACGCCGAGCAGCGGCTTGAAAAATGCCCGTACGGCGAGGCCAAGCCGACCTGCGCAAAATGCCCGGTGCACTGCTACCGGAAACAGCGGCGGGAACAGGCACGCGGAATCATGCAATATTCCGGCCCTCGAATGATGCTGCGACACCCGTGGCTGGCGCTGATGCACATACTCGACAAGTTCCGCAAAGTGCGCCACCCGATGGAACTGCGCGGCAGCCGGCGAAAGTTCACGAACGCGCCGCGTTCCTGATCAGCTCCAGCGCGCATCCTCGACCATCGGCGCCGGATAATCGGCCACCGGCGTCTTCGCCTTCCAGGGCATGAAGCGTTCGGCGGGTTCCAGGCCGCGCAACTCGGGCAACCAGCGGCCGAGATATTCCGCCTGGGGATCGTATCGTCGCGCCTGGCCGACCACGTTGAACCATCGGTCCTTCGTATCGGTGCCCGTCCCGGCCTGGTAGGCCCAGTTACCCCAGTTGCTGGCCGTGTCGTAGTCGACCAGATGGTGTTCGAACCATGCCGCACCCTCACGCCAATCCTGCTGCAGGTCCTTGACCAGGAAGCTGGCTGCGTTCTGCCGGGCGCGGTTGCTGGTATAGCCGGTCTCGGCCAGTTCGCGCATGGCCGCGTCGATCAGCGGCACGCCGGTGCGGCCCTCGCACCAGGCTTGCAGCCGCGATGCGTCCGGCCTGCAGGTGGGCGCTGTATCCGACAGGCCCGAAGGCCGGAAAAGCGCGCTGCCGGTGGCGTCCATCAACCAGCGGAAATACTCCCGCCAAAGCAGTTCGAACCTGACCCAGTAGGTGGACTCGTTTGCCTCGACTTCGACTTCGAAGCGCTCGACCTCCGACCAGATCCGGCGAGCGGAAAGACAGCCGTTGGCCAGCCAGGGCGAAAAGCGGGTCGAATCGTCATCCGACAGCATGCCGTTGCGGGTCTGTTTGTAATTGGTCACCAACCGGCGGCGAAACAGGTAATCGACCAGCCGTTCGCGGCCGGCATGCTCCCCGCCGGCCAACAGCCCGACGGGTTTCGACGACTGCAGCGGTTCGACCGCGCCGACGCCGTCGGGTGGCGGCGGGAGCGCCTCCGGTGTATCGACCGGCAGCACCGGCTCGAGCCGCTTTTCGACCTTGCGACGAAAGCTGGAAAAACTCATCGGCCAGGCGTTGCGCCCAAGCGTGTCTTCACCGAATACGTCGTCGAACAGCCGATTGTCGCGGCCGAGGTTCAAACTGCAATGCCGGGGAAGCGACTGACCGAGCCGGTCGATCTGCGCCGATTCCTCGCTGCCGGGGAGGGCGTTGACGAAGAGCGTTCGCGCATCCAGGGTCGCGGCCAGTTCGGGCAGCAATACCACCGGGTCTTCTTCCATCAGATACAGTCGTTGCCCTTTTGCGCGCAGAGCTGCGTCGAGGTCGGCCGAGCATTGCGCGTGGAACGCTCTCCGATGCACTCCGGCGCGCGTTCCCGGAGAGCTTTCGACTGCGACGAGCAAAGCATCGCATTCACGCGCCGCGTCGGTCAACAGCGGCTGGTCGTCGAGGCGAAGGGCACTTCGCAGCCACGCGATACCGGTTTTCATGCGACCGATCTCCTGTTGCGGCGACAGCGCTCGGAACAGTAGCGAACCTGCTCCCAGCAATCGCGCCATTTCTTGCGCCACGCGAACGGCCGGTTGCAGACCGGACAGGTACGGCTGGGCAATTCGTTCTTTTTCATGCGCTCTATTGAACCACGCCGACACTGAAGAGCAGATCAAGGGCCGGCGCGTATACTGGGCCTGGAAAACTCAATGCACCCTGCGGATAAACCGCCTGGAGGCAGTGACATGAAAAGCGCAAATCTCAAGATCTCGCTCGGGATCATTGTCTTGCTGCTCGGCGGACTTGCCATTCCCGCCGGGATCCTGATACCGGCGTTCAGCGCGCCGAACGAAGAGGTCGTATTCGAAACGCCGGGCGCGACGGCGCTGGACGTCCATTCGCCGGGCCGATTCTATCTATGGCACAACTATCGGACCCTCCGCGACGGTCGCCAGGTGGTGCGCGACGAACACCTGCCCGACGGCATGTCGTTCAATGTGACGCGCGCCGATGGGTCGACAGTTCCACTCCAGCCACGCGCCAGCATCACAACTGAAATGAGCGGTTCCGCAAGCCGATCCATCGGCTACGTGGATATCGAACGACCCGGCACGCTTCGAATCGAGGTTCGCGGAGGCGACGAGCAGATGCGGGTCATGTCTTTCGAGCGGGCGCGCTTCATGATGTTCGCGCGCGCTCTCGGCTTCAGCCTGCTGTCGCTGGCCGTGCTGGGCGCCGGCGGGATCGTTCTGATCATATTCGGTATCGCGCAACGCGCCCGTTGAACCCTAGCCCCCGCCGGGTGGAACCCAACCGTTGCAGCCAGTCAAACGCTGACGGGATGGCCGGTTCCAGGCCCTCTTTCCATGAACGCCTTCAGCGCCTCCAGCCCCATGGGTCGACCAAAGTAATAACCCTGAAACGCGTCGCAGCCGGCCCGGCGCAGAATCTCGAACTGCTGCTGCGTTTCCACGCCTTCTGCCAGCAGCGACATGCTGTGCGTCTTGCCGATCGAGATAATGCTCTGTACCAGTTCGCGCGCCCAGGCATCACGCTCAAGGTTGTCGACGAAACTCTTGTCGATCTTGAGTTCATCTACCGGCAATTTTCGCAGAAGGCTCAGTGAAGAAAAGCCCGTGCCGAAATCATCCAGCGAGATCCGGACATTGGCCATGCGCAGACTTTCGAGTTGACCCATGACGTGCGGAAGGTCTTCCATGAAAAGGCTCTCGGTTATCTCGAGCGCGAGTTGAACGGTTTCAAAGTTCGCGCACTTGAAACGTTCAAGGATGCGGCTGGAGAAGTCATGATGAAGGAACTGCATGACCGAGATATTTATCGACAGGCGAATTGAACGGTCGAACATTCCGTCCAGCACGGTGCCATCGTTGATGCACCGGTCGACGATGTAGTCGCCCAGTTTCGAGATCAACCCGGATGTTTCGGCAATAGCGATGAAGCGACGTGGCGGGATGGGACCCAGCTCCGCATCCTGCCAGCGTGCCAGCGCCTCCACACCGACAAGCCGGCCGTCACGATCGACCTGCGGTTGATAGACCATCTCGATCAGCCGATGCTCCAGCGCTGCGCGCATGTGCTGCTCGATCCGGATGTTCTCAAGATACTGGTGGCCCATCGAGGGATCGTAGCGACGCGCCGAGTTTCTCTGGCTCTTGGCCGCATACATGGCCACGTCCGCCGCTCGTAGCATATCGCTGAGCGAATTGCCGGCCGACGGCATGCTGGCAATGCCCACGCTGCAGCCGAGTTCGCAGCGCACGTCGTTGACCGTATACGAGGCGGCCAGCCGTGCGATCAGTCCGTCGGCGCGCGCCAGCAATTTCGTTTCGTCGGTTTCAGGCGTCAGCAACACAAACTCGTCGCCGCCGATGCGCGCCACCTTTTCCCGGACGGACGCGAACGCGTCGAGCCGTCGACCGAGTTCCTTGAGCAGCGCATCGCCCTGGACATGCCCGAAACCATCGTTGACCGACTTGAAGTTGTCCATGTCAATGAACAGAAGCGAGAGGCCGCCTTCGTTGGCCTTCTTCATGGCCTTGAAGTCGGCGGTCATGCGCTGGCGATTCGGCAGGGCTGTGAGGACATCATGGTTGGCCTGGTGGACGAGTTCGCGCTGGCGCTGGTGCTCGGCCCGGCTGATCATGCGCAACACGACCAGAACGGCCATCAGCAGGATGAAAAAAACTGCGACGTAAAGCGCGCCCACCGGCGCGAACTCCGCCAGCAACTGGTTGCGATGCGTCTGGGTCAGCACCCAGTAGTCGTACGTCGGGTCGAACTCCGCCATGCCGAAATGTGGACCCAGCGCATTGTTTACGTGATAGCTGACCGGCCGGCCGCTTGCCATGATTTCGTCGATACTGCTGCCGCTTCGGCGCTCGGCCGAGGCGATCGCCCGCTCGTAATACTCACGCGGGATGGCCCGAGTGTAATAACCTTCCGGCGGCGCCATGGCCGCCGCCCAATGCAGCGGAAACAGGTCGCGTTCGCGCACGATCTGCACCGTATTCCGCTCACCCAGGAACGACTGTTCCTCGAAGAACGGGCGCGGTCCCTGCAGCCTCAGGCTCGCCGCCATGACGCCGAGCACGCGACCGCCGGCGTCGCGAATCGCCGCGCAAACCGGCACTACCCATTCACCCAGACCTTCCAGGAAGTAGGGACGGCCGAGCCGCATGTGTTCCGACTCGAAGGTTTCTGACAGGATGACCCGCGTGTCCGGCGCAAGCAGGGTGCTCGATCTGGAATCCTGGATCAGGATTTCCCCGGCGGGGTCCGTCAGCGCATATCCGGCAACGCTGGAATTGAGCTCGAGCATATTATCCAGCAGTGCCTCGGCCGCCCGCCGATCGAACATGAGACCATCGACCAGCAGCTGCCGTCCGAGCAGGTCCAGCACCATTTCCTGGCTGGCCATCATGCTTCGAGTTGCGCCGGCCAGTGTCGCGACCTGGCTGCGCTGTCTAATCTCGTGACGCTCGCTGATGCCTTGCCATTGCCCCCACAGACCGGACAGCAGCAAGCCGGTGCCGATAAGCAGAATGAGCAGGAACAGCCACTTCAGATTCTGGCGCAACGACGACACCGGTCAGCTCCCGTGCGGCCGAAATCGAGCAAGCCGCACATCACGAAAGGCCGGACCCGTGCGGAAGGAAGGCCTCATAGGCCTCGCTCTTCGAATGTTACTCGATTCTGCTCTCATCTCCCCTTGTCTCTCTGGCTCAAGCGCGGCACCCGTTGACCGGTTCGGCGCGCCTGCAAACTGATTGAGTCCCAGATTAGAGGGTTTTCGCGTGCCGTTCAACTATTCGAGGCTTTGCCGCCAATTGCTTCGGCGGCGCCTGGCGCGGAACGCATCGGTATAGTGACGCGATCGATTGCAACCCGATCTTCGACTGGTATTCCCCGATGAGCAATCCGAAGACAGCAGCAAACGAAGGGCTGATCCGGCAACTCGGCGCGCTGGGCATCGCACTGCTGGCGCTCAACGGCATGATCGGCGCCGGCATCTTCGGGGTGCCGGCCGGCGCGGCGGCCCTGGCCGGCGCCTGGAGTCCGATGGTGTTCGTCGCCTGCGCGCTGCTGCTGGGCGCCATCATGCTGTGCTTCGCCGAGATTTCTTCGCAATTCGATCGCACCGGCGGACCCATTCTCTACATCGATACGGCGTTCGGTCGCTTCGCCGGGTTCCAGACCGGCTGGGCGTTCTATATCGCACGCATGACGGCCTTCGCAGCCAACCTTAATCTGCTGATCGAGTCGCTGGCCTACCTGTGGCCCGCGGCGGGCGGCGGCTGGATACGCGTGGCGCTGCTGACGCTGATACTGGGGGCGCTGACCTGGGTCAACGTGGCCGGCATCAAGCAGGCAGTCCGATCGCTGGGCGTACTCACTCTGCTCAAGCTCGTGCCGCTGTTGATCCTGATCGTTGCCGGACTGGCCTGGCTGGGCCTGGCCGCCGATGCGATTTCAAATACGGCGCCGCCCACCAGCGGGCAGTTCACGACAGCCGCACTCCTGGTCATCTACGCCTACGTCGGCTGGGAATCGGCATTGGTGCCGGCCGGCGAGGTGAAGAACCCGGCGCGCGCGATGCCGCTTGCACTGTTCTCGGCGCTGGCCCTGGTCACCGTACTGTACGTGATCATCCAGGCCGTCAGCGTCGCCGCGCTGCCCGGCCTGGCCGATTCCGAGCGCGCTCTGATAGATGTTGCAGAAGTGCTGATGGGCCCGGCCGGGGCGATGCTGCTCACGGTCGGCGTGGTCGTTTCGGTGGGCGGCAACGTGGCCGGCACCATGATCTCGGCCCCGCGCCTGACTTTTGCGCTGGCGCGGGAGGGCAATTTCCCGACCTGGTTCGGCCAGGTCCACCGCGAACACCACACGCCGGCCAATTCCATCGTGTTTTTCGCCACGCTTACCCTGCTGCTTTCGGTTTTCGGTTCGTTCGTCTGGCTGGCGGCGATGAGCGCGCTGGTGCGGGTGCTGATCTACATGGCCTGCATCGGTGCCATGCCGCGGCTGCGCAAGCGCACCGGCCCGGGCGGCTTCCGGCTTCCGGGTGGCTGGCTTATCCCGATCCTGGCGTTCGCGGCAAGCGGCGTCCTGTTGCTCCAGATCAGCCTCCAGTCGGTGCTCGCCACCGCGGCTGTGCTGGCCGTCGGCACGATAATCTACCGGCTCGGCCGGCGCGACGTCCGCGCCGACACCGGTAGTCTCTGAGCACCCTGGCGCGACACGCGTTTCTTGACCCCCGGACGCCTCCGTGCAGGGCGGCGCGGAGGCGTCCCTCACTCTCCCTGCCCCAGCGAGTAGCCGCGCTCGCCGTCGAACGTGTACAGATGCTCGGTCTTGATGAAATCCAGCCCGGCCCGTTCGAAACGCTGAAGCAAGGCGAGCACCGCTGCGTGCTCGATCGCGGCCCCGTCGGGCGTGCGGAAACGGCAGCGCCAATGGTCGGTGCAGCGGGTTTCCGGGATGCCGTCCGGCCAGACCTTCACCCCGCGGTTGGTGATGATGACCGGTTCCAGCGCCAGACCCTCGGCCAGTTCGGCGACGATCTCGCCCAGCCGCGCCGGATCACGCCCGTCTTCGTCCCAGTCTAGGAAAACATCGACACCGTGCAGGCGCTTTTCCGGACGCCCGGCACCCGGTCGCCAGCTGCCGGCGGCAGGCGGCAGCGCACCGGGCTCGCTTTCGGAATATCCTTCGGGCGCACGGCCGATCCGCGCGCAGACGGCGTCGGCGAATTCGGCGGTACCGACCCGCTTGCGACTGACGCCCTCGCGGTAAAGGTCGGCGGTATGCAAGCCGTCGGCCATGGTCGCGAGCCAGGCGTTTTGAAGCGTCCGCGCCGTGTCCTTGTCGCCGACATGACGCAGCATTTCGAGCGCGGCCAGCAACAAGCCTGAAGGATTGGCAATATCGCGTC
Organism: Wenzhouxiangellaceae bacterium; assembly: GCA_035311685.1. Taxonomy (GTDB): domain Bacteria; phylum Pseudomonadota; class Gammaproteobacteria; order Xanthomonadales; family Wenzhouxiangellaceae. The sequence goes on from DATGCS010000087.1 coordinate 9,758, forward strand.
CGGCAATATCCGGCGCCGAGCCGTGCACCGCCTCGAACATCGCAAAGTCCTCGCCGATGTTGGCCGAACCACCCAGCCCGACCGAGCCGGTGATCTGGGCGGCGACGTCGGAAACGATGTCACCGTAAAGGTTCGGGGCCACCACCACGTCGAAACGCTCGGGCCGATCGGCGATCAGCGCGGTACCGATGTCGATGATCATGTGGCTGGCCTCGATCTCCGGGTATTCGCGCGCAACCTCGTCGAAAATACGGTGAAACAGACCGTCGGTCAACTTCATGATGTTGTCCTTGGTCAGGCAGTCCACCCGCTTCCGTCCCTGGGCCCGGGCAAGCTCGAAGGCATAGCGGATGAGCCGCTCGCTGCCCGGACTGGAGATCAGCTTCAGGCACTGCGTCACCTCGGCGGTCTGGCGGTGCTCGATGCCGGCGTAGGTGTCTTCCTCGTTCTCGCGCACGATGACCATGTCCATATCCGGATGGCGCGTGGCGACGAACGGATGCCAGGCGCGGCACGGGCGGACATTGGCGAACAGGCCCAGCGTCTTGCGCAGCGTAACGTTCAGACTCTTGTAGCCACCCCCTTGCGGCGTCATGATCGGGCCCTTGAGCAGCACGCGATGCTCGCGGAGCGTCTCCCAGGCTTCGGTCGGTATGCCCGAGGTCACGCCCTGCCGGTAGCAGGCCTCGCCTAGCGTGACCGGCTCGAAGCGCATCGCGGCACCTGCAGCCTCTAGCATTCGGCACACGGCCGCCGAAATTTCCGGTCCGATACCGTCGCCCTCGGCCATGGCCACTGTCACCGGCGCCGCGTTGCGCTGTTTCATTTCCATGCGAATCTGTTCGAGTGGGGCTGCCATGTGGTTGCTCCGCGTTGATTTCGGGCGAGTCTAGGCAGCTTTGATTCATAAATAAAGTTAAAATAATTATCTGTTCACGTAAACTAAAATCTAATGAAAGTCACCCTCCACCAACTCAAGATCTTCCGCGTGGTCGCCGAGCAGGGTTCCATCACCCGGGCCGCCGAGCGACTGCATCTGACGCCACCTACGTTGTCGATCCAGCTCAGGCAGCTTGCCGAAGGGCTGGGCGTCACGCTCTATGAAATCATTGGACGGCAATTGCGCCTGACAGGCGCCGGCGAGGACGTGCTGCATTCGGCGCGCAACCTGGAAGCCGAACTGCGCGCCCTGGATCAGCGGCTGGCCGCCCGCGGCGGCGTTGAGCGCGGCCGGCTGCGCGTGGCCGCCGTATCGACCGGCGAGTACCTGTTTCCCTCCATGCTTGGCCGTTTCAGACAACGCCATCCCGGGATCGAGGCCAGCCTGCAGATCATGCCGCGCGACGCGCTGATCCGGCGCATCGATCAGGGGCTGGACGACTGGTACCTGATGACCCGCCCGCCCGAGGATCGCGACCTCGTGATCGAGCGCGTGGCGATCAACCCGCTGGTGATGATCGCCGCGCCCGACCACCCGTGGACCCGGCGCAAACGCATCGATTTCCGGGCCGTGTCGAACGAACGCTTCGTGGTGCGTGAACCGGGCTCGGGCACCCGGCTGTGGACCGAGGAGTGGCTGGGCCGGTTCGGCGCCGAACTGAGGCCCGCGCTGGAACTGGGCAGCAACGAGGCCATCAAGCAGGCCGTGCGCGCCGGCCACGGCCTGGCGGTGATCTCGCTTCACGCGGTGCGACTGGAACTGGAAGCCGGACTGCTGGCGCTGCCAAGGGTGCCGCACTTCCCGGCACCGGTCTGGTGGCACCGCGTCCAGCGCCCGGGCGCCGCCGTCAGTCCAGCGGCAAGGGCCTTCGGCAGTCAGCTCGATGCGGAGCTCCCGCGCCTTGACGGCGCGCTGCAAACGCTCTTGAAGCAACACCACCAGTCCTGGTCGACCGCCGAATGACGGAATCCAAAGAATTTGTATCCTTTCGCGACAGAGAGTAATATTCACGCTCGGACATTTTTAAGGAATAATTCGAAATGAATCGCTTTACTCTGTTTATCATTGCTTCGCTTGGGTTGGCGGCAACCGGCGCAGTTGCCCAGAACAACTATCACGATTGGGCCGCGGCCGGCAAGCCGGACCGTGACACCGCCAACGCCACTGCCGGCTCGGCGGATATTCGCGGCGGCGCGCTGACCTTCGCCGACCGCGCGTCGTTCGATTCGGCAGTCGGCAGTTTGCCGCTGGAAGATTTCGAAGGCGGTGCGACCGCCGCCGGTGCGGTCAACACCTGCACCGAGCCGGTCAGCAGTGCGTCCAACGACGTATGTTTCGCCCCTGGCGATCTGATCGCCGGCTTCCAGCTCACTTCTTCGGGTGGGGGCGGCGTGGTGGCCCTGGGCGACGGCTTCATCGGGCAGCCCACTACAGTAGTGGGTGCCAACACTTTTGGCGATTTCGCGACAGTGACGTTTACCGGCGGCAACGTGACTGCGGTCGGGTTGGACGCGTATTCCGGCTCGGGCGGCGGCGACGTCGATATTCGCGTTTTCGACAGCGGCGGCACGCTGGCCGACACGATAACGCTGGCGCCGTCCGCCGATAATGTTTCCGAGTTCTTCGGCATCTTCGCGCCGGGTCCGATTTCACGCATCGAAATCGAAGGAACCAGCGCAAGCGGCGAACTCTTGGACAATCTGGCGTTCGGCACCGGCAGTCAGGAACCGCCGGCAGCGGTACCCACGCTAGGCGCTGTCGGAACCTTCCTGGGCATCGCTATGTTGCTGCTGATCGCCGGGTTTGCCCTGCGCGCACGCGCAACGCATTGAGCCTACTTGTCCCGGCGGCCGCCGCGGCCGCCGGGACGTCCCTGATTCGACCATCGGCCGAATACCGCGCTTTTGAGACGCGCCGGTCACCGATAAACCGATTGGTTTTCTGTTTAGATGTCCCTTTGTTTTGATCGTGCGAAATTATCCTATTCGGTCTGCAGCATGAAGTCGATGGTCAGGTTGGCCAGCGCGCGTACGCCGGTTTTCATGCCCGACTCCTCGATGTAGAAATCCGGCGTGTGGTGCGGCGCGGCCTCCGACGGATTCTGGTCGGCCGGCATGCCGCCGACGAAGAAGTACAACCCCGGAATCTCCTTCTGGAAGAACGAGAAATCCTCGGCACCGGTAATTGCGTCTACACGCATGGTGTTCACGCCGCCCACACGCTCCAGCGTCGGCGCCATCTGCTCGGTCAGAGCCGGGTCGTTGAAGGTCACCGGGTAACCGCGCTGGATCTCGACATCCACCGTCGCGCCCTGGCTGGCCGCGATGTGCTCGGCCGTGCGCTTGATGTCGGCGTGGATCTTGTCCTGCATGGCCGTATCCAGGGTGCGGATGGTGCCGATCAGCTCGGCCGTTTCGGGAATGATGTTGTTGCGCACCCCGGCCCGGACACGTCCGACCGAAATCACCGCGGCTTCCTTGGTCAGTTCGGTCTGGCGGCTGATGATCATGTTCAGCCCAATGACGATCTGCGACGCCACGGCGACCGGATCGACGCCGGTCCACGGCGTGGATCCGTGCGTCTGTTTGCCGTTGACCACGATCCTGAACTGGTCGGCCGCGGCCATGATGCCGCCGGACCGAAAGCCGATCCTGCCGACCGGTGCCAGCGACCAGATGTGTTGGCCGAAGATCACGTCGACGTCCGGATTGGAGAGCACGCCCTGCTTGACCATCAATTCCGCGCCGCCTTCCTCGCCACGTGGCGCGCCTTCCTCGGCCGGCTGGAAGATGAACTTGATCGAGCCCGGAAGCTCGTCGCGACGCGCGGCGAACATCTCGGCCACGCCCATCAGCATCGCCATGTGGGTGTCGTGCCCGCAGGCATGCGATACCGGCACTTCCTCGCCGAGGTATTCCGAGATCACGTCCGGCGAGAACGGCAGATCCGCCCGGGAGGGTACCGGCAAGCCGTCCATGTCCGCGCGCAGGCCGACCACCGGCCCCGGTTTGCCGCCTTCGAGCACCGCGACGACGCCGGTATGCGCCACACCGGTCTGGACTTCCATCCCAAGACCGCGAAGAAACTCCGCGACGTACTCGGCCGTTTCGAACTCGCGGTTGGAAAGCTCGGGATTGGCGTGGAAATGCCGGCGCCAGGTCACAACCTCGTCGAACAGCGATTCGGTCTGGGCGTCGATCCAGCCGTGCCACTGATCGGCCGTGGGCTGGGCGGAGGCAGGGCCGCTGATCACCAGGGCCACCAGCACGACGGCCAGGTTTTTTACGGAAACTCGGGTCATGTGAATCTCTCTGACTGGAATGGGCACGAGGCATTGTGAGCGAGCCCACAGATCAATACAAGCACCGGGCCACCACGGCGACGACGCATAATGGTCCATCGCGCGTAGCGGCGCCGGACCCCACCGACCACAAGGCTGACATGATTACACTCCACCATCTCGAAAATTCCCGCTCGCAGCGCATCCTGTGGCTGCTCGAAGAACTGGGCTGCAAATACAAGATCAAGCACTATCCACGCGACAGCAAGACCAACCTGGCGCCGCCGGAGTTGAAGAAGGTGCATCCGCTGGGCAAATCGCCCGTCATTTCCGAGGGCAAGCAGACGCTGGCCGAGTCGGCCACCATTATCGAGTACCTGGCGCGCACCCACGGTGATGCGCAGTGGGCGCCCGCGGTGGATGATGCCCGCTACTGGACGTTCAACTACTGGATGCACTACGCGGAAGGCTCGCTGATGCCGCCGCTGCTGATAAAGCTGGTCTTCTCGAAGCTGCGACAGCCGCCGGTGCCGTTTTTCATCCGGCCGATTTCGGGCCGCATCGCCGACCAGGTCGATTCCGCCTTCACAAACCCGCAGATCGAAACCCATTTCTCGTACGTGAACGATTACCTCGGCGAACACCCCTGGTTTGTCGGCGACGAGATATCGGCGGCCGACATCCAGATGAGCTTTCCGCTGGAGGCGGCGCTTGCCGGCGGCACGATCACG
>DATGCS010000088.1:0-17464 GCA_035311685.1 Wenzhouxiangellaceae bacterium
GGGACCGAGGCTGCCGAACACGATCTCGCCTTGGCGCGCCGTCAAGAACAACCATAGCATTGCCAGCGGCATCATCATCAGCGTCTCCCAGAACAACCCCACCATCGGACCGACGTCGGTCACTTTGCGCACCAGCCCGTAGAGGCCGAAACTGAACGCCAGGGCCAGCGCCAGCCAGGGCGGTTCGCCGACCTGGACGGTCAGGTAGATGGTACCTGCCGCGGCCAGGCCCACCGCGATGACCTGGGCGCCGTACATGCGTTCGCGCAACACCAGGGTGCCCAGCAACACGCTGACCAGCGGGTTGATGAAATAGCCCAGGCTGGTCGACAGCACCTGATCGGAATTGACCGCGTAGACGAAGACCAGCCAGTTGACCGCAACAAGGGCACCACTCAACATCAGCGCAGCTGCGACCCTGGGGCTGATCGCGATATGCGCACGAAAGTTGCGTCGATTACGCAACGCGAGTACCAGCGCCAGGAAACCCACCGACCAGACCACGCGGTGAGCAATGATCTCGTCGGCGCCGGCGGCGGCAACCAGCTTGAAGTAAAGCGGCACCAGTCCCCAGAAAGAATAGGCGCCAAGCCCGGCCAGCAGCGCCTTGCGGGCCCCGTCTCCGGTGTGGTCCTGCAAGGCGCCGTCATTCATGCTGCCGGGTTCCGTTTCGGCAAGGTGGCCGTCGTGCCGTCAACCAGGATCAACCGGCATCGCCGTCTTCTTTTTCCTCTTCGCGCTCGCTACGCTCGTTCAGGAAGTCCATGACCCGCCGCCCGGCTTCTTCCTTGAGCGCTTCTCCCACATCCGGCACCAGACGCGGCTGAGTCAACGTGCCCTCCAGCGCAATCGGAATCTGGTCGAGGCGTTCACCCTCGAGCCGAATCTGGCCGTCCAGGCTGAGATCGGCCATGCCGAGCCGCACATCCCCGCTGATGCCCAGCATCTCGGTGATAACCTGCATTCCGGGCAGGCTGATCGTACCGTCTTCGATCGACACGACGCCTTCCAGCGTCTGGAAATCGGTACTGCCGCCGACACCCGTCCGGACTGCCTCGGCGACATTGCGCGCTGCGAGGCTCTGCACCATGCCGTCGAGGTTGAAGCCCTTGATGCTGCCGTCGCGTAACTGGTACTCGCCACCGCCGTTCAGCGAGCCGAGGATCGATTTCACGTCCAGCCCGCGCGCGTTCAGATCGAGATCGAGCACGCCCGAACCGGTCAGGAATCGGTCCATACCCCACGGCGCAAGGGCCTGTCCAAGGCTTTCCAGGTCGAAGACCGGCGACAACCTGACCGATGGCGGCTCGGCATTGAGGTCAAGGCGGCCGACCGCATCCAGTCGTCCACCGGCCAGCGCGCCGGAAAGCGGATCGATGGTGACCAACCCATTTTCTGCGAGCACCCTGGTGCGAATGCTTGTGAGCGTCAGGCCCGAGATCTTCATTGCTTCCAGGACAAGTTCGGCGTCCAGGTCCATGTCGCGCAGAAGCAGCAATGGCGAATCCTCTGCGGCATCGTTGGCATCGACGGGTGCCGGCGACTGCGCCGGGGCAACGGGCATCGACGCCAGCAGTGCGTCCACGTCGAGCATCGCGCCTTCCAGCGTGGCCTCGATCTTGGGCCGGGGTCCATCCATAAAGGAAAACGCAGCCGCGAACTCGCTTTCGCCAAGGCGAATGCGTCCATCAGTGAAGCTTGCCGCCATCGGCGGCCCGGGTTGAATTTCGCCGCTACCGGAAAGACCCATTTGCGTGCCGGACAGGTTGGCATCCACCTCCAGGCGCGCGATCTGGATCGGACCGGCGCCCGAAGGTACGACCACTTCGCCCTTGAGATCGATATCGCTGATCACCACGGGGTCGCCGAGACTGCCCTGAAATTCGAACGGCACCGGCTTGTCGTAGCTGAACGAATCGACCTGTAGCCGATCGACCACGAAAACCTGGCGTGAATCTGTCGCGGCGTCGCTGACGTTCAGCCGAATTCCGCTCAAAAGGATCTGGCCGGTGGACACGCTGGCCTCGCGCGGACCGGATTCGGCCGGCGCGTCCCCGCCTGTCAGCCCGTCAAGCGAACTGGCGCCGGAGAGGTCGGTATGGATGTTGACTTCGGCCTGCTCAAGTCCGATGTCGCCGGTTTCGACGTTTCCGCTGAGCAGCGGCATCAGAGATAGCGACATCCTGAATTCGTCGGCTTTGAACAAATCCGGTCCACTGTAATTGTCTGGGCCGGAAAGCTCGACATCCTCGGCCACCAGCGAAACCCCCGGGAAGAAATCGAGCTTGAGAGGCCCATTGATGACGAGCTCGCGACCGGTCTGCGCGCGGACCTGCTCGGTCGCGATCTGCTTGAGTCTGGCTTCGTCGAAGTACAGCACCAGGGTGGCCCAGAGGCCGAGGACGATCACCACTATCGCGGCAAGGAAGATCAGCAGGGTGCGCATATTCGGTCTCCGACTTGGAATTCGCGCCATTGTAACGCCGGCGCGAATCGCCGGCCGGTTCAGGCAAGCATCTCGCGCGCCTTGCCCAGCGCATCGAGAAATACATCGATTTCGGCCGTGGTGTTGTAGACGCCGAAAGAAATGCGTGCCGTGGCCGGCACCTCGAAGAACTGCATGACCGGCATCGCGCAGTGGTGGCCGGTGCGGATCGCCACGCCGAAGTGGTCGACGATAGTGCCGATGTCATTGGGGTGCGCGCCTTCCAGGGTAAACGAAACCACGGGACCCTTTTTTTCCGCAGTACCAATAATCGTCAGGCCGTCGATCGCCTGCATCCGCTTGGTGGCGTAAGTCAGCAGTTCGGCTTCGTGGTGTGCTATCGATTCGATGCCCGTCCGCTCGAGGAACCTGAACGCCTCGCCCATGCCGATCACCCCGGCAATGTTGGGCGTACCCGCTTCGAACTTGTGCGGCAGGTCGTTGTACGTCGTCCCTTCGAAGCTCACCCGGGTGATCATCTCGCCGCCGCCCTGCCACGGCGGCATGGCTTCGAGCAAGACTTCGCGCCCGTAGAGCACGCCAATGCCGGTGGGTCCGTACATCTTGTGGGCTGACAGGCAATAGAAATCGCACCCCAGCGCCTGTACGTCCACCGTTACGTGCGGCGTTGCCTGTGCGCCGTCGACCAGCGTCGCGATGCCGTGCTCGCGTGCAATCCGGCATACTTCTGCAACCGGATTCACGCTGCCCAGCGCGTTGGACACATGGACGATGCCGATCAAACGGGTGCGCTCGCTGATCAAGGCCTCCAGTTCGTCGACCAGCAACTCGCCGCGCCGGTTGATCGGCGCCACCTTGAGCACCGCGCCGGTCTGTTCGCACAACAGCTGCCAGGGGACGATGTTGGAATGATGCTCCATATGGGTGATCAGAATCTCGTCGCCCGGCTCGAGCTTCGGCCGCAGGTAAGACTGGGCCACCAGGTTGACCGCCTCGGTCGTGCCGCGGGTAAACACGATTTCGCGGTCGCTTTCGGCATTGAGATGACGGCGAACCGTGGAACGCGCCTGCTCGAAGGCCTCGGAAGCCTCGACGCTGAGTTGGTGCACCCCGCGATGCACGTTGGCGTTGTAACGGCCGTAGAAATCGCCGACCGCGTCGATCACCGACTGCGGGCGCTGTGCCGAAGCCGCGCTGTCGAGGTAGACCAGCGGCTTGCCGTGCACTTCTCGAGACAGAATCGGAAACTCTGCGCGGATTCGATCGATGTCGAATGCGGGCGTTTCCGGCGCCTCATGTGTCTTTCGGCTTTCCAGCGTCACGGCCATCAAACGGTCTCCTTGAGTCTATCGGTCAGCCAGTCGCGGACCGCGCCCGGCGCCATGGCGTCAAAAACCGCGGCCGCAAATCCGTACTTCAACAGCGCGATCGCCTGCGCGTCGCTCAAGCCCCGCGAACGCAGGTAGAAGCGCGCATCGTCGTCCAGTTGTCCGATCGTCGCGCCGTGACTGGCGGTGACGTCCTCGGCGTGGATTTCCAGCTCCGGCTTGGTGTTGATGCGCGCGTTCTCGCTGAGCAGCAGATTGCCGGTATTCATCTGCGAATGGCTGTCGTCGGCATCGCGCACGATATGGATTCGCCCGTTGAATACGCCCACCGACTGGTCGTCGGCCAGAATCCGAAAATTCTCGTGACTTTCCGTGCCGCCCACCCGGTGTTCGATCGCCGTGTGGTAGTCGACCAGTGCCCGGCCCGACAGGGTCGCGACGCCAGAAATCCCGGCCGTGGCGCCGGGGGACGATAGTTCGGCTACAAGGTCCTGGCGGGTCAGTCGGCCGCCACCGTCGAGTATGAACGCCCGATAGTCGGCCGCATCCGAAATACAGGCCGTCGTGCGTTGAATCAGCGCAGTCTCGACGAAACGCCGTTCGATGACGTGGGTGAGACTGGAACGGCTGCCGAGGCGGAAATCCAGCACGCTGTTGATCAGCCCCGCGCCTTCGCCGCTCTGGGATTCGACCAGGATCAGCGCCGCATCGTCGGCGAGTTGCACTGTCAATCTCGGATGGACCGCCACAGCGAAATCATCGTCGCAGGTGGTGGCAATAATCAGTGGCTCATCCGGCCTGCCTTCCACCCGCAGCTTCCAGCCCTGCTCGAAGCGCGCAAGGTTCAGCCAGGCGAACGCGTCGGCCGGGCTGGCGTCGTCCAGCAGTGAAACGTCGATGTCGGCAGGCAGCATGCCCGTCAGTTCGACACCGTCGGGCAGTCGGCAGGCCTCGGGATCCAGACGACCATTGTGAAAGTGGATCACGCCGGCTTTGAACGGAAACGGCGGCGGTGAAGGCGCTGCCGACGTATCGGGGCCGGCATCGCTGAAGGTGCGCTTCTCCAGCAAGCCGAGCGGCATGTATTTCCAGTTCTCGGTCTTGCGCTGCGGAAAACCGTGCTGCATCAGCACTCTCTGGGCCTTCTTGCGCAAACCGCCGAAGCTGCCGTCGTCTTCGGCATTCGCTTGCGGCATCAGTTTTTCGATCAGTGCCGACATTCGAAATCAGGCCTCCGCAGTATCGAGAAACGCGTAACCCTCGCGCTCCAGGCGCTGGGCAAGCGAGCGATCGCCGCTCTCGGCGATGCGTCCATCCGAAAGCACGTGCACGCGGTCGGGCACCAGGTATTCCAGCAGCCGCTGATAGTGCGTGATGACGATGAACGAGCGGTTCTCGTCGCGCAACCGGTTGACGCCCTCGGCGACCAGCTTCAACGCATCGATGTCCAGCCCGGAGTCGGTTTCGTCGAGAATCGCGAGCCTCGGCTGCAGCACAGCGAGCTGAACGATTTCATTGCGCTTCTTCTCGCCGCCGGAGAAGCCTTCGTTGACCGCGCGCTTGAGCAACGCCTCGTCCATCTTCAGTTGCTTGAGCTGTTCGCGCACCATCTTGAGAAACGCCATGGAGTCGACTTCTTCTTCGCCCCTGGCCTTGCGCTGGGCGTTCAGTGCAGCACGCAGGAAATAAGCATTGTTGACGCCCGGAATCTCGACCGGATACTGCAGCGCCAGGAACAACCCCGCCGCGGCCCGCTGCTCGACCTCGAGTTCGAGTAGATCCTGCCCCGCAAAATCGACCGACCCGTCGGTGACTTCGTAACCGTCGCGCCCGGCCAGTGCGTAGCCCAGCGTCGACTTGCCGGAACCGTTCGGCCCCATGATCGCGTGCAGCTCGCCGGGCCCGACGTCCAGGTCCAGCCCCTTGATGATTTCCTCGCCGCCGACGGCGACGTGCAGGTTTTTGATATTCAGCATTGCAATACTATCCAGTCTGTAGTCGGCGTCACGCGCCGGAATAAAAATAATGTTTTAAGTTTCAAGTTTTGAAACTTAAGGTTTAAGATTTAAGGTTTAGGGGTTAGGGTTTAAGGTTTAAGGAAAACCAATGCGGCACTGGCAAAAACAATTGCATCACGGGATGCCTAAAGCACAAACTCGAACCGCTTTTCCTTAAACCTTAAACCCTAAACCTTAAACCCGTTTTTAACCCACGGCACCCTCAAGCGATATCTCCAACAACGCCTTGGCCTCGACGGCGAATTCCATCGGCAGTTCCTTGAACACTTCCTTGCAGAAACCGTCGACGATCAGCGCCACGGCCTCTTCTTCATCCAGGCCCCTGGACTGGCAGTAGAACAGCTGGTCCTCGCCGATGCGCGACGTGGTCGCTTCGTGCTCGATCTTCGCGCTCGGACTGGCCGATTCGATATACGGAAATGTATGGGCACCGCAGGTCTTGCCGATCAGCAGGCTGTCGCACTGGGTGTAGTTCCGGGCGTCGGCCGCTTTCTTGGCCACGCGAACCAGTCCACGGTAACTGTTGGAGCTCTTGCCGGCCGAAATGCCCTTGGAAATGATCTTGCTGGACGTGTTCTTGCCCAAGTGGATCATCTTGGTACCGGTGTCGGCCTGCTGGTGGTTGTGGGTCAATGCCACCGAATAAAACTCGCCGGCCGAACGATCGCCCCTGAGGATGCACGACGGGTATTTCCAGGTGATCGCCGAGCCGGTCTCGACCTGCGTCCAGGAGATGCGCGAGTCGTCCTCGCGACAGTCGCCGCGCTTGGTCACGAAATTGTAGATGCCGCCTTTGCCGTTCTCGTCGCCGGGATACCAGTTCTGAACCGTCGAGTACTTGATCTTCGCCTTTTCTCGTGCAACAAGCTCGACAACCGCAGCGTGCAGCTGGTTCTCGTCGCGCATCGGCGCGGTGCAACCTTCGAGATAGCTGACTTCCGCGCCGGGCTCGGCAATGATCAGCGTGCGTTCGAACTGCCCGGTATCCCGGGCATTGATCCGGAAGTAGGTCGACAACTCCATCGGACACTTGGTGCCCTCGGGAATGTAGACGAACGAGCCGTCGGAAAAGACCGCGGAATTCAGGCAGGCGAAATAGTTGTCGCGGTAAGGAACGACCGAACCGAGATATTCGCGCACCAGTTCCGGATGTTCCTGCACCGCTTCGGAAAACGAACAGAAGATCACGCCGGCTTCCTTCAGTTCCTTCTGAAACGTGGTTCCGACCGAGACCGAGTCAAACACAGCATCGACGGCGACGCCGGCCAGCCTGGCCCGCTCGTGCAGCGGTACGCCGAGCTTGTCGAACGTCTCCAGGAGCTTGGGATCGACCTCGTCCAGACTCTTGGGCCTGTCTTTCTGCTTGGGCGCCGAGTAATAGTGAATCTTCTGGAAATCGATCCCGGGCAGGTTCAGCTTGGCCCAGTTCGGGCCGGTCATGGTCTGCCAGTGGTGGAACGCCTTCAAGCGCCACTCCAGCATCCACTCGGGCTCGTCCTTCTTGGCCGAGATCATTGCAATGATCTCTTCGTTCAGACCGGCACCGACGGACTCCGACTCGATATCGGTGTAGAAGCCCGCCTTGTAGCGGCTCTGGATCAGTTCCTCGACTTGCTGCTGGGTTTCACTCATGCCACACCATTCAATAGTTTCGGATGTTCAAAAAATTTTCTGGCTTCACTTGCCTGATTCGCCGATCGTCGGCGCTGTTCGCGTGACCAGCCTGAGGCCGGGATCGCGCGGCGCGGCCAGGTCGGCCAGCGTCATCGCCTCCAGCGCTTGCTCGACCGTCTCGCCGATGCGCTGCCAGTTGCCCTTGAGATTGCAGTCGTGCTCGCGCGAGCAAAGTCCGGGCTCCAAGCCGCATTCGGTCAATGCGATCGGACCTTCCATGGCGCGGATGATCGCAGCCACCGAAACCGAATCGGCCGATTCCTGCAGCCGGTACCCGCCGTTGACCCCGCGCACCGAGTCGATGAGACCGGAACGCGCCAGCGTCTTGAGCACTTTGGCCACGGTAGGCAACTCGAGTCGCGTCGCTTCGGCCACCTGCGATGCCGACCAGCACTCGCCGGGGTGCTCGGCCAGCTCGGCCATCACCACGGTTGCATAGTCGGTGAGCTTTCCTATTCTCAGCATTGTCTGGGGTCCGAAGTGAGGCTCCACTGGTATAGTGCCATCGAAGCCGTGAAAAACAAGACCAATTTGGTATTATTTTAACCGATTAAGCGCCCGCGCGTGCGTCGGGGCGCCTGCTCCGCCAATTCGGATCCGGACGACGGCGTTGTCCGCGCCGGGTCACTCAGCCCGATTCCCCTCTCGAGATAATGCACCAAAAAACATGCCCGAGCAATCGTTCAGCTTTAGCTTCAATTTATCTACCGCACCGCAGTCTTCCACCGCCATCAGCGAGCGCGTGATCGCCCGACCTTTCGATGCCTTCGCTGTTACGCCGTCGGTGGTTCTCGTCCGGGTTGCGCATTGCGAAAACGCGCTGCGGCTGTCGAACGTCGATGCGATGGTCTTGCAGCATTGCGGCCGCCTGAGACCTCTGTCCGGGCATGCCGATGAGCTGTCCCGACACCACGGCGCTGCCTTTCGCACGCGGGCTCTCGAGAGCCTGGAGAACCTGCGCAAGCAGGGTCTGCTGGCGTCCGAGCGCGATCTGGCCGAAGAGTTCGGCCAGCCCGGAACGCCCAGCCAGAGGCCGGCGATGCAGACGCTGTACATTCGATCGAGCGGCCGGCCGCGAGCGCTCTCGCGCGCGCTGGCCAGCATCGTTGAGGGTCGCTGCGCGGAAGCGGGAATCACCCGCTGCGTCATCATCGACGATACGCCTGATTCGAGCCTTCGAAAGCAAATAGACGCGTTGATCGTCGAAGTTGCAAGGCACACCGCCCTCCGGCTGGTGCACTTCGGAGCCAACCATCGCCGACGACTGGTCGACGTGCTTTCCCAGCGCGCCGGTATCGGCAGGCAGAATCTGGACTGGTTCCTACGCGGTCAACCCGACCGGCGCCAGCGATACGGCTGCGGCATCAACGTCGGCATCCTGTTGTCGGCAGGCCGTCGCTTCGGATTGCTCGACGACGATGCCAGCCTGCAGGCGATATTCGGCAGCCATGAGGCCGATCCGGGGGAACTAAGGATATGCAGTAGCAACGATTATCGGGCCGCGTTTCCCCATCCCGGCCCGGTGGCGCCCCCGTTTCATGAACAGGCCGGGTTCAATCCGGTCAGGGCCCACGAGTCCTGGCTCGGCCGGACCCTGGGCGAAGTCGTTTCCGCCCGGGGTCCGAGGCCGGCGCGCTTCGCGGACCCAACGCCGGCGACGCTGGCCGATTCGAGGGCCGAAGGCCGAATCCGGTTCACCGTCAACGGCGTTTTCGGCGATCCCGGCACTCGTTCGCCGCGCTGGCTGTTCTGCCAACCGTTCGAGCAGCTGGGCGAGTGGATGCACGGCGAAGCTCGCTATCGGGCAGCGCTCGAGCGCCGCTGGACAACCCGCTGCGAGCCCGACCTCAGGGCCGTGGTGGACTACAGCCTGATGACGACCACGCTGACCGGAATCGATAATTCCACGCTCATGCTGCCAACATTGCCGCACGGAGCAGGAGAAGATTCGCTGCTGGGCGAACTCGTGCGATTCATGGATCCCGGCAGCCTGCAGCTGGGAATGCCGTGGATGCTCGAACATCATCCCGAACAGCCGCGACGCTGGTCTGCCGAGGATGTCCTGCGACCGCCCGCCCTTAATGCCGGATTGTTTTTTACGGACGTGCTCCGGCATCTTTCCGGGACCGTTCGTGCGACCGGACATCCGATGCGCGCCGGCCTGCTGAAGCAGACGCTGAATGACCTGTCGCATGCATGCGATCGCGACCTGCGCAGCGAACTGGCCAGGCAGGTCCTGAGCACGCGCAGCGCGATCTCGATGCAGCTCGCCCAACGGCGCACCGAGGCCGCCCTTCCCGACTACCTGCAGCGCGACTACAATCAACTCATCGACGCCATGTCCGAATCCAGCGACCTCGATCGGGCCCACCTGGCCGAAGCAGCCGGCGTCATTCGGGATATCGCCGGGCGTTACGCCACGGGCATTGAAGACTGGATATCGGCCTGGAACAGCGCCCGCGAAATCGGAGAGGAAGATCTTGTCGACCAAATCACCCAGCCATAAGCCGGAATCGCCGGATACACGCGCCGCAGAAGCCCTGGACTGGGCGGGCCTGAACGCCGGGTTCGAGATTCGGGGCCGGGAGCCCGTCTCGAGCGACGCAAGTTTCCGCCGGTATTTTCGCATCACGAATGACGGTGAAAGCCGGGTCGTCATGGACGCTCCACCCGAACGCGAAGCCACGGCCCCGTTCGTCGACATTGCAAGCCGGCTGCGCAAGGCCGGGCTCAACGCGCCTGAAGTCCTGGCTGAGGATCGGCAACGCGGCTTTTTGCTGCTGACCGACCTGGGCGACCGGCCGTGGCATCACGTGTTGGAAGAATCCAACGCCGATGCGATGTTCGCCGACGCCATGACAGCGCTTTCAACGATGCAGCGCGACGTCGACGTCACCGGCCTGCCCGAGTACGACGCCGCGCTGTTGCTGCGCGAGCTCAGCCTCTTTCCCGACTGGTTCCTGGCCCGCCACTGGGCGATAGAGCCCACCGACACGGAGCTCGACGACTGGGAGATGGTCTGCATGACGCTGATCCGCTGGGCGCTGGATCAGCCCAGCGTATTCGTCCACCGCGATTTCATGCCGCGCAACCTGATGGTCTCGAATCCGAATCCAGGCATCCTGGACTTCCAGGATGCAGTGCTGGGACCGATCAGCTACGACCCGGTGTGCCTGTTCCGCGATGCGTTCCTGAGCTGGCCGCCCGACCGGGTCGACGGCTGGCTCGAAGCCTATCGCAAGCGCGCGCTGAGCGACGGTCTGCCGGTGCCCGAAACCGCTCAGCTGTGGCGGCGCACTTGCGATCTGATGGGCGTGCAGCGCCACCTCAAGGTTCTCGGCATATTCGCCCGGATCCGCTACCGCGACGGCAAACCGAAATACCTCGAAGACGCGCCTCGGTTTTTGGCCTACCTCAAGGCCGCGATCGATCGCAATCCCGAGCTGGCGCTACTCGACCGACTGCTCGGCGCCTGGCGCGCCCGGGCCCGGCTCGACGTCTGATTCGGCCGGCGTCTCTTCTGTTTCGCCTGTTTCGCCTGTTTCGTCGGTATCTTCTCTATCGCCGGGTTCGGACACACCCTGGTCAGACTCGATTTCGACCTGGTCTGAAGGCGTATCCTCGTTTATTGCGGATCCCTGCGCAGCCTCTTCGGCTTCGCGCTCTTCCAGCGCCTCGGACCGCTTTTCATCCAGCGTATCGAACAGCGCGTCGGCGTCTTCGCGGAATTCTTCGGCGGGCACAGGCTCGCCGATCAGCAGCGCCGGCGGCAGCCATTGCTGCTCGAGCGGAAACGCCTGCGGGCTGGCAAAGCGTCGCATCGAATCGTCGGGAAGATTGTTCACGCCCAGCATCACTGCAACGATCACCACGCTGATGAGCGTTCGTCGCAGCAGCGAGATGTGAAACGCAAGGTACAGGATGCTCCACAGATAAATGAACAGCATCAGGTAGCCGCGCGCCGAGTCCAGCCACTCCAGCACCGGGTATCCACCGTCGCCGCTGCTGAACACTGCCACCGACAACGCGAACTCCAGCACCGACGACAGCAGGAATACCAGAATCAGCAGGCTGAGATGAGCGAGGAAATTGCCGCCGCGCCGGAAAAGCACCGAGAGGAAGTAGACCCCGACAGCCAGTGCAAAAAAGGTCATGACTTCGCCAAGGTTGCGCTCTATGACCTGGCTCCAGCGGAATTCGCCGATCGTCGAAAGCCAGGTACCCAAAACCTTGGCCGCCAGGAAGAGCAGCGCCAGCATCACGGTCACCTGCGGCTTGCCCAGCCACAGCAGGAAAACCTCCGACAGCCGAATCTTGACCGCGGGCGCTACCGGATGCGTACCCAGGTAAACGCGAATCCTGCTGCGGCCGATCAGGAAAACCTCGCCGCTCTTGACCTCGGTACGCTCTATGTGGGCCTTGTGCCGCGGCCGTCGGATGCCGTTGACGCTGCCAAGATCCTCCAGCCAGAGACGGCCTTCATCGTCGAAGCAAAGCTTGGCGTGGGCGGCGTCGACGTGCTCGTCGGAAAGGATCACGTCGTTGTCGAACGCGCGACCCAGCCAGACCGAGTGGTGGTCGAATTTCTGGCGATCCAGTACGTTGTTCGTCGTACCCAGCTGCTCGACGATCATTTCCATGACAGCGCTCTCAGCAGGTGACGGTGAAACTCCATTGCCTTGTCGCGCCCGACGCCGGCCAGCGTGTAGTGCACGTGCAGGCCTTCGGACTCGGGCATCAGCGCACGCGCCACATAGAGCACGTCGTACAGCCCGGGATAGTCGAGATAGGCGCGCAGACAGTAACTGGCCTTGAACTCGACCGGCGAGAGGTTCTCGAAGATCACCCAGTCTTCGCGGCACTCGAATTCGGTGATGTCATCTTCACCGCTGCGGTTGAACGGCATGAAGGTGGTCTGCTCGAACATCCGGGAAAACTGGAACTCGTTGAGGCTTTCGCTCTGGTACCAGCCGAAGATGAGTTCCACCGGACCGGTGTCGAGCGTGCGCGAAAGATAGATCCGGTCGTTGAGCGTGCAGTTCGAGTGACTTTCCACCCAGGGTGTCTCGGTATCGGCTTCGCTGCCCGAACCGCTGCATGAAAGCCAGGGGGTGATCTCGCGCGGAATCATCAGCGGTCCGAAGGCTTCCAGCGACCAGTCGCCGGCCAGCAACTCATCGACCATTTCGCCCTGGTGATCGATGATGCGCCGAACCACGCGGGCTCGCATGTCTTCCAGCGAGGAAGGCGAGTCGGGTGCGCGCGACAGCAGATCCTCCAGATTGGCCACGGGCACCAGGAAGCTGACCGAATTGCCGGCGCCCGCAACATTGATACCGACGACCTCGCCGGTTGTCTTGACCGCCGGTCCGCCCGACATCCCCGGGTTGAGGGCGCCGGTGAAATGAATGTTCTTGCGATACTGATTCTCGAGCAGTCCGTTGTAAGTCCCGGGTACGAGGCTGATGCCGATGTCGTAGGGATTGCCCAGCGCCAGTATGGTCTCGCCCATGCGCGGCTCGGTCTCGGCCAGTTCGAACGGCGCGGGCGCGTCCGACGGCGGGCCATCGGCGAACCGGACCAGCGCCAGATCGTGCAGAACATCGACCTCGAGCACCTCCAGCGGACCGGTCTGACCGCTGGCACTGCGATAGCGCAGCGAATAACGATCCGGGTCGAGCACGAATCCGGAAACGACGTGATAGTTGGTCGCCAGGACGCCGTCGCCGGTCACGATGAATCCGCTTCCCTGTGCATTCTTGTTGTTGCTGATCCGGTCGACCACTTCTACCGTATACAAACCTGCCTGCAGCGATTCGAACAATTCGCTGTACTGCATCTCGGGCTGGGCAAGCACGTTGGCCCCGGCCAGCAGACCCAGTGCGAGCGCGAGGGTTGTACGCAATGAAGACATCATGACGCGTTGGTGCTCCTTTCGCTGAAACTGCAGCCTAACCCATGCCTGCCACCGACCGGGCTTCAACATCGTATTGCTGTGTGAGGCTACATTAAAGGGCCTGAAAACAGCGCGAAAGGTTCGTCATGCGAGCGATGATTCTGGCAGCAGGCCGCGGCGAGCGTATGCGACCGCTTACCGACTACACCCCCAAGCCGCTGCTGCAGGCCGGCGGCAAATCGCTGATCGTGCACCAGATCGAGCGCCTGCGCGAGGCCGGCATAGAGCAACTGGTGATCAACGTGGCCTGGCACGGCGAGATGATCGAACGCGCGCTGGGCGACGGCGCCGCGATGGGGGTAGAGATACGCTACTCGCGCGAGCCCGAAGGCGCCCTGGAGACCGCCGGCGGCATTCGCCATGCGCTCGGACTGATCGGGGACGATCCTTTCGTGGTGGTCAACAGCGACGTCCACTGCGACTTTCCCATCGCCCGGCTTGCGCGATTCGAACCGGCCGGCGATGGCCACCTGGTGCTGGTCGACAACCCGGAATACCATCCGGAAGGCGACTTCGCGCTATCCGGCAGTCAGCTGACGCTGGACGGCATGCCCCGATTCACATACAGCGGCATCGGTCTGTTCCGCCCCGAGATGTTCGCCCTGCTCACGCCCGGATTCCGGCCGCTGCGCTCTGTGCTGGAACCCGCCATTGCCGCCGGCCGGGTAACCGGCGAACACTACCAGGGAACATGGCTGGATATCGGAACACCGGAGCGACTGGACCGGCTCGACCGCGACCTGGGGCGCTGACAGTAATTTCCCTCACCCGCCTTTTGATTGACGCTACACTCCGTCGATGAATAACAGGAGCACGGAAATGAAGATAGGTGCACCGAAAGAAACCGCGCCGGGCGAAGCCCGGGTTGCGTTGACGCCCGAGAGCGCGGGCAGGTTGCAGAAGCTCGGGTACGAATGCATCGTCGAATCCGGGGCAGGCACGGCCGCGTCAATCACCGACGAGGCCTTTGAAGCCGCCGGTGTGGAGGTGGTGGCCTCGGCCGCGGATCTCTGGAAAAACGCCGATGTGATCGTCAAGGTTCGCGAGCCGTCGGCCGATGAAATCGATGCGGCCCCGGACGGCAAGATCCTGATTGGATTCATCTGGCCGGCGTCCAACGAGGCGCTGCTCGAGAAGATGAAGGCCAGGCATATGTCCGTGCTGGCCATGGACATGGTGCCGCGCATCAGCCGGGCGCAGAAGATGGACGCGCTGTCGTCGATGGCCAATATCGCCGGCTATCGCGCAGTGATCGAGGCCGGCAACAACTTCGGCCGCTTCTTCATGGGTCAGATGACCGCTGCCGGCAAGGTTCCGCCGGCCCGGGTCCTGGTCGTCGGCGCGGGCGTCGCGGGGCTGGCGGCAATCGGCACCTCGGTCGCCCTTGGGGCTATCACGATGGCCTTCGACGTGCGTCCCGAGGTGGCCGAGCAGATCGAGTCGATGGGCGCGGAATTCGTGTTTCTGGACTTCGAGGATGATGATGACAATCGTCAGACCGACGGCGCGGAAACCGGCGGCTACGCGGCCCCGTCCAGCCCGGAATTTCGGGAAAAACAACTGGAGAAATTCCGCGAACTCGCGCCGGAGGTCGATATCGTCATCACCACGGCGCTGATCCCGAATCGTCCGGCGCCGGAGCTCTGGACCGAGGACATGGTCGAGGCCATGAAGCCCGGTTCGGTGATCGTGGATCTCGCCGCCGAGCGCGGCGGCAACTGCACGCTGACCCGGGCCGACGAGAAGATCGTCACCGACAACGACGTCACCATCATCGGCTACACGGACTTCCCCAGCCGCATGGCCACCCAGTCGTCGAACCTCTACGCCAACAACATCCGGCACATGCTCGACGACCTGACGCCGGACAAGGACGGCACGCCGGTCATCGACATGGACGACGACGTGATCCGCGGCACGCTGGTCACGCACCAGGGCGAGATCACCTGGCCGCCGCCGGCACCGAAGGTCAAAGCGATTGCGTCGGCCGCGCCGAAGAAGAAGGAACCGGAGGAGACGGCCGGGGAAAAAACCGCGCGGGAAGCGGCGGAACTCAGGAAATCACTCAACCGCACCGGCCTGATGCTCGGCGTCGGCGGCCTGCTCTGCCTGGGGCTGGGCTTTGTGGCGCCACCGAGCTTCATGCAGCACTTCATCGTATTCGTGCTCTCCGTGTTCGTCGGTTACCACGTGATCTGGGGCGTGGCGCATTCGCTGCACACGCCGCTGATGGCGATTACCAACGCGATCTCCTCGATCATCATCGTCGGCGCGTTGCTGCAGGTGGGATCCGGCAGCAGCCCGGTGATGATTCTGGCCGCCATATCCATCCTGGTGGCTTCGGTGAATATTTTCGGCGGGTTCCTCGTGACCCGCCGCATGCTCGCCATGTTCCAGCGGAGTTGAGGAGAGAATGATGAGCGAAGGATTTATCACCGCCGCCTACGTGGTGGCCGCCGTACTTTTCATTCTGGCCCTCGGCGGGCTGTCCAACCAGGAGAAGGCCAAGCGCGCCATCTGGTATGGCATCGTCGGCATGGCGCTGGCGGTGGCCGCCACGATCGTAGCGACAAGTGACTCGCCGGGCATCGGGCTGATTGCAGCGCTGGTTGTTATCGGCGGCATTGCCGGCTCGGTCGTGGCCAATCGCGTGCAGATGACGCAGATGCCGGAACTGGTCGCCGGCTTCCACAGCCTGGTCGGGCTTGCGGCGGTCTTCATCGGCATCAATGCCGACCTGGAAATGACCCGGGCGCTCGCCGCACAGGATGCCGGCACGGTCGCCGACCTGGCCGGATTTGCCGCGACGATTGCCCAAAAGTCCGCAGTCGAGCTCAGCATACTCAAGGTGGAATTGTTCCTCGGTATTTTCATCGGTGCAATCACCTTCACCGGCTCGATCATCGCCTACGGCAAACTGGCCGGAAAACTGAGCTCCGCGGCGCTGACGCTGCCGGGCCGCCACGCGCTGAACCTGATCGCACTGATTGCCTGTCTGGTGCTCGGCTACCTTTATCTCGACGGCGCGGGCCTGTGGACGATGATTGCGGTCGCGCTCATTGCAGGCCTGATCGGCTGCCACCTGATCCTTGCAATCGGCGGCGCCGACATGCCGGTCGTGGTATCGATGCTCAACTCTTACTCGGGCTGGGCCGCGGCGGCGATCGGCTTCACGCTGGGCAACGACCTGCTGATCGTGACCGGCGCGCTGGTTGGCTCCTCCGGCGCGATCCTGTCCTACATCATGTGCAAGGGCATGAACCGCTCGTTCGTGTCGGTGATCCTCGGCGGCTGGGGCGGCGAGACGCAGTCGGCCGCCGCGGTCGACGGCGAGATGATCGCCGCCGATGCCGATGCGGTGGCCTTGGCGGTAGCCGATGCCGACAGCGTGATCATCGTGCCCGGCTACGGCATGGCCGTGGCCCAGGCGCAGGCCTCGGTGTCGGCACTGACGAAGAAACTGCGCGACCAGGGCAAGAGCGTGCGCTTCGCCATCCACCCGGTCGCGGGCCGATTACCAGGGCACATGAATGTGCTGCTGGCCGAGGCCAAGGTGCCCTATGACATTGTCCTCGAGATGGAAGAGATCAATGACGACTTCCCGAGCACCGACGTCGTCATCGTCATCGGCGCCAACGACATCGTCAACCCGGCCGCCCAGGACGACCCGGGCAGCCCGATCGCCGGCATGCCGGTGCTGGAAGTCTGGAAGTCACGCCAGGTGTTCGTCTGCAAGCGCGGACGCGGCACCGGGTACTCGGGCATCGAGAACCCGCTGTTCTTCAAGGACAATACGCGGATGTTCTACGGCGACGCCAAGGCGTCGATGGACGCGTTGTTGCGGGAACTGGGTTGATTCGGGGCAGTTTCTTAACTTTCACGCTTTAGGGATTTGGAGCTGGTTATGACGGTCGAAAGCCTTCTCGGCATACTGATCATCGGCGGACTGGCCGGCTGGATTGCCGGCCTTCTGGTAAAAGGTCGCGGTCAGGGCATCGTGATGAACATCGTCGTGGGCATCGTCGGTGCCTTCATCGGCACC
>DATGCS010000089.1:0-5412 GCA_035311685.1 Wenzhouxiangellaceae bacterium
CGCGGTCACGAGCACGCCGGCCGGAATCGATTGCCCCGGAAATTGCAGTGCCGGCTTTCTACCGTCGGGAAAAGTTGTTCTCACGCCTCAGGCGGCCGTTGGTGCTTCATTTGTGCAATGGGGCGGTGATTGTTCCGGCGATCGCCGTGGTTGACGTCGCCGACTATGGGATGCGAAATATGGTTGAAATGGCGGCGGATCTGGTGCGTGCGACCGGTCTTCGGCTCGATCAGCGCCAGGCTGTAGCGTGCGGTTTGGTGCGGCGGCACGGCCACCGGCAGCTCGGCGGTGGCCAGGCGTTGATAGGCGGTCAGCGCGTCGCGCGTCTTGTTGCGCGCGCCGCGCAGCGGCTTGTCGATCTCCCCGTCCTCGTCCAGCCACCCCCGGACCACGGCCAGGTAGCGCTTGGCGATCGCGCCGGCTTCGAACAGCCGGCCCAGCTCGGCGGCCATCTCTACATCCAGGGCGAACAGCAGCACACCGGAAGTCGCCCGGTCCAGCCGGTGCACGGTCCATATGCGCTGCCCCAACTGCTCGCGCAACAAGTCGACCAGGAACACCCGATCGGTTGAAATTCCGGTCCTGTGGACCATGATGCCTGACGGCTTGGCGATCGCGCAAAGACGGTCGTCGAGGTACAGCAACGCCAGCGTCTCCGGTGTGGTCATGCCGGTGATGGGACAGCCGGGCGCCGCCGGTTTTTCGCACGGCCGACGGCAAGGCGTTCCGGATGCGGATGGATGCATCCGGAAACGGGTTGTTTATACTCGGCGGACTTGCAACGCATGAAAAAGGATTATCCATGATCAATCGCCTGCTTGTGGTCGCTGTCTTGCTCGCTGTGTCGGGATCGATCGCCCTGGCCCAGGACGAGTACCGCCAACCCGATCCGGCGCTGACCGCGCTGGTGGATGCGCCGATGCAGCCGGCCTCGGCGGTTTCGCCCGACAAGCGTCGCGTGGCGACGTTCGAATGGAAGTGGGTACTGCCGCTGGAAGAGGTGGCCCGCGACGAGCTGAAACTTGCCGGTCTGCGGATTACGCCGGCGACCTTTTCGCGCTCCCGCTCGCGCAGCTACGATTCGATCGCGCTGCACGATCTCGAGCAGGGTACGCGCAGCGCGATCGAAGGCCTGCCCGAAGCGCGTATCGCCTCGCCTTCCTGGTCGTCGGATTCGCGCTACCTGGCTTTTACGCTGGAGCGCGGCGACCGCAAGACGCTGTGGATCTTCGACGCCGACGAGGGCCGGGCGCGCGAGCTCGCTCGTCTGCCGCTCAACAGCGTGCTGACCTCGACGCCCTACGAGTGGCTACCCGACGCCAGCGGCCTGCTGGTCAATATCGCTGTCAATCATGGACGTGAATTGCCGCGGCCTTCCGTCGAGGCCATTGCACCCGTAATCCAGGAGACCGACCCGGAGCGCAAGGCGCCGGTGCGCACCTACCAGGACCTGCTCGAAACGCCGCTCGATGCCGAACGATTCACCTTTCTGGCGACCGGCCAGCTGGCGCGCGTAACTCTCGATGGAGAACTTTCCGAACTGGGCGGGCCGGCGCTTGTCGCCGATTTCGAACCGTCGCCCGATACCCGTTACCTGCTGGTCGAAACCATCCAGCGGCCGTTTTCCTATTCGGTGCCGTATTCGCGTTTCCCCATGCTGTCGGAAGTCTGGGGCGCCGACGGGCAGCGTATCCGGACGATCGCCGATCTGCCGCTGGCCGAGGATATTCCGAAAGGCTTCGATTCGGTGCGCACCGGCCGCCGCAGCATCCAGTGGCGGGCCGACGCACCGGCCACGCTGGTGTGGGCCGAGGCGCTGGACGGCGGCGACATGAGCGCCGAAGTGGAGCATCACGATCAGGTTCAGAGCTGGGCCGTGCCGTTCGAGTCCGAACCCGAGACGCTGGCACTCACCGAGTGGCGCTATGCGGGCATCGACTGGGGTCATGACGAACTGGCGATGCTGACCGAATGGCGCTTTTCCGATCGCAAGCTGCGCACCTGGAAGATGTCACCGACAAATCCCGAGGCCGACCCGGTGTTGTTCCAGGAACGCAGCTACAACGATGCCTACAACGATCCTGGTACGCCCATCCGCGCGCTCAGCAAGTTCGGTACATCGGTCATTCACACCATCGACGGCGACACGGTCCTGCTCGCAGGTGCCGGGGCGTCGCCCGAGGGCAATATTCCGTTTCTCGATCGCCACGATTTCTCGTCCGGTGAAACGACCCGGGTGTGGCATTCCGAAGCGCCTTGGTACGAGCGCGTCGCCGACGTGCTCGACGCCCAGGGGCAGCGCATTCTGACCTTGCGCGAGGCGCGCGATACCCAGCCCAACTTTTTCATTCGCGATCTTGAGACCGACACCCTGTCCCAGGTCAGCGAGTTTCCGCACCCGCATCCGCAGCTGACCGGCATCGACAAGGAGCTGATTCAGTACAAACGCGCCGACGGTGTCGATCTGAGCGGCACCCTGTACCTGCCGCCCGGCCACACCGACGCGGACGGTCCGCTGCCGCTGCTGATGTGGGCCTACCCGCTGGAATACAAGGACAGCTCGGTGGCCGGCCAGGTGCGCGAGTCGCCGTACGAGTTCAACAGCATCAGTTTCTGGGGCCCGCTGCCGTTCCTGGCGATGGGTTACGCGGTGTTCGACGACCCGAAGATGCCTATTGTGGGTGCCGGCGACGAACTGCCCAACGACACCTTCCGCGAACAGCTGGTCGCCAGCGCCGATGCCGCCGTGGAGGTGCTGGTCGAGCGCGGCATTGCCGATCCCGGGCGAATCGCGATCAGCGGGCATTCATACGGCGCATTCATGGTCGCCAACCTGCTGGCCCACAGCGACCTGTTCGCTGCCGGCATCGCGCGCAGCGGCGCCTACAATCGCTCGCTGACGCCTTTCGGCTTCCAGGGCGAGGAGCGTGATTTCTGGGAGGCGCAGCACGTCTATGCCGCCGCCTCGCCGTTCTTCCACGCCGAGAAGATCGACGAACCCATGTTGATGATCCACGGCATGGAAGACAATAACTCCGGCACATACCCGATGCAGAGCGAGCGCATGTTCGACGCACTCAAGGGCCTCGGCGCCGAAGCCCGGCTGGTGATGCTGCCGCACGAAAGTCATGGTTACCGCGCGCGGGCCTCGTTGCTGCACATGCTCTGGGAGCAGCAACAGTGGCTGGACAAGTACCTGGCCGAGCCCGGACGATGAGCTGCCTGCCCGCGATGAGCCTGCTGGAGAGAAAGTCCCGAAGTGGTTCGGCAACCCGCCTCTCTGGTGAGTTCTGCCGACACCGGGCCGTCTTGAGCAATCCCGGGAGGGCGATGGCAATTTGTCGGCTCGAGCAGAGGCTAAGGTAGCCATTGGGACTGAAGTCTTTTCATGCTTCACAACGGTGTTTGCATAACTTGACACACCGGTCTGGTCTCGTTGCATCCGTCGTGTAATAATTTTTTACGGCGTCGACAGTGACATGTGCAATTAAAGAGGAATATCCGATGGCTGGAAAATTTGAAATCTACAAAGACAAGGCAGGAGAGTTCCGGTTCAGGCTCAAGGCCGGCAACGGGCAGAACGTTCTGGGCAGCGAGGGCTACGCAAAAAAGGCCAGCTGCATGAATGGCATTGAGTCGGTCAAGAAGAATTGCGCCGATCCCAAGCGTTTCGCTATGAACACGACCCCGTCTGGCAAGTTCCGCTTTAATCTAACTTCGACCAACGGACAAGTCGTGGGTGCCAGCCAGAACTACGACTCCGAATCGGGATGTCGGAACGGTATCAAGGCCGTGGCCAACGCCGCCAACGGCGCTAACGTAGACGACCAGACCTGAGCGAATTTTCAGGCTGTTTACGGTTCCGGCTGAACGCGGCATCCTGCCGCCAGTAGGCCGGGACGTCATATGTGGGTTCTTCCCCGGATCCGGTCTGACCGGCTTTGGTCGCGCCGCCTTTTTCCCGACTGGAACTACTGGAATAATCTCTCGATCATGGCTTCTTGTCCTGCGCGGTTTGAGCAGATTCGGGCGGTCCGGCTCGTGCCGGGGCCTCAGAGTCGGCTTGCGCAAGTTCCTTGAGTTTTCTCTTTTCCTGCTTTGCCGGGCTTTCGCTCATCGCTTTGATCGACTTCAGGATTTCTGCATCACCGGTCTCAAGCAACTGGGCGAATGTCTTTCGGCAGACCATCCAGGTCGCGCCTATGACCGCGAAATATATGACAGAGATCAATGCGGCGTACGTCAGCTGATCCGCGAATTCGCCCACCCAGTCCGGTATGCTAATGCCCAGCACCAGTTTCAGAATTGCAGCAAGAATCGGTCCGACGATGCCGATTTCGACGATCAGCAGCACCATCACGAAGACCAGAATCTTGAATACCAGAAGCTGCGTCGCGAGGTCCCTCAGCGCGCGCGTCCAGTTCTCGCTGAAGCACAGGGCGGCCACGGCAATCGTAAGCCCGGCGGCGACGGCCAGCGAATCGGCCAGCGCGTCGGCCACGGCGCCGAAATCCGTCCACAGCGGTGCGCCCCGGATGGTTTCAAGATTGCCCGAAGCGGTGTTTTCGATGAATGCGACCAGCACCAGCGCCGCGGCCGTCGGGATCAGGGACGCGGCCAGCCAGGGGAAGTCTGCGCGCCGAGCATGCCCGCTTGAAAAAAGATACTTTCTAATCAGCATTGCATAGATCGCGCCGATCAGGACAGCGGAAAGGTCGAGGTTGTCGGTGATCAGACCCGGGCCAAAAATCGATTCCAGCCAGCGGCCGAGGACGATACCGCCAACGATCACTGCGGCAATGGCGGCCCGCGGCTTCGGGCCGAATACACGGTCAAGGCGATCGTCGTCGCGGCTCTTGTTGAAGGCGCGGCGCAACGCCGGCGCCATGTCGGCAAGACCCTCTCTGGCGACCTTGAGCAGATGTGAGACGTTGTAAATGATTTGCTCCCGACCCAGCGTTGAATTCGTTGCCTCGCCATGCCGCGCCAAAGAGGCCTGATCGACACTTCTGCAAGTATAGGCATTGACGAGCCTTGTCGCGGACCCGGGCGCAAGGCGCCCGGTGGCTATTGCGAGGCCGCGAATTCCAAAACGTCGTGCAGGACACCAGCGTGTGCATCGAGGGTCGCGAGTAACAGCGCGAGCAGAGTCGCATTCAGGCGTTGTCGGTGAAGTATTGTCATGAACCGTCCTGATTGTCGGTGCCGTTGTTGCGCACCGCGTCCTGGTGCGCGAGCACGATGCCGAGATGGTCCTCGTAAGGCGGTATTGCGCAGTGAATCACCCAGTCGGGCCGGATGTCGAAGCGCGCCCCGACGAAATCGGCGTGAAGCGGCATCTTCAGGCCGGGCCGGGCACACAGGAAGGCGGTCTGGATGTAGGTAGCGCCGCCGGCGCGCAGGCTGCAGGCG
>DATGCS010000090.1:0-7230 GCA_035311685.1 Wenzhouxiangellaceae bacterium
GTGGTCACCGATGACCAGGTGCCGGCCGGACGGCTCGTCGAAGTGGTCGACCAGGCCCGCCGCGCCGGTGCCCAGGACGTGGGCGTGGCGACCGTCGGCGAAGCCGGCGCAGGTTGATCGCCGCGAAGCGTTTCGCGCGGCGAATTCCGCGCACCTGATCCAAGGAGAAAAGGAATGAGCAACAATACTTCTTCACGCGAAGAACCCGTGCTTTCCACCGGCGGATGGAAGGCTCTCAGCGCAGGTCTGCTGTCCATGGTCGCAGGTACCTTGCTGGTGGTCGGGACGCTGCTGGTCATCAACGGTCTTTCAGAAGGGCCGGACCGCGACCAGGTCCGAACCGATACTGCGTTTGCGGTCCAGAAGCAGCAGCCGCCCCCGCCGCCGCCCAGGCCGCAGCGCGAACCGCCGCCGCGCAAGCGCTCGTCGGAGCCGGCGCCGCCCATGGTCAGCCTGGACAGTTCGCTTTCCGGCATCGATTTCGGCCTGCCCGGCTTCAGCGCCTCCGATCTCAACGACCTGCAGGACCAGCTGCTGGGCGACACGCGCGACGTCGTCATGACCGACGACTCCGTGGACAGCCCGCCACGACCCACTTACCAGGCGCCGTTGAAATACCCGAAGACGGCGCGCTCGAAGGGCGTCGAAGGCTATGTCGTGCTTTCGCTGCTGATCAGCGCCACCGGCGAGATCGAAAAGGTCCAGGTGCTCGAAGCCAGTCCGTCGGGCGTGTTCGAGGATGCCGCCCTGCAGGGTGTGCGCAGCTGGCGCTTCGAGCCGGCGCAGTACCAGGGCCGCAACGTCAAGGTCTGGGCCCGACAGCGGGTCCGGTTCGACCTGAGCTGATCAAACGACCGATGCGCGCATTGATTCATCTCGTGTTGCTGGCCGGTCTGGTCGCACCGCTTGCCGGCTGGAGCCAGCAGGAAGTCGAGCCGGCCGAGGCGGAAAATCCGCAGGAGCCGGTCGAATTCCTGTCGCTTGCCGCCGTTCTGATCGGCGACGGCAATTACCAGCGTGCGCGTAACATCCTGGCCCGGGTCGACACCCGGGCCGAAGACCTCGATCTGGCCCGTTATCACACGCTGGCGGGCCTGGTCGCGCTGAATCTCGACGAACTGCCGCTGGCGGCTACCGAGTTCGAGGACGCCATCGCCGCCGGTCAGACCGAACCGGTGGTCCGGCTGTATCTGGCGCAGGCGTATTTCGGCCAGGCGCGCTACGAACAAACGCTGGAACAACTTGATCTGGCCGACGCCGATACGACGCGCGTGCCGTCAGTGTTCCTGATGCGCGCCCAGTCCCACTGGGAACTCGAAAACTACGCCGCCGCCTGGGAAGTTCTGGGCCGGGGGCGCGCGGAATTTCCCGATCGTGCCGGCGATTTTGCCCGCAGGCAGGTCTTTTTGCTGGTCGACCAGGGGCTTTACCAGGAAGCGGCCGACCAGGGTCTTCAATTTCTCGAAAGCGGCCTGGGCACCAGCGACGACGCGGTCGCCATCGGCAACGCGCTGCGCGAGACCGGGCAGTACCGCCAGGCCGCGGTGATTCTCGAGAAGGCCCGCCTTTCGGCACCCGAAAACGTGATGCTGGGCAAAGTCCTGTCCCACGTCTACCTCGACCAGGGGCGCGAACTGGCCGCCGCCGACGTGATGCGCACCACCGCGCTCCACGACAACGGCCTGGCCTCGGATGCCGCCGAGCTTTACAAGCGCGCCGGCTGGCTGATCCAGGCGCTCTCGCTGAATGCACAGGTCATAGACCAGCCGAAGAAGCTCAAGCAGCGCCTGGCGATCTTCCTGGAACTCAACCGCTTCGAGCAGGCCGCCGGCATGGAGCGGGACCTGATCCGGGTCGGCTTGCTGGGCGACGAGGACATCCGTTATGCATTGGCCTACGCCCTGTTCAAGTCCGGCGACTTCGAGCGTGCCGAACAACACCTGCAGCAGCTCACCCGCAGTGACCTGTTCCGCCGCGCGGTCGAGCTTCGACGGGCCATGGAGCAGTGCGCCGAAAGCCCCTGGATGTGCGGATAGGATGATGCGAGATTCCCTGCTCACGCGCGTCGGCATGCTGCTGGGCCTGGTGCTGATGGCTGTGGGTATTGCGCTTACGCCGCCGGCGAAGGCACAGGACGGCTCGGCCCAAGAATCGCCGCGGGGTTCGATAACCGAACCCGCGCAACTCGAGGTCGTCGTGTTCGAAGGCGGCCGGCCGGTCGACGACCTGATCGTGCGCTTCGATGACGCGACCGGGCGAACCGAGAACGGCATCTGGCGCCAGACGCTGGCGCCCGCGGCCGATCGGCTGACCGTCTTCGACAACGCACAGGCGCTGACGGCATTGCCGATGACGCTACGGCCCGGCGAAATCGTTCAGGTCATCATCACGCTGACCGGCCCCGAGCGCCGGGCCAGGGTCGGTATCGAAAGCTCCTACGGCGAATCGCAAGCCGACATGGGCGTGGCCGGGGCAACCGCCGAGACGGATGCCGAAGAGGGCAGCGGCGTGCTGACGGGACGCGTGGTTTCGACCGAAGACGGCGCGCCTATCGCCGAGGCCCGGGTCTTCATTTCCGGTACGCCGGTCGAGCTGCGCACCGACGAGGACGGGCGGTTCGAGGCCGAAGTGCCGGTCGGCGAGTACGCGGTATCGGTGCTGCACGCCGAATTCGCGACGCGCACCGTCGACGGCGTGGGAATTGCCGCGGACGAAACCACCGAGCGCAACTTCGAACTGCCGCCGGCCGGGCTGGAACTGGCCGAGTTCGTCGTCATCGAACCGTTCATCGAGGGCAGCCTGTCGTCGGTGATCGACGAACAGCGCCAGACCGCGAGTGTCGCCAACGTACTGGGCGCCGAGCAGATTTCGCGCGCCGGCGACAGTGATGCCGGCAGTGCCCTGGCGCGCGTGACGGGCCTGACGCTGGTCGACGGCCAGTTCATCTTCATCCGGGGTCTCGGCGAGCGTTATTCGTCCACGCTGCTCAACGGTGCCAACGTCCCCAGCCCCGACCCGACCCGCAAGGTGGTGCCGCTTGACCTGTTCCCGACCGGTGTAATCCGTTCGATCCTCGTGCAGAAGGGTTACTCGCCGGATATGCCGGGTGATTTCGGCGGCGGCGCCGTTGAAATCCGTACCCGTGGAATCCCCGAGGAAGACTTTTTCTCTATTGAAATATCGGCCGGTTATCGTGAAGGGACTACATTCGAAAAGGGGCTCACCTACGACGGCGGAGACCGCGATTTCAGCGGCTTCGACGACGGCACCCGGGCGCTGCCGGGGCCGGTCGCCGACGCGACCGCCGACGGAACGCAGTTGCCAGGGGTCGCCAACTTCTTCAACCCCGACGGCATCACCGAAGAAGAGCTCGAGACGCTGGGGGAATCGTTCGCCAACATCTACGATGTCGACCGCAAGAAAATCGGCCCGGACCGCGGCGTCTCCATCGAGGGCGGCAAGCGCATCCGGTTCGGTGACGAGTTCAGCGCCGGAATTACGGGCTCCATCCTCTGGGACGACGCCTGGCGGTCCCGGACAGAGCAGCGCAACACCTTCATTCCGCTGGGTGACGGTTCGCTCAGGTCCAACGACAGTTTCACCATCGAGCGCACGACTCGCACCGTCGGGCTCAGCGGGTTTCTGACCGGCGGCGTCAACTGGGCCGATCTGCACGAGTTGAACCTGACCTCGATGATGCTGCGCCAGACCGAGGATGAAACCACCAGCCAGGTCGGTTTCAACCTGGACGAGGACGGCATCATCAAGATCAACCAGCTCGAGTGGCAGGAACGGCAGCTGATCGCCAACCAGGCCGAGGGGCGGCATGTCTTTCCCGTTCTGAACGGCACGCGTATCGAGTGGGACTATTCCGAATCGCGAGCCAACCTGGATACGCCCGATACGCGTCGCTATCGATTCGATCCGGACGAAGAGGCCGGCTTCATATTTTCGCGCCGTGCCGACTCCAACGTACGCCGTTTCACGAATCTCGATGACCGCGCCGTGGATTTCGGCGGCGACCTGGTCGTGCCGTTCTCGATAGCAGACGGGCTGTTTGCCGGCGAACTGAGCAGCGGCTATCGCAGTCTCGAGAAGAACCGGCAGTCCTTCATCCGGCGCTTCACCTTCGAGGACATTTCGAACCTGACTTTCGATGAGCGCCGCCAACAATCGCTGGAAGAGATTTTCACGCCGGACAACATCGGGCCGGACGGCGCCGCGCTTCTGGAGATCACGCGCAACACCGATACCTACTCGGCTTCGCTCGATATAGAAGCCTTCTTCGGCAACCTTGACGTGACCCTCGCCGATACGCTCCGACTTTCCGGCGGCGTGCGCGTGGAGGACTGGGCACAGGATGTCACCACCTTTGCGCTGTTCAATCCGAATGCGCCGCCAATCGTCTCTTCGCTCGGAAATGAAGATCTGTTTCCGGCGGCCTCGGCCACCTGGCTGATCACCGACAGGCAACAGCTTAGATTCAGCTTTGCGGAGACCATTATCCGTCCCGATTTCAAGGAGCTTTCGCCTGCGCCATTCACCGATCCGGTGCTGGAGCGCGAGGTCATCGGCAATGCCGACCTTGTGCCCTCGGACGTGACCCATTACGACTTGCGCTGGGAGTTTTATCCATCTTCAAGCGAGCTGCTTTCGGTGGGGCTTTTTTACAAGCTGATCGACAGGCCGATCGAGCTGACGGTGCAGTCGGGTGTCGAGCAGCGATTGAGCTACTCAAACGCCGCCGAGGCGGAAAACTTCGGGGTCGAGCTGGAGGGCCGCAAGACACTGGGATTCGTGGGCGGCTGGTTCGACCGGGAAGCGCTATTCGAGCGACTTTACCTGGCCGGAAATTTCTCGGTCATAGAATCGGAGATCACGATCGATCCGGAAAGTCGCGGCATCCTGACCTCGGAATCGCGAGCGCTACAGGGGCAGTCTCCGTTGATCATCAATCTTCAGGCCGGCTACGACGATCCCGAGCGCGGCATAGAGGCGACCGTGCTCTACAACTTTGTCGGCGAGCGCATCGTCGAAGTTGGCGTGCTCGGGGCTCCGGACAAGAAGGAACAAGGCACCGGCGAACTCGATTTCGTGTTCCGCTGGCGTCTTGGGGACCACCTCTCGTTCAAGGCCAAATTCGGCAATCTGCTCGATGCCGACTTCCGAATCAAGCAAGGGCTCGAGACCACGCAACAGTATCGGAACGGTCGAACCATGAGTCTCGGGCTGCGCTACGACTTTCTCTGAGTCGCGTCTGTCACGAATCTGAAACGCGCGCTTCATTGGGCTGAAATCGAGTCGTCCTATCCTGCTCTTGTCGCAATTTCGACTGGGCCACTTTTTTGCAGCGCCCATATTTCACCCACCACCAAGAGGTTGCTCATAATGTTCAAGCAATTAACCCGTAATGCGATGGCGCTCGCAGTCGGCGCCGGCATGTTCGGTTCGGTCGATGCATTCGTTGTCAACGACACCTTCAGCGGTAACTGGGGCGAGGGCGGCGGCGCAGGCCGCGGTCTGATCATCGACGTTCTTGAAAAGAATCCCAATGCTGGAGATTTCGCGCCCGGTGTGCTGGTCAACTGGTTTACTTATCGCGACGGCCAGCCGGTCTGGCTGCTTTCCGAGGTTGGCGGAATCGATCCCAACTCCAATTCTGTCGAATTGACGTTCTTTGAGACCAACGGCGGCACTTTCGGCCCGCCCGGAATCGGCAATCCGGCCAATTTCGTCTGGGGCACCGCAACGCTGACATTCAACAGCTGCCAGAATGCCGTGCTCGAATATGACGGCATCGACGGTATGGGCACCATCGACACGCTGTCGAACATCACCGCGCAGCAGTGCGTGGTCGACGAACAGTTCTCGAGCTGCCCCGATTTCGCCGTCGATTCGGGCATCCCGGGTTCCTGCATCATCGGTGGTACTCCAGTGACCGGCGACATCACGCTGACCAACGAAATCACCTGGCTGATCCAGGGCCAGTTCGTGGTGGCCGATGGGGGTTCCGTTACCATCGAACCGAATACCGAGCTGGTCGGCGGTACGCTCGGCGATACCGATACCTTTGTTGTGCAGCAAGGCGGTCGGGTAATCGCTGACGGTACCGAAAAGAACCCGATCATCATGCGCGGCCCGCTGGCAGAAGGACGCGGCGAATGGGGCGGTCTGGTCATCAACGGCCGCGCGCCGATCAACGGTTGCGCCGAGGGCGTCGACCCGTGTACTGCACAGGGCGAGGGCAACTCCGGTACCTACGGCGGCAACGATCCGCACGACAACAGCGGCGTGCTCCGCTATGTCGTGGTGGCCAATGCCGGCATTCTGTTCAACGAAGAAAACGAACTGAACGGAATTGCATTCCAGGGCGTGGGCGACGGCACCACGGTGGAGTTCGTGCAGGTTCACCTCAACTCGGACGACGGCGTCGAGTTCTTTGGCGGCACGGTCAATGCCAAGTACCTGGTTCTCACCGGCATCGGTGACGACAGCCTGGACTGGACCCAGGGCTGGCAGGGTCGTGTTCAGTACCTGGTGGCCAAGCAGTACACCGACGACGGCGACCAGGGTATCGAAGGCGACAACAACGGCGACGCCAATGACTCAACGCCGCGCGCGCTGCCGGTGTTGGCCAACATGACCTTCGTTGGAAACAGCAATACGGATATCGGCTGGCTGATCCGCGAAGGCACGGGCGTCAACATCGCAAACTCGATCGCGACCGGATTCGGCGACGCCTGCCTGGACATCGATCAGCAGTCGACGTTCGATAACGAGCAAAACCTGGCGATCGTCAACTCGATCGTGGGCGGCTGTGGAAGCTCGTTCGACGACGAAGCCGGCGACCCGTTTGTCGTGTCTAACTGGTTCCTTGGCCAGACCGGCAACCTCGACACCGATCCGCTTCTGGACAACTATGCCCCGACCTCGGGATCTCCGGCGCTGATGATCGGAAACGTGCCGTTCACTGATTCGTTCTTCGACAATGTCGACTTCGCCGGCGCCATTCGCAGTGCAGACCTGGACTGGACCGAGGGTTGGACGGTCGGACTGGATCGCGACGCACCGTAAGAAGAGGCTTGACCTCATCGTTTGATGGGGTCGGCTGGAAAAACCGGCGGCGCTGCTCAGGCAGCGCCGCTTTTGTTACATGTCCAGTGTGGTGTCTCAGTAATCTCCTCACCCTGATGAAAAATTCCCGGAGAGAGTCCCTGGGTCCCGGATCAG
>DATGCS010000091.1:0-7507 GCA_035311685.1 Wenzhouxiangellaceae bacterium
GACAACAAGCTGTGGGACACCTACACCCGCGACCCGTACCAGGACGGCGCGCGTGAGGTCACGGTCCGCCGGTCCGGCAGTGTGCCGACGCTGATGGCCGCCTACCACGTGCCGTCGGCGCTGCACGACGATTTCGCCGCGGTCGAGGCGCTGAGCTTCGTGCTCGGCGACAGCCCGTCGGGCCGCCTGTACAAGGCCCTGGTCGAGCCCGGCATCGCCAGCCAGGTCGGTTCCATCGTGTTCCGCCTGCCCGAGCCCTCGCTGCTGCTGGTGTACGCCAACCTTCCGGAAGACGGCGACCTGGATAAGGCGCGGGAAATCACGCTGGATACGCTGGCCGGCCTGGAAGCCAATCCGCCGACCGAGGAAGAGGTCAAGCGTGCGGTAGCGTCGCTGACCAGCGACATGGAAAGAACGCTCAATGACAGCAGTCGGGTCGGCATCGGCCTTTCGGAATGGGCCGCGGCCGGCGACTGGCGCATGCTGTTCCTGCACCGCGACCGGCTCGAGCAGATCACCGCCGAGGACGTGCAGCTGGCGGCCGAAACCTACGTCGTGCGCGACAACCGCACCGTGGGCCGCTTCATTCCCGAAGACGAGCCGCAGCGCGCCGTCATCGCCCCGACCCCCGACCCCGAAGAGCTGCTGGCCGGTTACGAAGGCCGCGAACAGCGTTCGGAAGGCGAGGATTTCGAGGCCACGCCCGAAAACATCGAGTCGCGCGTGGTTCGCTTCGAGCTGAGCAACGGTACCGAGGTTGCACTGCTGCCCAAGAGCACGCGCGGCGAGCGCGTCCGGGGCTCGATCACGATGCGCATCGGCAACGAGGAAGCGCTGACCGGTCTGGCCAGCATCCCGTCGGCCACCGCCAGCCTGCTCGATCGCGGCACCGAGAACTACACCCGCCAGCAGATCGCCGACCGCGTGGACGAGCTCCAGGCCGGTCTCAACCTGAGCGGTTCGACCTCGGTTTCGGCCAGCATCGATACCAAGCGCGAGAATCTGCTCGACGTGGTCGACCTGATTGCCGAGATCGCCAAGCGCCCGGTGTTCCCGGAAAAGGAGCTGGACGAGTACAAGAACCAGAGCCTGACCCGGATCGCGCAGCAGAGCGACGATCCGGCCGGTGTGGCTTCGCGCAAGCTCAACCGGCACATGAACCCGCTGCCGTCGGATCATCCCGATTACACGCCGACGTTCGATGAGTCGAAGGCTCGCGTTGAATCGCTGTCGGTCGACCAGCTGAAGGACTTCCATCAGCGTTTCTATGGCTTCGGCCCCGGCACCACGATTGCCTTCGTCGGTGATTTCGATGCCGTCGCGCTTCGGGAACGACTGGAAGAACATTTCGGCGGCTGGTCGGCGGGCGTGGAATACGCGCACGTACCCGACCCGCACCAGAATCGCCCGGCCGAGCGCATGGTCGAGCAGCTCGACGACAAGGCCAACGCCGTGCTGATTGCGGCCCAGTCGATGCCGCTGTCGGATACCAATCCCGATTACCCCGCGCTGCAGCTGGCCGGCTACATGATGGGCGGCGGTTTCCTGAGTTCGCGCCTGGGCAACCGGATTCGCAACGAGGAAGGCCTGAGCTACGCGGTCGGCGGCAACTTCAATGCAAGTGCCGAGGACGAGAACGGCGGCTTTTTCGCTTTCGCCATGTACGCCCCGGAAAACCGCGAACGGCTCGAGGAAGTGCTGGACGAGGAACTGGTCAAGGTGGTCGAGGACGGCTTCAACGCCGAAGAACTCGAATCCGGCCGCACCGGGTTCCTGCAGCAGCAGCGACTGGTACGCTCAGACGACGGTCGTCTGGCCGGCCTGTTGTCGACCGGCCTGTACCTGGACCGCGACCTGTTCTTCAACGCCGAGCGCGAAATGCGCCTGGCGGAAGTCTCACTGAAAGAGATCAACGAGGCCGTGGCCGAGTGGCTGGACCCCGGGGCCATGACGGTGTCGATCGCCGGTGATTTCACCGCCGATGAGGAAGCCGAGGAAGAGGCTTCGGAAGAATAACAATGCTCCAGCCCGGCGCCCGGCGCCGGGTTGGTTATCTCGGAAAAGACAAGGGCGCCGCGAGCCTCTCGCGGCGCTTTTTTTGTTACCGTAAACGTTGGGCGTTGGCGGTTTAATACCATGCAAAAGAAACAGGTGTTTTTTGCGATTCTGATCGTCGTTTCGGTCGGGCTGGGTGTCGCTGTTGAGCAGCGATACGGCGTCTCGAACCCGGGTGCTGGTGCGAGGCCGGAAGCAGTCTCAAATCTTCCCGACGGGGCATCCAATGGTGTCCAGCGTTCAGAGAAACCGGGATCGGGATCAAATTTGGATCCCGAGCGCGGTATCTGGCCGGGCATGCCTGAGCTCGCCTCCAGCAATGCGAATGTGGACTGGCGCCCGCCAGATTTCGATAGTGCGGTTGCCGGGGGGGAGGATCTCGATGCTGTTGACCCCAAGGCTACGCTGCTGGAGCTCGTCGATGATTTCGATGATTTGTCACCTGATCGGCGCGGCGGGGTCGCGTTCAAGATTGCCGAGAACTGGCGCGAATGCGCCCGTTACCGGCCAGTGCCGGACGAGCAAATTGGCGAGCTTGTCGAGCAAAGGCTCCGTGGCAGTCACGATTTTTTGGAATTGATTCTCGCGCAAGCGCCGGAAGGGCCGCGCCTGGACGAGGTCGTCGAGGAAATAGCCGGCATTGAGCCCGACGCAATTCGGGTCCGAATTCGCGAAGACCTGCTGACCAAACGGCAACTGTGCAGCGGGGTCGAACACATCGACCGGCGAGAAAGAGCTGGCAAGGAACTGAGCTGGCTGCGCACGGCGGCGCGGCTGGGCGACTACGATGCCCAGAACGCGTTTCTGTTCAGGGTGTTTTTATCCTATCGCCCCAGCGGCCAGGCGGCGCAACTGGCCAAAGACAAGCAGCTGGTCCTCGATATTGTGTTTGCCCGGCTCCGGTCGCGCGACTTGCTTGTACTTGAGCGCCTTGCGGCGTTTGTCAAGGCGGGCTATTTCGGGCCGCCCGATCCAGTGCTGGCCTACGCTTACGCGAAAGCGGCGATTCTGGCAGGCGAACGTCTTGAAGACGCCCCGTGGAAATTGAGAGGGGCTGACCCCGCCCGCGTGAAGCGGGTCATTGAAGTGACGGCTTTCAATACGCGTGAGTTCAAGGAGGCTCTGAGCGCAAGCGATCTCGCCGAGGCTGAAGATCTGGCCCGGAAGATCGCGCGCCTGGAATCGCGGCCATGAGCCGGACGCAGGCGATTTTTCTGGTCTGTGTCATCACCGTCGTCGTTGCGGCCCTTGCTTACACGACTTTGCACGTTCCCGAGCGGCCGCCGACGGCGGACGGTCAGGCTGAAGCCGAACAGCAGGGGAACGCGACAGGCCGCACAGGCGTGTTGTTGCAACCAGCTGGCGAAAAGTCGGCCGGCGACGAACGGCCCCTGGCCACTGCGCTGGCCGAAGCCGTCCGGCCGAACATTGTGACCTACAAGCACGGCCAGCCGCTTTGGGACCTTTCCTACCCGGAATTGCACGAGCACGTCAACGATCTGCGTGCGCTGGCGGGAGCCGGCTGGGGTCAGGCCGTCTTTCCGCTGGCCCGCCTTTTATCGGGTTGTCTACGAAACCCGAATCCCCGCGGCGAGCATGAAATTCGGGCGCAAGCCCGGGCACAGCGCGAGCGCATTCGCGGCAACGATGCTGATCTGCCGAGAGACGAAGTGGACCGCCGGCTCGCAAATGTGGACTCTTCGGTGGAACTCCAACTGCAGCATTCCAGCCGTCGGCGCGCCGCATGCGCCGCGGTCACGCCGGCAGATGAAGATCGAATGATGGACTGGCTGGAACTGGCGCTGGAACAGCATCATCCGGCATTCCTGGCCGGCTATCTACGCTGGGACCTGCTGCCGGACGATGATGCCTGGATGGTTCGATATGCTGAGCGCCTGGCGCAGTTCAACCGGCGCTTCGAAGTTGCTTATCTCGACGGCGTGTATGCTGGTGAGCGCGAGATGCTTGATCTGGCGTGGAAGCTGTATGCGACGCACAAGGTCTTGCCCGAACCCGATCCGTTCATGGCCTTCGCCTTCAACCATGCCGCCGATCTCGAGGCGCGCGCAACCCCGGAAATGACGCGCCAGTACATGGACAGCTTTCGCCTTGATACGATCGATCTCGATGCAGCTCAGGCCGAGTTAGCACGCGCCGAAGGCGAGCGGATCTACGACCGCTGCTGCGCCGACGCCCGCATGCCGAGGTAGATACCGGCCAGCGCCAGGAAGGCGCCGACAAGCTGCAGCACTTCGAGACGCAGACCGAACAATGCGGCGTCCCAGATCATCGACAAAGTGGGCTGCAGCAACAGCAGCAGGCCGACCAGCGAGGCCGGCAGGCCGGGCATGCCGCGGGTAATCGCCAGCCAGCCGAGCACCTGGCAGACTACGCCCAGTGCGATCAGCGCCAGTAGCGACTGCGTATCGGGGATGGCAAAGCCGTGCCCCTCGGCAATATTGATTGCGCCCAGCATCAGCCCGGTCAGGATCGTGACCTGCGCCAGCCTTGCCTCGACCCGGGTGTGCGGCTGGCGGATCTGGAGGCCTCTGAGGCTGAGGATGTAGCCGGAATAGGCCAGCGCGGTCAGCAGGCCGAGGATCACGCCGGCGCGGTATTCGGGCGGCAGGTCGCCCCATTCCTGGCCGAACAGCAGCCACAGGCCGCCGGCGGCCAGCGTGATCGCGGCGGCGAAGCGAAGCCCGACCCGTTCGCGAAACCAGAACACGCCGACTGCGGCGAGCACGAATACCTGGAAATTGGCCAGCAGCGTCGACAGCCCGGGCCCGATGTAAAGGATGGAGCGGTGCCAGAACCACATGTCGGCGGTGAAGAAGGCCGCGATCAGCGCCGAACCCATCCAGCCGTCGGCAAAACCCCGGTGCAGGCGCGGCTGGACGCCGATCAGGGCCAGCAGGGCGATGGAGCCGAACAGCATCCGGTAGACGCCCGAGGTGGTCGGCGCCATGTCGGCCAGGCGCACGAATACCGCGGCGAAACTGATCATCACCGCGCCGGCGGTGACCAGTGCAATGGAGCCCGAAGCGTGCCTGGTTGAACTCATGGGGCGCGATTATCTCTTATCAGACGCTCATCGGGCGCCCATCGCTTGCGGACTATGGGCCGTGGATACGATTCGCTATTGTCGATTCATCGTCGAACCGCTATCGTCTGAACATCACCTGCGCATCATTCCCACTGCTGGATGTCGAGGCCGGAGGGCGCATCCTGGGTGCCGTGATTGCGCGTCATTCGGATGCCGAGGCTTAGATCGTTGCGCGAATCGGCGTGGGCGAGCGCCTGTTCCTCGGAAATCAGGCCGTCTTCGTATAGCTTCAAAAGCGCCTGGTCGAAGGTCTGCATGCCGGCCTGGGGACCGTCCTTCATGGCCTCCTTGAGCCCGTCCAGGTCGCGTTTGGCGATCAAGTCGGCAACATACGGCGTGCGCACCAGGACTTCGACCGCCGGCACCCGCCCGCCGTCGACCGTGGGCACGAGTCGCTGGCTGACGATCGCCCTGAGGTGCTCGGACAGGTCCACGAACAGTTGGTGGTGAGCGCTGTCGGGGAAGAAGTTGATGATCCTGTCCATCGTCTGGCTGGCGTTGTTGGAGTGCAGCGTGGACAGGCAAAGGTGGCCGGTATCGGCGTAGGCGATGGCGTGCTTCATGGTCTCGGCGTCGCGAATCTCGCCGATAAGGATCACGTCGGGTGCCTCACGCATCGCGTTCTTCAGCGCGTTGGAGTAGCTCAGTGTGTCCAGGCCCAACTCGCGCTGGTCGACGATCGATTTCTTGTGGTGGTGCAGGAATTCGATGGGCTCCTCGATGGTGAGGATGTGCCCGGTGGCACGCTGGTTGCGGTAGTCGATCATCGACGCGAGCGTGGTGGATTTGCCCGAGCCGGTCGCGCCGACCACCAGCACCAGTCCGCGCGGCTCCATGATCAGTTTCTTGAGTATGGGCGGCAGGTTGAGATCTTCCAGCGACGGAATGGCGGCCTTGATATAGCGAACGACCATGGCCACGGAGCCCCGTTGCCGGTAAAGGTTCACGCGGAACCGGCCCAGGGTTTTCAGCGCGATCGCCAGGTTCAGCTCCAGTTCGCTTTCGAACTCGGCGATCTGCTTGTCGTTGAGAATCGAGTAGGCCAGCTCGCGGACCTGGTGCGCCTCCAGCGGCGTCTCGCCCAGGCGACGGGTCTTGCCCTCGATCTTGATGCCGGCCGGCGCGCCCGCGCTCAGGAAGAGATCGGACGCGTTGTGCTTGACCATGGCGTGGAGAAAGGTCTCGATTTCCATTGTGGAACCCCCTTGCGAATCGAAGCCCTAGTTCAACACAGCATGGTCCCGCCGAAATTGATTCTGATCAGTTTGGCCCCGGTAGAGCTTGCGTTCGCTTCACTACAACGTCTCGGACGCGAAGTCGGCCAGGCGCGAGCGTTCGCCGCGTTTGAGCGTGATATGCCCGGAATGCATCCAGTCCTTGAACCGGTCGACGGCAAACGTCAGGCCCGAGGTGGTTTCGGTCAGGTACGGCGTGTCGATCTGCTCGATGTTGCCCAGGCACACGATCTTGGTGCCGGGACCGGCCCGGGTGATCAGGGTCTTCATCTGCTTGGGCGTGATGTTCTGGGCCTCGTCGATGATCAGGAAGCGGTTCAGGAAGGTGCGACCGCGCATGAAGTTCAGCGCGCGGATCTTGATGCGCGAGGTCAGCAGGTCGTTGGTCACCGCTCGCCCCCAGTCGCCGCCGTGCTCGTCGGATTCGGTCAGCACCTCCAGGTTGTCGGTCAGCGCGCCCATCCAGGGCGTCATCTTCTCTTCCTCCGTACCCGGCAGGTAGCCGATCTCGTCGCCGACCGACACGGTGGCCCGGGTCATGATGATCTCGCGGTAGATCTGTTCGTCCAGCGTTTGGGCCAGGCCGGCGGCCAGCGTCAGCAGGGTCTTGCCGGTGCCCGCCGTGCCCAGCAGTGTCACGAAATCGATTTCGGGATCCATCAGCAGATTGAGCGCGAAATTCTGTTCCGGGTTGCGTGCGTTGATGCCCCAGACGCTTCGAGGGCCATGCCGGAAGTCTTCGCTGACCTGCAGCACGAAATGCCGGTCGGTGACTTCGCGCACGAGTGCTTCCATGCCGTTGTCGCCTTGGAGTGTCAGGCACTGGTTGGGGTGCCAGTCGTCGCCCTCCAGCCGGTTGATCCGGTAGTAGGTGCGGCCGGCCCGGGTCCAGGAGTCGTCGATGCCGTACTGGTCCCAGAAGTCGTTGGTCAGCGTGGTCAGCCCGCTGTAGAGCAGGCTCATGTCATCAAGCGCGCGATCGTTGTGATAGTCCTCGGCGGGTATGCCGTGGATTGCGGCCTTGATGCGCAGATTGATGTCCTTGGACACCAGCACGATCTCGCGATCCGGGTGATCGGCCCGCAGCTTGATGGCGGCGTGCAGGATCTCG
>DATGCS010000092.1:0-7957 GCA_035311685.1 Wenzhouxiangellaceae bacterium
TCTGATCGTGGAGGGGCGCATCAAGGGGACGGTGGAATTGAAGAACAATACGCTCACGGTAGGAACCCAGGGCACTCTGGATGCAGAAGTCTTCGCGCATACCATTCTTGTCGAGGGCACGGTCAACGGGGATCTCTATGCGTCCGAGAACATCAGCATCCGCAAGAGTGCGCGAATCAGGGGCAATATCCTCGCCCCGCGCATCAGCCTCGAAGATGGGGCCAAGTTCCGCGGCTCGATCGACATGGATGCCGATTCGGAAGCCTTCCGCAAGGCTTTCGGCGGCAAGTCTTCAGCCGCATCAAGCACGTCCGGAAAGCCGGTATCACCGCCAAATTCCACCCCTGGCGGCAATGTCGAAAAAGGCAAGCAGACTGAGGGCTCTCAGCTTTCCTCGTCGGAAGGAGCTTCGAACCAGCCGACGCAACAGACCAGCAAGACCGGGACCTCGGCAGCCTGACCCGACGGCCTGATGTCGAATGCCGCAGCAAGTCTGGCCGGGCAAAAAACCGGCCAGACGGCCGAATGCGTCAAGGTTCCGCTGCTTGCGGAACTTCTGGCGCGCGATATTCGTGATCGATGCCGCGTATGGGCCGACCTGGGCAGTGCGCAGTCAGGCCTTGTCTCGCAACTCACCGGTGGTCGCAATCGCCTGATCGTCGTGGATCTTCCAGCTGCGCTTGAAGCGCACCAAGTGCATTGGCATCTGCCGGATACGGTGCTCGACGAGAGATTCTGGGCCGAACCCGTCGATTGCTTCCTGTGCTGGGACCTGCTCAACTACATGCAACCGGGTCAGCTCGGCGAGTTGTCGCGGCGGGTTGCCCGCCGAGGCGGCAACGAATGCAGCGTGCACGCATTGATTCAGTATTCCGGGACTTCGATGAGCAAGATGCCGGGACGATACGGACTCGAAGCCAGCGGTCAGCTGCGCGTTGTTCCTGTCGGCGCGACATCGACCGAAACTCCCAGATACAGCCCCAAGGCGCTGGAAAAAGCCATGCCGGAATTGCGCGTGGAACGAACCATGCTGCTCAACAACGGCATGCAGGAATTCATGTTCAGCATTCGCTGAAGGTCATTAAGCCGACGAACAAAACACAAAGATCAGCCAAAGCCGATATAAAAAAGGGGGCGCCGGACATCCGGCGC
Organism: Wenzhouxiangellaceae bacterium; assembly: GCA_035311685.1. Classification (GTDB taxonomy): domain Bacteria; phylum Pseudomonadota; class Gammaproteobacteria; order Xanthomonadales; family Wenzhouxiangellaceae. Next base: position 1,153 of record DATGCS010000092.1, read on the forward strand.
CCCCCGCTACTTTTGGCAAACCAGCACACCGCGACAGCCAGATTCAGCTGGCCGCAGAAGCCGACAGATTGCCCTTCAGGCCGCCTTGCTCTCGTCGCTTTCGATCTTCGTGGCGCGGTTCGATTCAAGGGTCGAGCGCCCTTCGCCGATTTCGATGCGACGCGGCTTCATCTTCTCCGGCAATTCTCGCTGGAGATCGATGTGAAGCAGCCCGTTCTCGAGCCTGGCTGAAACAACACGCACGTGATCAGCCAGCTGGAACCGTCGCTCGAAGGAGCGAGTCGCGATACCCCGATAAAGGAACTCGCGGTCTTCCTGCTCGCCATCGGTGGCCTTCTGGCCGGAAACCGTCAGCGTGTTCTGCTCGGTCACGATTTCAAGCTCGGATTCCGCGAAACCGGCGACGGCCATTGAAATGCGATATTGATCCTCACCGGCGGCCTCGATGTTGTAAGGCGGATAACCGTTGCCGTCCACACGCGAAGCGCTGGAAAGCATGTCAGCCACGCGATCGAAACCGATGGCGGTGCGGTAAAGGGGTGAAAGGTCGAACGTAGTCATAACACTATCCTCCAGAGTTGAGCAATAGATTGAGATCGACGGTCCTGCCTGATGGGCCATGCGGAATGGCCCACTAGTGGCCAGGGCCGGAGGCCCCTTTCGGCGACCTCAAAGCTAATCTAGGGGCGAAGGGCGGGTTTTCAAGTCACCCGAGCAACATCTGAGAGCATATCCGGCGTTCGCAGGTTAGCGCTTGCGGATGCGTTGACGACGTTTGACCTGGCGCGGCGTCAGCTTGTTTCGTCTTCCTGCGTAGGGATTTTCCGAATCTCGGAATATCAACTGGATAGGCACGCCCACCAGTTCGAACTCGGCCCGGAACCTGTTGATCAGAAACCTTCGGTAACCCGGCGGCACATGCTCCGTCCGGTTTCCATGGATCACGATACGGGTGGGGAAATTACCGCCCGGATGCGCATATCGCAACTTGGCCGCAAAGCGATTTACGATCGGAGGCGCATGCGCCTCGGTGGCCTTGTTGAGCACCCGGCTGAGGCGGCCCGACGATAGCGACAGGCACGCCCTATCGTAAACGGTCTCGATCGCGTCAAACAGTTCGGCCAGTCCGCTGCCGTGCAACGCGGACAGGATCACGACCGGTGCCCAGGCGACGAATTTGAGCTTTTCGCCGGCGTCCTGCAGACAGGTTTTTCGCTGACGTTCGTCAACGCCGTCCCACTTGTTGAATACGATGATGAGCGCCCTGCCCGCGTCGGCCGCGTGGCCGGCAAGCCGGGCATCCTGGTCGGTAATGCCCTCGCCGGCATCCAGCAGCAGACAGACCACATCGGCCTGCTGCATCGCCTGCATCGCCTTGAGCGTACTCAGAGACTCTACCGCTTCGTGCTTGTGGCGCTTGCGTCTGATGCCCGCCGTATCGACCAGTTGGTAATGCCGCCCGTCGCGATCGATTTCGGCAGCGATCGGATCGCGCGTGGTGCCCGGCATGTCCGCCGTCACCGCGCGCTCGTCGCCGGTCAGGCGGTTGAGCAACGTGGACTTGCCGACGTTCGGCCGGCCGATCAGGGCCAGTCGGAGGGTGTCCCGGGTCTCGCGGGTTTCAACCGCTTCCGCGTGCTCGGGAAGTTCGGCCGCAATCACCGTCCCAAGCCGGTCAAGACCGCGCCTGTGCGCGGCAGCGATCGGCACCGGTTCGGACAGCCCCAACGCAGCGAATTCGGAGGTTGCGGTATCGGCGTCGATGCCGTCGGTCTTGTTGACCACCAGAACCACGGGTTTGCCCAGCTGACGAATTCTGGAAGCGATTTCGAAATCCTCCGACGTCACCGCGCCGCGTCCATCGACGACGAACGCAATAACATCGGCTTCGGCCAGCGCAAAGCGGGTCTGCCTGCCGACGCCCCGGATCAGCGAATCCGGATCGGGGTCCAGGCCACCGGTGTCGACCAGCACAACCTCGGCGCCGTCGATGATGGCACGGCCGTAAATACGGTCCCGGGTGACACCCGGCTGGTCGGCCACCAGTGCATCCCGGGTGCGCGTCAGCGCATTGAAAAGCGTCGATTTGCCAACATTGGGGCGTCCTGCAATGACCACGATGGGCAACGCCGAGCGGTTCATCGCCGCTGTCATGAGACTATGAGGAGGCGCCTACGCGCCAGGCCGACAGTTTGCCGTCCACATCCAGCAAAAACAGAACGTTGTCGATGACTAGCGGCGCACTCGCCGGCGCTTTTTTGGACGCCCGCTCGCGGGCGACAAATTCGCCATTATCAGCATCCAGCCAGTGTACATAGCCTTCCTGATCGGCCACGGCAACGAAGCCGCCCTGCAGCACCGGCCTGCTCAAGCCACGCCGCAGAAGCTGCTCGTTGCTCCAGCCGGTCGATCCGCTACGTCGGTCAAGCATCCAGATCCTGTCTTCGGAGTCGGACATCACCATTCGCGTCCGCGAAACCGTGAGACCGGAATACGAGCCGACTTCCTTGACCCAAAGCAGACGGCCCGAATCGAGCGCAACTGACGCCATGCGATCGCCCTCGCTGACGGCATAGATATCCAGGCCTACGATTTCCATGTGACCGTCTATGTCGGCAAGTCGGTCGAGTTGGGTCCGTCCCTCGGGAGTGCCGACGCGCTGTTCCCAGAGCAACTGGCCATCAGCCAGATTCAATGCCGTCAGGGTACCGTCGTCATGACCGACGAAGACCTGGCCGCCGCGAACCACCGGTTGCGAGTTTCCGCGCAGTGTCAACAACGGCACGCTGCGATCGTAAACCCACTCTCGCAGACCGGTCTCTGCATTCAACCCGAAAACACGGCCATCGATGCAACGTACGACGATCATGCCGTCACGCTGCAAAGGTGCGGCAAGGACTTCCGATGAAAGCTGAACCCGCCAGTCGATAGTCCCGCTATTGCGATCCATAACCAGTACCTGTCCTTCCATGGTGCCCAACAGAACGCGCTGCCCCACCACGTTTGGACCGGCCGACAGGTTCATATCGAGATCGAATCGATGCGATTGTTTTCCCGATTCGGCGTCCACGGCGACAACGCGGCCCTTGTGGTCGGCCGTCCAGATTGCACCCTCGATATGGAACGGCTTGAGACCCGGGGCGCTTTTGCCCAGACCACTGCCGGTGGAAGTACTCCAGAGTTTACTGACCCGGACGCTCTCATTGATATCGTTCAAGTCCATCGGATCCCGTTCCGGATCCTTACTGCCGAAAATGCCGCAACCACCCAAACCAATCGTCAGGCCAATTGCCAGCACCACCAACAAGCCGGTGTGCCACCTGCGCATCATGAATTTTCCGAGCGGCCGATAGCCGCTTGTTCAACGGTCGCACGTCCTATCGCCGACTGCACGGCATCCAGCTTTATCTCCGCCTGACGAAAATCCCGGCCCTCGCCGCGCAACTGCATCACTGCTGCGGCATAGGCATCGGCCGCTTCTTCCAGTCGATTCATGTCGAACAACACGTCGCCGCGCGTTTCCAGCCATAGACCCTCATAACCGGCGGGCACCGAGCCTTGTAAAAGCGTCAGGGCTGAATCACCCTGCTCCAGCGCGATTTCAACCTGAGCCATGCGGAGTCTTAGCAGGGGCTGAAATACATCCCACTTGTCTGAATCGAGCAGATCACGGTAAATTCCGGCGGCCTTTTCAATATCACCGGCCTCGGTCCAGGCAGCAGCAACCAACATGCCGGAAAGCGCCAGATAGGCATGCTCACCCACCCCTTCGCGCATTGCGGCGAATTGCTCCGCGGCGGCCTGCGTGCGTCCAACTTCCAGTTCCTGCTGAATCGCCGCATAGTATTCATTGGCAAGAACAGCCTGGCCGGATTGGTAATCCAGCCACTGCCGCCAGCCGAAGATGCCGGCCAGCGCAAGGGCCACACCCATCAGGATGGATACACCGTTTTCGCGCAGCCAGTTGCGTACGCGTTCGCTTTGTTCATGCTCGTCGTAGAGTTCTACGGCCATTGGGTCACTCGCTTGCTCTTGAGAAAGGCGTCAGGCGTGGATGATAAATCACTTGCTGTCCGAGTGTACCCCGCCGTCGAAGAACTCGAGCAACCAGTCGGCGAGCTCTTCGCGTGCAAGGGTCAGCTGGGGCGCATCTCCCTTCAGGTCTTTGACGCTGACGACATTGGATTCGAGTTCCTGATCGCCGAGCACCAGCGCCAGACGCGCCCCTGAGCGATCGGCGCGCCTGAACTGGGCCTTGAAGCTGCCCCCTTGAAGATCGGTGATCAGTCGCAACGCCGACCATTGGTCCCGCAGCAACTCGGCCAGACCCAGCCGCGCAGACACCGGCTTCGTTCCGAGCAGGTAAGCGTGCGGCCGGCGCCCGAATTGCCGGTCCTCCAATCTGATCAACTCCAGCAACCGTTCCATACCCATAGCAAATCCGATACCGGGTGTCGGCTTGCCGCCCTGTATTTCGACCAGGTCGTCGTAGCGTCCTCCGGCGCAGATCGTGCCCTGCGCCCCCAGCGCCGTAGTTGTCCACTCGAATACGGTCCGGCAGTAGTAGTCCAGGCCGCGCACGAGACCCGGATTGATCCTGTAGGCAATGCCCTCGGCATCCAGCATGCCGGTCAGCGCCTGGAAATGCTCACGCGCAGAATCGCCGATATGATCGATCAGGCGCGGCGCGCCTTCCAGCAGTGCCTTTGTTGCCGGCACCTTGCTGTCGAATATCCGCAGCGGATTGGTTTCGAGACGACGGCGACTGTCTTCGTCGAGCTGATCCCGAACCGGCTGAAGAAAGGCAAGGAGCGTCTCGCGATAACGCGCCCTGTCGTCGCGGTCGCCCAACGAGTTGAGCTCGAGTTCGACGTTCCGGTCGATGCCGAGTTCGCGCCAAAGCCGGGTCCCCATGGCGATAAGCTCGGCATCCACGGCCGGCGCATCCAGACCAAACACTTCGGCACCGGTCTGATGGAACTGGCGCTGTCGGCCCTTCTGCGGCCGTTCATGCCGGAACATCGAGCCTGAATACCAGACCTTGAGCCCCGGCGGATTCAGGAGTCCATGCTGAAGCACCGCACGCACCACGCCGGCGGTGCCCTCCGGTCGCAGACACAGGCTGTCGCCGTTGCGGTCATCGAACGCATACATTTCCTTCTCGACCACGTCGGTGCTCTGCCCGATGGCGCGCGTGAACAAGTCGGTCTTTTCGACCAGCGGAATCCGGATTTCAGCGAATCCGTAGCGATCCATGACCGCGGCAAGTCGATTCTCCAGCCACTGCCAGGCTGCGACGTCGGCCGGAAGAATGTCATGCATTCCCCGGACCGATTGCAGGGATTTCATATCTTCAATCTCCAAAACAGGGAACTGCCGGCAGCGCGCGGCGCGATCCAGCCTCGTAACGTCATGCCCCGGCGGGCGGCATTGCGCCGTTCCGCCGCATAGCGGCTTATTCCGACGGCGGCCCGCCGCCAGAGTCCACTGCAGTTGGATCCGGCTGTGGTTCGCCGATCACGAGTTCGGCCACACCGGCTTCATTCTGACCCTCGAAGGCCACGGGTTGTCCATCGAGGCTCAGCGATACCGCGCTTGCGCGTCCCAGCAGAAGCCTGAACGGCGCGCGACCCGAGTACCGCCTTGACTCACCCGAACGGAGTAGATCGAATTCCAGGCGCTGGCCATCTGCGCTTTCAATTTCGATCCAGCTGTCGTCGCTGAGCACCAGGTCCAGACGCGTCATCGGGTCGACTTCCGGCGACAACGCCCCAGCGGCCGAATCACCTGCTATCTCGGCAACCGGTTCAGACTGAGTCACGGCCCGGATCGGATTCATTGGCAAGGCGGAGGCCGAAAGATGCGAGGCGTCGTTCTGTGTCGTCTCCGGAGGCTGGACCGCGAGCGCGTCGACAAAACGCTCCCGATACCCGGGCTTGTGCGCTTCCGGAGTTTGTACGCCACTGCCGTCGACGGCGCGCGAGGCGACTTCGGACTCGAACAAACGCGCCCCGCCGAGGACAAAGAAATATACCAGCGGCGGGACGATCATCGTGGTCACCAGCGCATAGGTTGCAAATTTCAGGAACCTGTCGAAGCGCTGCGGCTTGCCGGAAACCGGGAGAACCGCGCGCAGCGGCTCCGGTTCCAGTTCGCCCATCTGCTCCAGCAGCGGCTGCGGATCCAGCTCGACCAGGCGGGCATAGTTGACGATATAGCCACGCCGGTATATCGGCGCAATCCGGTCGAACTGATCGGCTTCGATGTGCTCGACCGTGGTTCGGGGCAGTTTCAACTGGCTGGCAGTCTCGACCAGACTCAGCTGGCGAGCCCGCCTTGCCCTGGAAAGCGCGGCACCGGGAGACGGCTGCGAATTTGAATTGTCGGGGGTTTCGGCTTCAGTCATTTCGTTTCTGGTTTTATTGCCTCAATTGCGAGGCCTGGGGTGAATCTGGGTATTGTTTCATCAAGGTCCTGGCGTAGCCCTCGGCAATCGTCTCGCTGCCCAGCGATCGCTCGACCTGTACGGCAAGCAGCAGTGATTGCGCGCCCAGTCCGCCCACGGCTTCCAGCCGCTGCAGGAAGGCGCGTGCGCGCAGACCCTCGCCCTGCTCGAACGACAGGCCCGCGAGGTTGAACAATGCGGTCCGGCTCTGCGGATCGTACTCCAGCGCTTCTCTCAAATAGCGCTCGGCCTCCTCATTGCGGCCATCGCGACGAGCGCACGAACCGGCATTGGCCAGCGCCACGCCGGGCGTTGCGTAAAACGGATCGCTCAACGCTTTACGAAAATGCCGGTCGGCTT
>DATGCS010000093.1:0-6753 GCA_035311685.1 Wenzhouxiangellaceae bacterium
CGAATGCGGGGCAGGAAAGTAAAGCGCCAGCCCGGTGTCCATGACTTGACCGGCGGCGTCGAAAACCTTGACCAGAGCTGCGTGCCTCGGTTCGGGCAGACGCCCGATCAGCCGGGCGGCGAGATCATCGATGGAGGTTCCTGAAATCCGCACCACACCAACACCCCCGTGGCCGGGCGGCGTGGCGATGGCGCAGATGGTTTCAGTCATGACTTAATGAAAACCGCTATCAGTGGAAACCTCGGCAAAGCGTAGCGAGCGGGTGGCTGACGGTGGCCGCCGGCGCGCAGAATCCGCAGTGTACGATTTTGTACATGAGGATTTCGAGCACCGCCGGACGCCGTCAGGCGCCCGCGCAGTAGTTTTGCCGGCGTTTCCTAGGCCTTGGCGCGCGCATCTTCGGCGTCGATCTGCCGCAGTATGTACCACTGCTGCAGCAGCGAGATACCGCTGTTGGAAGCCCAGTACAGCACGAGGCCGGCCGGGAAGAACGCGAACAGCACCGCGAACGCAATCGGCAGAAACTGCATGATCTTTCGCTGCATCGGGTCCATGCCGGCCGCCGGCGTCAGGCGTTGGGTGATGATCATGAACGCGCCGTTGATCACCGGCAGGATGAAGAGCGGGTCGGGCTTGCTCAGATCGGGCACCCACAGGAAGCTGGCCTGACGCAGCTCGACCGATTCCAGCAGAACCCAGTACAACGCAATGAAGATCGGAATCTGAACAAGAATGGGCAGGCAGCCGCCGAGCGGATTGACCTTTTCCTTCTTGTAGATTTCCATCATGGCCTGGCCGAACTTCTGTCGGTCGTCGCCATAACGTTCCTTGAGCTGCGCGATTCTCGGCTGCAGCTTGCGCAGCTTGCCCATCGATCGGAACTGCGCCTGGGTGAGCTTGTAGAACGCCAGCTTGATGAGCAACGTCAGCAGAATGATCGCCAGGCCCCAGTTGCCGACCAGGTCGTGAATATGATCGAGCAGCCAGAAAAGCGGCTTGGAAAAAACCGTAAAAATGCCATAGTCGACCGTCAAGCCCAAGCCCGGCGCGATCTCGTCTAGGCGATTCTGGTTCTTGGGGCCGGCGAAAAACTCCGATTTGAACACGTGACTTTCGCTGGCCGCTACCGGCACCGGCGCGGATGTGAGGGTCACCGCATAGCGGTTTGGCGTCTGGCGATCGATCAGTCGCGTCGTGTACTGAGCCGACTGTTCGGCCGGTGGAATCCAGGCGGTCAGGAAGTAGTGCTCGACCATGCCGGCCCAACCGCCGGTAATCGTGTTGCGATACTGTTCTTCGGCGAAATCGCCGAACTTGAGTTTCTGGAACTTATCTTCGGCGCTGTACACCGCGGCGCCCTTGAAACTGATCCGCTCCGGATTGGTGAAGGTCATGCCGCCGGAGCTGGTGCCGGCGGCGCGCTGGAGGCGCAGGTATCGGCTGCCCTGCCAGGTGGTGCTGCCCTGGTTGCGGATCTCGAATCGGTGTTCCACCACGTAATCATCGCGCCGGAAAACCCATATCTGGACGACTTCCAGGCCGTTACCGTCGCGCCAGGTCAGCGGCACAGCCACATTGTCGGCGCCGTCGGCGAGCTCGTAGTACTGGCGATCGAAGCTGTATTCGGTAGTGTGATTCGGCGCGCGACGCTCGGGATCGATCAGCCCGGCCTGCGCAATGTGAAACCCGGCCAACTCGTCGCTGATCAGTTCGAAAGGTTCGTCCGGGGCATCGACGCTGACCGGATATTGCTTGAGCTTGAGGCTGGTCAAGGTGCCTCCGGTAGGGTCGATCTCGGCGATTACCAGGTCGGTTTCGACCTCGATACGCCGACCGGAACTCGCCACCGCGGCGCTCGGAACCGAGGCATCCGTTTCAGTCGCGGATTGCGACCGGGTCTGCGGGCCCGCGTCCGGAAGCTCTGGAAGATCGGCCTCCTCTTCGGCCTGCTCTATCGCCGCGCGGTCTTCACCCGGAAGTTCTTCGACCGGGGCCGGCACCGGATTGGCGAAATCGCTTTGCCATTCGACATACAGCATAAAGCCGAGAAAGGAGAGCAGAAGCAGCAATAGCGTTCGGGTATTCATGGCGATTCAAACCGTAACCAGAGTTGTTCGAGAGCGAGTTTCAACGTTCGAGAATCCGCTTCGGCCGCCGGTGGCTTGGCGAGCACGACGAAATCGACCGGTCGCATTGAATGTCGGCGCCGGCGAAACGTTTCGCGCGCGATGCGACGAATGCGGTTTCGATCCACGGCCCGGCGCGCAACGCGTTTTGCGATCGCCAGCCCCAAGCGGGCACGGCCCGATGAGCAGGGCAGCGGTCGGTGTTCGGGCTCGGGACGGACGGCCCAGTGAATGCGAAAGTAGCGGTTTGATTCGACTTGTCTGGCATCGAAGACACGCTTGAATTCGACGCCGGACAGCAACCTGGCCTGGCGGGGTAAGCCCGCCGTATTCATGCCGGGTATCCTTGCGTCCGGGGCCCTTCGCCGACAATCGATCGCCGGTGCGCTCGGCGCGGAGGCCGGCGATCGACTCGACAATCGATCCGACAATCCTGTCAGGCCGACAGGCGCTTTCTGCCGCGGGCGCGGCGCGAATTGATGATCGCGCGTCCGGAGCGCGTGGCCATGCGTGCGCGAAAACCATGTCGACGGGCGCGCTTGAGTTTGCTTGGCTGGAAAGTACGTTTCATGGTCCAAATACCTCGGGCAAAAATTTTTACGCAGGCGCGACGACCTGAGTCGGCGCCAGCGACGAAAAAGAGCGAGATTATACCGTTTTATAGGCGTTGCGCGCAACTTCGGCGCACCGACAGTCGACCGGAGCCCGCGATAGTGCGTGGGCAATTGCCGACACGTATACTGCTGGTCCATACTCTTGTGCATCGCCCCGGGCCGGTCAGACCAAGTTGAACAATCCGACGACATTGTGGAAACGCTGTCTCGAACGTCTAGAACGCGAGATCGCGCTTGAGGAGGTCAACACCTGGTTGCGACCGCTCCAGCCCGAGTTGACCGGGTCCGGCGAGATGCGCCTGCTCGCGCCCAACGATTTCGTCTGCGAGCAGGTCAACGATCAATACATGTCGCTTATCCGGGATTTCTTTGGCGGCAGCGGCTTCGAAAAGGACAACATCAAGGTCGTCGTGGGCGGCAACGGCGAACAACCGGCTTCGACCGCACGATCACGCGGCGGCAAGGGGTTCAATGCCGGCCTTGATGACCGCTACCATTTCAGCAATTTCGTCCTCGGCAAATCCAACGAGCTCGGATTCGCTGCGGCCCAGCAGGTCACCCAGGATCCAGGCAAGGCGTACAACCCGTTGCTGCTGTACGGCGGCACTGGACTCGGCAAGACCCATTTGCTGCACGCTATAGGACACGAACTGGCCGAGCGCAATCCGGATTTCAAGATCGTCTATCTGCACTCGGAAAAATTCGTCAGCGAGATGATCCAGGCGCTGCGACACGCCTCCATCGACGCATTCAAGGCGCGCTATCGCGGTGTCGATGCGCTGATGATTGACGATATCCAGTTCTTCGCCGGCAAGGACCGCTCTCAGGAAGAGTTCTTCCATACCTTCAACGCGCTGCTGGAATCACGCCAGCAGATCATTCTCACCTGCGACCGCTATCCGAAGGAGGTCGAAGGCATAGAATCCCGCCTGCGTTCGCGCTTTGGCTGGGGGCTCTCGGTGCCGATCGAACCGCCGGATTTCGAAACACGCGTGGCGATCCTGATGAAGAAGGCGATGGAAGCCGGGATGGATCTCGACGAAAACGTCGCAATGCTCATCGCGCGCCGGATGCGCTCGAACGTACGCGACCTCGAGGGCGCCTTGAATTCACTCATTGCCAACGCGCGTTTCTCCGGGCGGACCATCAACGAGGACTACACGCGCGAGATTCTCAGGGACGTGCTCGCCGTGCACGACCGCCAGGTGACGCTCGAAAACATCCAGAAAGTAGTGGCCGCGCACTATCAGCTGCGGGTAATGGACCTGCTGTCGAAGCGCAGAACGCGGAACATCGCCCGTCCGCGCCAGATGGCGATGTTCCTGGCCAAATCGCTGACTCAGCATTCGCTACCGGAAATCGGAGACGCGTTCGGCGGCCGGGACCATACCACCGTGCTGCACGCGTGTCGTAAAATCGAGAGTTTGTGTGAAACCGATGCGCGCTTGCGGGAAGACCAGGCAAAGCTGTTGAGGGAACTGGCGGGATAAACCTGTTGAGCGGATCGGATAAAACCTGTGGATAACGTGGGGATGAAAGCCGACCGTCGAATCATCCAGTGCTTATCCACAGCTTGCAAACGCAGGCGTACAGCGATATGAGGGTTTCAGGTTGTTGAAAAAAAAAGCTTTTTACGTCATTTGCGATAATCCACAGGCATTACTGTTACTGGTTTTTTTAAAAAGATATAAAAACCATAATCAGAACCATTTGGCCGTGACCTAGGAGTAGCCATGAAGTTTTCCATCCAACGCGAAGCGCTGCTGGTGCCGATCACGCAGGTGGTCGGGGTCGTCGAGCGTCGTCAAACGCTACCGGTACTGGCCAACTTCCTGCTCGAGGTCGATGACGACGGGTTGAAGATCACCGGTTCTGACATGGAAGTCGAAATGGTCGGGCAGGTTTCGGCGGATGTCGCCCAATCCGGTAGCGTCACGGTACCGGCCCGCAAACTTGTCGACATCTGCAAGGCTCTTCCCGAAGGGGTGCGCCTGGATATCCAGCTCAACGGCGACAAGCTGGCAGTGCACGCCGGTCGCAGCCGGTTCACGTTGGCTACGCTGCCGGCGGCAGAGTTTCCCTCCAGCGATTCCGGCAGCGATGCCGACCGGCTCACCGTTTCGGAGGAGCGCCTGGGCTGGCTCCTGGAAAAAACGTCGTTCGCCATGGCCAATCAGGATGTCAGGCATTACCTCAACGGGCTCCTGATGGAGTTTCGCAGCGGCATGCTGCGTGCGGTTGCCACCGACGGGCATCGCCTTGCTTTGGCCGAGATCGAGGCCGATGTTCAGGGCGACGGACGTTCGCTGATCCTGCCGCGCAAGGGCGTGGTCGAACTTGCACGCATCCTGTCTTCCGAGAATGAGCCGGTTGAGATCGCGCTGGGCAACAATTTCGTCCAGGTCCGCCGCCGCGGTCTGACCTTGACCAGCAAGCTGATCGACGGTCGCTTCCCGGATTACGAAGCGGTGATTCCGATGAGCCAGGACAATGGCATGACGCTGGTCCGACAGGATTTCATCCGGGCGCTGCAGCGCGCCGCAATCCTGTCGAACGAGAAATACCGCGGGGTTCGAATCGAATCCAACGAAGGCGCGATCCGCATCATCGCTCACAACCCACAGCAAGAAGAAGCAACCGAGGAAATCGAGGCCGAGCACAATTACGACGGCCTGGTGGTGGGTTTCAACGTCAACTACCTGCTCGATGCTCTTGGCTCGATCGATGGGGAAAAAGCCAGGCTTTCCTTGAAAAGCGCCGACAGTTCCTGCCTGATTACGGCTGTCGACAAGGACGACGTTCGCCAGGTGGTCATGCCGTTGAAGTTGTAGCGGCGGGTCTGGCGCCCGCCGGCGCCGACCGGAGGCACTCACGCGGCGTGGTGATTTGGGCACCTTGGCCGGGTGCGGGCGGCTATTAAATCAAATCCAACTTCAACTTCAAATTCGAAAGCCGTTTCGCCCCGCGCTGCGCGCTTGCGGGCGAGTGACTTTTGTCGGTTGCAACAAAAGTAACCAAAAGTGCGCTTTACAGGCGGCAGCTGGCGGCGGTGCGGGTCGGAGGGGTCTGGGGGTTGGGTGTCAGGCATGAGGCTTTGATTGCGGATCTTCTTGTACGAGCGGTGTGGTCCGCTTTGGCTTACGGGTGACGAGAAGATTCCGGCTTCGATGGTTACCGGAGCGGGGTTGTCTCGATCCTGCTCACACTGTACTTTTGGGGATGCTGAAGCGGGTTTCAGTCCAGGGGGAGTTCGGGAGGTCCGGGCCGGGTTGCGGTCTGTGTTCTTGCCCGATGGCGGGCGTTGCCCGAGCGGGCGATTGTTTCTTGTGGGAGCGGGCTCCGGCCGCGATCGGGGTGACGCCCTCGGCGCCAGAGCCGTCTCCCACAATAATCGAGACTGGCAGAAGACGGCGGTCGCGGGCTGTGCGGCAGGAATGGCGAAGACTGTCGAGTCACCGACCCCACTCACCACCCCGACCTGGAACCCGCTTCAGCATCCAAAGAAGCACACAACGCCCCGCAATCGCCACGCCCCGGCTCCGATAACCATCGAAGCCGGAATCCACTCATCACCCGTAAGCCGAAGCGGAACACGCCGCACGGACAAGAAGATCTCAGATCTGCGCCGGAATCAAACACCTAACCACCCCTCCCATCAGCCCGCAGCGCAATCCTCTGCCGCCTGTAAGAAGCGCTTTTGCCTACTTTTCAGGCGCTTGTGAAAAGTAGGTCGCCTGCAAGCGCGCAGCGCGGGGCGAAATGGATTTGACGTTGCTTTTGAATTAAAAATAACCGCCGCACCCGGCCCGGTGCCCTCACCACCGCGTGGCGAAATGGTTTTAGAAGTTGAATTTGATTCAAAGGCGGACCGCACCCGGCCAAGGTGCACTTGCGCTTACCATTGACGCTGGCCACCCGGCACCTCACCACTTGCTCCTGACCTCGCTGAACATTGAAAACTTCCGCAACCTGGAATCGGCTTCGATTGAGCCTGCGCCCGGCCTGAACTGGCT
>DATGCS010000094.1:0-4977 GCA_035311685.1 Wenzhouxiangellaceae bacterium
ATAAGCCCGACGCCGGCGGTGGCGAATCCCAGCCCGGTCAGCAGCACGATCAACGCGATCCAGACGATCATGGCCGGCTTGTTGCGCAGCACCGCATTCACGCTGGTAATGCACGCGGTGACCATGTCGGCGTCGCGGTCGACGATCATCGGCAATGAAAACGCCGCGGTCGAGAACGTGACAAGGGCGAAGATGGTACCCACCGCCGAGCCGATGCCGAGAAAACGCAGAAGTAAAAAGACATCGTGACTCTCGCCGGCCGGGAAGAACACGTGCACCATCACCCCGGCGCGCACCCAGACCAGGAAGATCACCAGCAGCACCAGCGCGAACACCAGCGCGTCGCGCAGCGCGAATTGCATGCGCTTGACCGAACGCGCTAACGACACAGGTTTCTCCCGTCCGATCTGGCGGCTGACCGAGTACATACCCGTGGCCAGCAGGGGTGCTATGAAGATGAACCCGGACAGCATCGAGATGACCAGCACGTAGCTGCCGAGCTTCCACGCCAGCAGCGAAACGCCAAGGCTGACGGCGAACACGATCAGCCCGTAGGCAAGGCTGACCCGCAGGCTCGCGTGATAGTCTCGCCAGCCGGCCGCCAGCCATCGCAGCGGCGCACCGGCGTCAATCCGTCGACACGGTGCCGCGAACGGTCGGGTATTGTCGTCGCCGTGGTTTTTGTGCTGGTTCATCCCTTCTCCCTCACGTATCGGCCTGCCCGGCCCTTACACTCGGCAACATAACGTAATTACGAACCAGGCAATGTCCCACTTTTAATCCATGACCAGTCAACCCGACCAGCCACCCGGCATATTCACCCAGATCCGACCGCTGGCAACCTACGGTCGGCGCGCGCTTTCGCTGGTCTGGGCGACAAGCCCGTGGCTCACGATCGCGCTGGCGTTTCTCACACTTGCCGCCGGTCTTCTGCCGGCCTCCATCGCCTATGTCGGCAAGTTCCTGGTCGACAGCGTGGTCGCCGCCATCCAGGACAACGCGCTGACAGATGCGGTCTGGTTCTGGCTGACGCTCGAAGCCGTGCTGGTGGCCGCAATGGCCGCATCGCAGACCGCGCTGAATATCTGCAACAACCTGCTGCGCGCGCGTCTGGGGCATCGCGTGAATGTCATGATCCTGGAAAAGACCCAGCAGCTGGAACTCGCGCAACTCGAGGACGCGGAGTTCTACGACCGGCTTACCCGCGCGCGCCGCGAAGCCTCCACCCGGCCACTGTCGCTGGTTCAGAAAACCTTCGGCGTGATCCAGAACGGCATTGCCATTCTGAGCTTCAGCGGGCTGCTGTTCGCGTTCTCGCCCTGGGCGGTGCTGGTGCTGATCCTGGGTGGCCTTCCCGCCTTCCTGGTCGAGGCGAAATTCGCCGGCCAGGCGTTCCGCCTGTTCCAGTGGCGTTCGCCGGAAACGCGCGAAATGATCTACCTGGAATCGGTGCTGGCGCGCGAGGACTACACCAAGGAAGTCAAGCTGTTCAACCTGGCGCCCACGCTGCTGAAACGCTACCGGGACATCTTCGGCAAGATCTTCACCGAAGACCGCAAGCTCACCATCAAGCGCGGCTGGTGGGCGTTCAGCCTTGGCCTGCTCGGCACGGCGGCGCTGTACGGCGCGTTCGCCTGGGTGGTGCTGGCCACGGTGGCCGGGCGCCTGACGCTGGGCCAGATGACCATGTACATGATGGTCTTCAGGCAGGGCCAGTCGGCGGTCAGCGCCAGCCTGACCGCGATCAACGGCATGTACGAAGATCATCTGTACCTGACCAGCCTGTACGAATTCCTGGAGCAGCCCGTGCGCACGCGAGAAGGCAGGGTTCAGCTCGGTCAGGCGCCCGGCCGCGGGCTGGAGATCGTCGATCTTTCGTTTCGCTACCCCGGCAGCGAAGCGCTGGCCCTGGATGAAATCAACCTGAGACTCGAGCCCGGCACCAGCCTGGCGCTGGTCGGCGAAAACGGTTCCGGCAAAACCACGCTGACCAAGCTCATCGCCGGGCTGTACGAACTCGAGCGCGGCGACATCCGGCTCGACGGGACTTCGCTGCGCGACTGGGATCCGCGCGCGCTGCAGGACCGCATCGGCGTCATCTTTCAGGACTTCGCGCGCTACCAGTGGCTGGTCGGCCACAACATCGGCGCCGGCGACGTCGAACAGTTCGAGACCCAGTCGAAATGGCGGGCGGCCGCAGTCAAGGGCCTGGCCGACGACTTCATCCGCGACCTGCCCAAAGGCTACGAGACGCAGCTGGGCCGCTGGTTCAAGGACGGGCGCGAGCTTTCCGGCGGCCAATGGCAGAAGATCGCGCTGGCCCGGGCCTTCATGCGCGAGAACGCCGATATCCTGATCCTCGACGAGCCCACGGCGGCGATGGACGCCAAGGCTGAAGCCGAGGTGTTTCAGCACTTCCAGGCCATGGCCGGCGACCAGATCCTGATCCTGATCTCGCATCGGTTTTCGACCGTGCGCCAGGCCGACCTGATCGCGGTGATGGATCAGGGCCGCATCATCGAGATGGGTAAGCACGAGGAATTGATGAAGCTCAACGGCCAGTACGCCACGCTGTTCGAGCTCCAGGCGGCTGCCTACCGATAGCAAACAGCCTGATAAACAGCGCGGCATATTTATGCCGATTTCACGCACCGGGCTCAGGCTGCAAGCTTTGTCGAGGTTCCTCCAATGAAAAAAGACGAGATGAAAAAAGACGACACACAGTGCGTCAACCCGGACAACGCATCTCACAATCTGGATTCGAAACTGAAGGATCAGCGCCGACGGCCGTCGCGCGACGTCGCCGAGGCCGATTTCGCGGCTGAGGCCCATGGTTTCACCGCCTTCGAAAACACCGGCCAGGGCTCGCGTTATCAGGGTGGCGCTCTGGATGAAGAAACCGAAGACGAAACGAACGACGCGGCGGGCGACGGTGACGGTTCGGATCGGCCAGGGGATTGATTGAGGATTGTGCATCGCAAAAACAGGGCGTATGCTAAGACCATTGTCTTCCGACGTCAGTGCGCCGGAAATTCTTGCAACCCGGATCATTCACGCCATGCTTCCCAACCCGATCGAAGCCGCACAGTACGTCATCGATTCCGCCCAGCGCTCTGTGTTGTACCTGGACACCTTGAGAAAACGCGGCAACCAGGCGCTGGATCACCACGAGGCCGGCAAACCGCCGGTGCTGGTGTTCGATTACGAAACTGTCCTGGACGGGGCTGCATTCGACCGCCCTTGCAATTATCTGCTGCTGCGCATCACACCGCCGGACGACACGCCCACCGACCCGGCCAAGCGGCCGTTCGTGGTGTTCGACCCGCGTGCCGGTCACGGTCCCGGCATCAGCGGTTCCAAGGAATCCAGCCAGGTCGGCGTGGCGCTGCGCGCCGGACACCCCGTCTACCTGGTTTCGTTCAGGCCCGAGCCGGAGCCGCACCAGACCCTGCGCGACGTAGCGCGGGCGGAGATCAGATTCCTGGTCGAGGTGGCAAGGCATCACCCGGATGCGCCCAAGCCCGCGATCGTCGGCAATTGCCAGGCCGGCTGGGCCATCATGATGCTGTCGGCGCACGCGCCGGAACTGGCTTCCGTCATCGGCATCGCCGGCGCGCCGCTTTCGTACTGGGCCGGGATCGAAGGCAAGAACCCGATGCGCTACCTGGCCGGCCTGACCGGCGGCAACTGGATCTCGGCGATGACCGCAGACCTGGGCGCCGGCAGTTTCGACGGTGCCAACCTGGTCTCCAATTTCGAGAACCTCAACCCGGCCAATACGCTTGTCGGCAAGCCTTATCGGCTGTATTCCAACGTCGATACCGAGGCCGAGCGGTTCCTGGATTTCGAGCGCTGGTGGGGCGGCTATTTCCTGCTCTCGCGCGAGGAAATCGTCGAACTCACCTCCGAGCTTTTCATCGGCAATAAATTGACCCAGGGCCGCATCCTGGACGACGACGGCGCGCCGATCGACCTGCGCGCGATCCGCGCGCCTATTGTTGTAATCGCCAGCGAGGGCGACAACATCACCCCGCCGCCGCAGGCGCTCAACTGGATTCTCGACCTGTATTCCGGCGTCGCCGAAATCCGGGCCAACGAGCAGACCATCGTCTATACCGTGCACCCGGACGTCGGCCATCTGGGCATTTTCGTCTCCGGCAAGGTGGCCGACCGCGAGCACGACAGCCTGGTCAACTCACTGGACCTGATCGACACGCTGCCGCCGGGCCTGTTCGAAATGGTCATCGACGAAGTCTGCACCGAAAACGAGCACGGAATCGTCTGCCAGAACTACACCATGCACTTCGAGCAGCGCACGCTCGACGACATCCGCGCCTACGACGACGGCCGCGCCGACGAAATACCATTTCGTGCCGTGGCCCGGGTCTCCGAAATCAACGAAGGTCTTTATTCAAGTTTCATGGCGCCGTGGGTACAGATGATGGCCAACCCGGTCGGCGCCGAGATGCGCCGGATGATGCATCCGCAAAGATTACGCTACACGATGTTCTCCGATGCCAATCCATTCATGGCCGGGGTCAAGGCGGCGGCCGATCTGGTGCGCGACAACCGCGTCGAAGCGCCGGCCGACAACCCCATGCGACAGATCGAGCGCGGCATGGTCGAGTCTTTCCAGCGCGCGATCGAACAGGCCACCGACCGACGCGACGTCGCCGTCGAGCAGGTGTTCAAGGCCATCTGGACCCACCCGCTGGTCCAGGCGCTTGCCGGCGAGAAAGCCACCCACGCCGACTCGGCCAAGCCGGCAGCCAGCCGACGCCGGGCGCTGGAGCAACTGCGCGACCTGAAGCTCGAAGCGATCGCCGCACGCGAGCACGAAGGCGGCTTCGCCGATGCGGTACTGCGCGTGATCTACGCCGCGGTCAAGGCCGGCAAGCGCGTCGACGCCCAGGCGTTCACCGCCGCCCGGGAAATCTGGATGAAGCACGAACGTTTTCGGGTGCTCGACCGCGACGC
>DATGCS010000095.1:0-8928 GCA_035311685.1 Wenzhouxiangellaceae bacterium
GCGCCGAAGCGGGTATCGAGTCGATCGCCGCGGTCGGAGAGATAGTGGCGCGTCCAGCCCAGCTGCACCCGCGCGCCGGTGTCGGTGCCGAAGCCGGCCAGCACGCGATAGGTATTGGGCGGGCGCTTGTCGAGGTTGTAGGCGAGATCCACCGTTTTCGTTTCGGCATCGCGCCGCTGCTCCACAACCACATGATCGAAGTAGGCGGTCCGCACAAGCACTTCGCGCTGCCGGTCCAATTGGGCGCTCAGATAAGGCGCGCCTGATTCGACAATGGTTTGCGCGCGCATCAGGTCTTCATTGAAACCGGAATCGCCGTAATCGATCCGACCGATGGTATAGCGCGCGCCGGCATCGTAATCGACCTCGATCGACGCCTCGTTGCGGTCAGGGTCGACCCGAATCACACGCTTGTCGAAGCGCGCGTCGAAAAACCCGTGCGATTCGGCGATCTGCTCGATCTCCGAAAGCGCCTGCTGGTAGGGACGGTGCCTGAGAATTGAATCTTTGGGCAGCGGCCAGCGCTGTCGCCACGCCTCGAACGCATCCAGAGAAACGGCCGGCTCGCTGATCGAAAGATCGACGGCGTTGACGCTGACCGGCTGGCCCGGCTCGATCTGCACGCGGGCACGCCACGGCTGGTCGTCGCCTTCGGGCTCGGTCAGCCGGACCGAGACATTGGCCGAATAGAATCCGAACGGCTCCAGGGCCTGGCGAACTTCGTTGCGAGCGTCGGTCGCCATCTGCCTGAGCCGCCAGACCGAAATCCGCTCCAGATCCTCGGCCTGTTTCAATGACAGCGAAGCCTCGACGTTGGCCCGCATTTCGCCGTTGATGCCCGAGATTTCGGTCACCACCGGTTGCGCGGACAGCCACAGCGGAACAACCGTCAGCGTAAGCGCGAAAACGAAGCGTAATTTAAGAAAAGCTGCCATTTGTTCACTTTAACGCCCCAAGCGGACATATTGGATGAATCTTGACCGCTTGATGCGCCACGGACAAACCGCGAAAAGCTCGATCCCGGCGTATTCATGACCCGATTCAACAGCAGGGCATCGAGAGCATGGACAGGGGAAAAGGTCACGAATCAACCGTTTCGATACGCAAACCAGTCTTTAGTTTCGGACAGGAGCAAGAAAAAAGGCGGTCATGCTGCGTCGCGCTGCTGGCGATCGAGCTGGCGGTAGCCGATGGCCTCGCCCAGGTGGGCATTGGTGATGTTCTCTGCCCCGTCGAGGTCGGCAATCGTGCGCGCGACCTTGATGATGCGCTGATGAGCACGCGCGGACAGATTCAAGCGCTCGCAAGCGGTCTCCAGGAGTTTCTCCCCGGCCGCGTCCAGCCGACAGTGTTGCCGCACGCCGGCCACGTCCAGCCGCGCGTTGAGCGCCGAGCGGTCAAGCTGCAGCGCGCGCGCCACGGCGACTCGGTCGCGCATCCTGCTCGAAGCCTCGCCGGCCGGAAACTGGCCGAACTTCTGGCGCGGGACTTCCACGTGCAGGTCGATGCGATCCAGCAGCGGGCCGGAAACCCGCGACCGATAGCGGTGGATCTGATCCGGCGAACAGTGACAGCGGCCGGATTCGTCCCCGGCGTAGCCGCACGGGCACGGATTCATCGCCGCGATCAATTGAAATCGGGCCGGGTACTCGGCCTGCAGCGCGGCGCGGGAAATCACGATTCGCCCGGATTCCAGCGGCTCGCGCAGCACCTCCAGCACCTTGCGGTCGAATTCCGGCAGCTCATCGAGGAACAGCACGCCGTTGTGCGCCAGCGAGATCTCGCCCGGGCGCGGCCGCGCGCCGCCGCCGACCAGCGCCACGCCGCTGGCAGTATGGTGCGGCGCGCGAAAAGGCCGCTCTCGCCACCGCTCGGGCGTCAGCGGCTTGCCGCACACCGAGCCGATGGCCGCGGTCTCCAGCGCCTCGTCCTCGGCCAGCATGGGCAGGATGCCGGGCAGCCGCGAGGCCAGCAGCGTCTTGCCGGTGCCGGGCGGGCCGATCATCAGAAGATTATGGTTTCCGGCCGCGGCGATTTCCAGCGCGCGCCGGGCCCGGGCCTGGCCGCGCACATCCTGCATATCCGGCAAGTCGGTAACGCCGCGCGCCTGGATCGGCACCGGTATATCGAGTTCCGATCGCCCGGCCAGCGCGTTGCAGACCCCGACCAGGTCCTCGGCCAGCCGGCAGTCGGTATTGCTCACCAATCCCGCCTCGGCGGCATTGGCGCGCGGCAGCACCAGGCAGCGGCCGGCATCGCGCGCGTGCAGAATGGCCGGCAGGCAGCCCGAGATGCCCTGCACCTCGCCGGCCAGCGACAACTCACCGAGGAACTCGTATCGCTCCAGCGCGTCGGTCTTGAGCTGTTTCGACGCCACCAGGATGCCCAGCGCGATCGGCAGATCGAACCGTCCCCCGTCCTTCGGCAGATCGGCCGGTGCCAGCGACACGGTGATACGTCTGGACGGCGGCGTGAAACCTGAATTGGCAATAGCGGCGCGCACCCGGTCGCGCGATTCGCGCACCGCCGAATCGGGCAGGCCAACGATATTGAAGCTCGGCAGCCCGCCGGCCAGGTGGACTTCGACACGCACCGGCGGGGCCGATACGCCGAGCTGGGCGCGGGTATGGACGATGGCGAGGTTCATACGATTTCCGTGGATGAATCAGCGACCGCCAGTCTGGCGCGCCTGGAACACAAGCGCGTCGGCAATGCGGGTCGAATCCGGGTAGGAAAAACGGAAGCTATCGGGTAGGTGAATGTCCGACAGGCGAAAAGCGAAAAGCCGGCTCTGTCGCAAAGGCACGGCGACAAGCGGCAAAAAGCGCAATCCGAAATACCGATGAACTTCGTAGGGCGGATAAGCGCAGCGCATCCGCCGAAAGGCAGAAGCTCCGGGAGGCATTCATGGTGGATGCGCTGCGCTTATCCACCCTAAGGTTGCGACTGTCCTGCTTTTCCTTTGCGCCTTTCCGAGAGCTGGTTTCGGCCTTTGACTTTTTTCGGATCAACCCTCGGCCCGAATGGCAGGCCGGTTGCGGACGCGCTCGTACCACTTCGACAGATTGGCGTTGGCATCGAGCTCGGCTTTCGTCACGCGGCGACCGAAGTCGATCATCACCAGCGCGTCGATGTCGGCGACCGAAAACGCGTCACCGGCAACGTAGTCGCGCTCGGCCAGGAAGCCGTCGAGGTCCTCGAGAAAATGCCCGAATCGGCGCACACCGCGCTCGGCCAGCGCCTCGATCTGCGGCACCGGTCGGCGCCCGGGCAGGGCGTGGTCGGCCATGCCTTTGGCGGCGTTGCGGAACGCTTCGGCGGCCGACATCATGCCGTTGTGCTCGATCCAGAGCACGTACTGAGTCACCAGGGCCCGCGCCAGCGCGTCGCCGCCCAGCAACCCCGGCTCCGGGTGCAGGCTTTCCAGGTATTGGCGAATCGCTATGCTGTTCCACAGGCAGGTGCCGTCGGCCAGCTCGAGCACCGGCACCGTGCATTCGGGGCTCATGGCCTGAAAGGCGTCGCTCAGGTGCTCGCCGGATTTCAGGTCGACCTCTGCCATGTCGAGCTCGATGCCTTTTTCGGCCAGGTACAGCGTCACGCGTCTCGGGCTGGGCGCGCCGGTACAGGTAAGCAGTCGCATGCGGATCTCCTTCAGTCGAGTTCATCGAGCTTGTTTTCGAGTTGCTCGAGCTTTTCGCGCGAGCGCTCCAGCACGCGCTTCTGGATCTCGAATTCCTCGCGGGTGACCAGGTCCAGCTTCGACAGCTGGGCTTCGAGCACCTGGCGGAAGCGGGACTCGATATCCTCGCCGGCCTTCTTCCATTCGCGCGGCAGCGATTCGGCAAGCTTGCGGGTGATGTCGTCCAGTGTCGTGAAATCGGGCTTGGCCATGACATGCCTTCAGTGTTCGTGAACACCGCTAGTGTATCCGAGCGGCGGCAGGTGAAACGCAAGGCCGGCCTTATCCGTAAACACCGCTATGGGCAATTGCGGTAGTCAGATGGCGCGGAATTGGTTACTCTGACGCAAGTTGAATGCACGGAACCAGTTGCCATGAAGATGATCACCGCCATCATCAAGCCATTCAAACTCGACGATGTACGCGACGCCCTGGGCGACGCCGGCGTCACCGGCATGACGGTCAGCGAGGTCAAGGGGTTCGGCCGGCAGAAGGGGCATACAGAGCTTTACAGAGGGGCCGAGTACGTGGTCGATTTCCTGCCAAAGCTCAAGCTCGAGATCGCAGTGCCGGAAGAGCGCGTGGAGCGTGTTGTCGAAATCATCCGAGAGACTGCGGCCTCGGGCCGGATTGGCGACGGGAAGATATTCGTCACCACGATCGAGCGGGCGGTAAGAATTAGGACCGGCGAAGAAGGCGACCAAGCCCTTTAATGCAGTGGGCGCGTCTTTCACCCGCTGAGCGCACTTCGTCGCCGGAAAAATTCCTCACGGACACATAACCCGGCGGATTTACCACGCGTTCGTCGCGAGGGGCTGGCCGGGCTCGGAGATGAAGCGTTTCGTGACCGAGCGTGCCGCAGTCGTACCGACTTGTACGGCGAGGATGCGCGACCGAGCGAAGCGCTTCAGATTCGTGCCCGGCCAATTCCGCAGTAGAAGGCGGGGTGAATTCGTCGGGTTCCGCTACGCTGCGGATGTTTTCCGGCTCCTCATCACGCACAGCGAACGAAATCCATCGCCCTTCCGGCTGAGGGGTATCGGCCAGATCGGTGGACTTCTGGAAAGACGGGTTGGGCCGCGTCTTTTCGCCCCTGCCGGCACCTCGTCACCGAAGTGAAGATGATTTTGTAGGAGCGGTCTCCAGGCCGCGATCGCCCCCCGCGACGAGTCGGCGCCTGGAGACGCCTCCTACGAAAAAATTCTCAGGCTCCCGCCAGACAGATCTCTACTGTATCGAGGTTTTCCGGAAACCCGAAACCCGAAACCCGAAACCGGAGTTTCCTGAACAATTCTCATTTCCCGGGTTTTCCGAAACTTGCGTTATCCTTGTCACTGAAATCAATCCCGCAATCAAACATTCGAAAGGGCATTCCATGAAAGGCGACAGCAAGGTCATAGAGTTTCTCAACATCATCCTCAAGAATGAACTTACCGCGATCAACCAGTACTTCCTGCATGCGCGCATGCTGGAGGACTGGGGTCTGGATACGCTGGGCAAGAAGGAGTACCAGGAGTCCATCGAGGAGATGGAGCACGCCGACGAGCTGATCAAGCGCGTGTTGTTCCTGGAGGGCCTGCCCAATCTGCAGGATCTCGGCAAGCTGCGCATCGGCGAGACGGTTCGCGAAGTTCTCGAATGCGACCTCAAACTCGAGCATCAGGCCATTCCCGATCTTCGCGACGCCATCCAGCATTGCGAGGAAATCCGCGACTATGTCTCGCGCGAACTGTTCGAAAAGATACTTTCCGACGAGGAAGATCACGTCGACTGGCTGGAAACCCAGATCGACCTGATGGACAAGGTCGGCGAACAGAACTACCTGCAGTCGCAGATGAAGACCGCCGAATAGGACGCAGGAACCGGCCCAGCCTCAATACAGTCGCCGGGACGCAACCGTCCCGGCGGCTTACATCACCACCGAGATTCAACGATGAGAAAATTTCCCGCCGCGCCGATGTTCGGCGCTGTTCTGGCCGTGATGCTGACGGCCTGCGATCCCGCAATCGAGCCAATCGATACCACGGTCGACCTGGGCGCCGACCCGCACAGCTTCGCCAACTACGAGCAGGTACGCGTCGAGCATTTGTCACTTGCCCTGACCGCGGATTTTTCGGACCGCACCCTGACCGGCCACGTCACTATGGACCTGGCCCAGGACGAAGTCACGGAAAGACTGGTGCTCGATACCTGGAAGCTTGATATCGGCGACGTCAACCGCGTGGGGCCGGACGGCGAACTGCAGCCACTGTCGTGGCGCCTGGCCGAAGCCGACCCCGAAAACGAGTACCTCGGCGCGCCGCTGGTGATCGCGATGGAACGCGGCGTGGACAAGGTTCGCATCGATTACACCACCTCGCCCGATGCGTTCGGCCTGCAGTGGCTGAACGGGCAGCAGACCACCAGCGGCGAGCCGTTCCTGTTCTCGCAGTCGCAGCCGATCTTCGCCCGGACCTGGGTGCCGCTTCAGGACACGCCGGCGGTGCGCTACACCTTCGATGCCGAAATCACCGTGCCGAACGACCTGATGGCTGTGATGGGCGCGGCCGGCAACCCGACCGAAATCCAGTCCGACGGCGTCTACGAATTCAACATGCCGCAGCCGATTCCGTCCTACCTGATGGCCATTGGAATAGGCAAGCTTGAATTCGAATCCACGGGCCCGCGCTCGGGCGTCTACGCCGAACCGTCGCTGGTCGACGCGGCAGCCGAGGAATTCTCCGAGCTCGAGGCCATGATCGACGCCGGCGAGGCACTCTATGGGCCGTATCGCTGGGACCGCTACGACTTGCTGATTCTCCCGCCGAGCTTCCCGTTCGGCGGCATGGAGAACCCGCGCCTGTCGTTCATTACACCAACAGTCATCGCCGGCGACAAGTCGCTGACCGCGCTGATCGCGCATGAGCTCGCGCACTCGTGGTCGGGCAACCTGGTCACCAATTCGGCGTGGCAGGATCTTTGGCTGAACGAGGGTTTCACCACCTATTTCGAAAACCGCATCGTCGAGGCGCTGTACGGGCCCGAACGGGCGGAGATGGAAGCCACGCTCGACCGGGTCGGCCTGCAGGAGGAACTGAAGGAACTCGACGAGGCCGAGCAGGTGCTGGCGCGCGATCTTTCCGGGCAGGATCCGGAGCAGGCCTTCAACGGCGTGCCGTACGACAAGGGCCGGCTGTTCCTGCTCTGGCTGGAGGACCGCTTCGGCCGCGACACGCTGGACGCGTTCCTGCGCCAATACTTCGATCATTTCGCGTTCGAGTCGATCGACACCGGGCAATTCATCGCCTACCTCGAGGCCAACCTGCTGCCCAAAGACCCCGATGCGGTCACCATGGACCAGGTCCGTGAATGGATCTTCGAGCCGGGTCTCCCCGAGTACGCGGTGCTGCCGGCCTCAGGTGCGTTCGACCGAGTCGACGAATGGCGGCGCCAGTGGCTGGACGGCGAGATCGAGCTGGGCGAAATCCCGGTCAACCAATGGACGGTGAGCGAATGGCGCCACTTCCTGCTCAAGCTGGGCGACCGGCTGAGCGCCGAACAGATGGCCGCAATGGATGCTCAATTCGGCCTGACCGGCACCGGCAACGTCGAGATTCTTTATCTATGGCTGGTGCGTGCAATCGAAGCCCGCTACGCGCCGGGCATCGAAAGGCTCGAGCAATTCCTGCTCGAAGTCGGCCGCAACAAGTTCACCCGTCCACTGTACGAGGAACTGGCCGAGACCGATTGGGGCCGGGAATGGGCCATCGATGTCTATCAGCGCGCGAAACCCGGTTACCACCCGCTGACCCGCCAGGCCGCCGAGCGGGCGTTGGGAATCGCTTCGCAGGGGCCGGAATCATAGAAAAGACCGGTCGCCAATGACTTGAATAGGCCCGGCGCCGTTGTCGGGCAGACTGCTGCCGGCCGACCGGTGGAAAATCGGTGGAGAGTCGGCAGACAATCAGCAGCCGAAAGCGTACAATATTGGTCCTGAATCGGTCTTTTATTGAAAGCAAATGTTCAGCCAATCCTACGCACCCGTCAAATTCGAACGCGACGCCGACGTGGCCCTGATTCCCGAGGGTCAGATGGTGAGCCTGCCGGCCGGCACCACCGGTTACCTGACCCAGTCCCTGGGCGGCAGCTTCACGGTCTACGTCGACGGGCGGTTGTTCCGGCTCGGCGGCGACGACGCCGACGCGATCGGCCGCGAGCCCCCGCCGAAGCCCGAGCTGCCCGATAACGCCACCGATCACGATCTCGAAGAGTTGGTGATGCGGCAGCTCAAGACCTGCTACGACCCCGAAATTCCGATCAACATCGTCGACCTGGGGTTGATCTACGACTGCGACATCTCGAAGAATGCATCGGGCGGTCGCGAGGTCGAAGTCCGAATGACGCTGACCGCGCCGGGCTGCGGCATGGGTGATTTCCTGGTCGACGACGTGCGCTCCAGGCTCCTGATCATCCCGACAGTAGAGCGCGTCGACGTCGAACTCACCTTCGATCCGCCTTGGACCCAGGAAATGATGAGCGAATCAGCCCGGCTCGATACCGGGATGTTTTAGGGCCCGGACGATCCATGACCCAACCTGCTGCGACGTTCCCAGGCCCCGCATCCGCGACGTTTTACTCGGTCGCGCATCCTCAACGTACTGGCAAGTATGCCTGCGGGTCGCTCGCTCGCAAAAGCGACGCGGCTGCGCGACCTGAAGCCGTCTCGTGACGGTCGGGTCATGAATCGTCCGGGCTGATCGATGTCGTCTATCGCAGGTGAGCCTGTCCTCAAGATCGGCGACGCCGTTAGCTTCCCGCTACGCCACGACGTGCGGCCGTGGGTACTGGCCGCGGCCGGCGCTGGAATATTGATCGAGCTGGTCAATGCCCTGCCGATTCCATTCATCGGGCTGCTGGCGTTTATCGTTCGAATCCTGATCTGGATTATGGTCTACCGCGTGGCCAGCGAGATCCTGCTGGCCAGCGCGGAGGGCGATACCGGCGCGCCCAGTTTTCGTACCGTGGAATCCGCCGACGGCCTGGCCATTCGGCATATCGGACTATGGCTGGTCGCGACTTTCACGCTGGTCCTGCTCTCCATCTATTTCGGTGCCGCAGGTGTGGTGATCGGCAGCTTCGCGATTGCCGCGGTGCTGCCGGCAGCGACCATCATTCTCACGCTGAGCAAGAGTCTTTTCGACGCACTGGTGCCGACCCAGTGGCTACGGCTGGCCGTCCGTATCGGCCGCGGCGACTACCTGCGGCTG
>DATGCS010000096.1:0-2481 GCA_035311685.1 Wenzhouxiangellaceae bacterium
GACGCGATGGGCTCCAAGGCGCGCGCCAAGACGATCATGGAAAAAGCCGGCGTTCCGCTGGTGCCCGGCTATCACGGCGACGACCAGGCCGATGAAACGCTGTCGGCCGAAGCCGACAAGGTCGGGTTTCCGCTGATGCTCAAGGCCGCGGCCGGCGGCGGCGGAAAAGGCATGCGCATCGTCCACTCGGCCGAAGAGTTTCCGGACGCGCTGGCGGCAGCCAGGCGAGAGTCCACTTCAGCTTTTGGCGACAAACGCATGATTATCGAACGATATGTTGAACATCCCCGGCATATCGAAGCGCAGGTTTTCGGCGATACTCACGGCAATGTCGTCCATCTGTTCGAGCGCGATTGCTCCAGCCAGCGCCGCCATCAGAAAGTCATCGAGGAAGCTCCGGCGGCCGGGCTGGACCCCGAAATTCGCCTGCAGCTTCTGAACGCCGCGGTGAAAGCGGCACAAGCGGTCGACTACGTCGGTGCCGGCACGGTCGAGTTCCTGGTCGATGCCCGGGGTTTCTATTTTCTCGAGATGAATACGCGGCTGCAGGTCGAACACCCGGTGACCGAGCGCGTCACCGGCCTGGACCTGGTCGAATGGCAGTTGCGCGTGGCCGCCGGTGAGGCGTTGCCGCTTTCCCAGGACCGCATCACCTGCAGCGGACATGCCATGGAGGCGCGGATCTACGCCGAAGACCCCGACAAGGGCTTCCTGCCCGGCTCCGGCGACATCACCACGCTGCGTTTTCCCGAGCAGTCCTGGGCGCGCATCGATACCGGCGTCGAGGCCGGGGATCGGGTGAGCGTTCATTACGATCCGATGATCGCCAAGCTGGTGGTGGCCGGCGAAAACCGCACCGTGGCGCTGGCCCGGCTCAAGCAGGCATTGGCCGAGAGCCACGTCGGCGGCCTCACCACCAACCTGGGGTTTCTGCTTCAGCTTGCCGAACGGCCGGAGATCGCCGATGCAAGCATCGACACCGGCCTGCTGGATCGGGCGCTGGACGAGATTCTCGCGCGCGACGCCGGGATTCCGGCGGAGATTCCGGCGGCCGCCGCGGCCTGGCTGCTCGGCGCGCAGGAGCGGGCCGCCGAACAAGGCGACGATTCCCCCTGGGCCCGTCCCGACGGCTGGCGCATCGGGGGGCGGGAAGCGCGCTGGACCGATCTGGAAGTCGGCGACCAACGCTTCGAACTCGAATGCAAGGGCGATAGAGAATCCGGTTACCGGTTCGAATTCGACGGCCAACGGCATGACGTCCGAATCCGTCAGACATCCGACGCCGGCTGCACGCTGTTCATCGACGGCGCCAGTCGGCGGGTGGTGATTCATGCCGCCGGCGACCGGCTCGAAATCGTCCATGACCACCGCCGCTGGACCGTGATCCGGCACCGCCGTTTCGAATCGGTCACCTCGGCAAGCCAGGGCAGCGGACGAATCGTCGCGCCCATGCCCGGCAAGGTCATTCAGTTGCTGGTCGCCGAGGGCGACGAGGTCGCCGAAGGCCAGACGCTGGCGCTGATGGAAGCGATGAAGATGGAGCTTTCGATCAAGGCCGAGATTGCCGGAACCGTCAAGGCGATCGGCGCGGCCGTAGGCGACCTGGTCGAGGCCGACGTCATGTTGCTGGATATCGAACCGGAGCAGTGAAGATGCGCCCGGCCAGAACCATTTCCACACCCTTGCTATGCTCTTCCAATCAAATCACCCGGAGCCCGATATGCACACTCGCCGTTTCTCTTTTTTCCGGACATGTCTCTTCCGGGCATGCGCGCCGCTGTCCGCGATGCTCGTCGCTCTCGCCGTGAACCCGAATCCAGTCGAAGCCCAGGACACCAGCAAGCCGGTACTGCACGGCAAGCACTGGGTCGCAGTGACCGGCAAACCGCTGGGTGCGACCGCCGGCGCCATGGCCTTCCAGAAAGGCGGTAACGCCGTCGACGCCGCAGCCGCCATGCTGGCAGCCACCGCCACCATGTGGGACACGCTGGGCTGGGGCGGGGAAACCCAGGCGCTGATCTGGCACCCGGAACTGAAGAAGGTCATCGGCGTCAACGGCCTGGGCGTCGCGCCCACCGGCGCGACAGCGGAGTTCTTTCGCGAACAGGGGATGCAGTATCCGCCCGAATACGGCCCGCTGGCCGCCGTCACGCCCGGCACGCCTGGTGCGCTGATGCAGATGGTGGCCGAATACGGCAGGCTGAGCCTGGCCGAAGTGCTGGCGCCGGCGATCGAGATGGCCGATGGCTATCCGATCGAGAAAGCCCAGGCCGACAACATGGAGCGCCGCCGCGCGGTGCTGGAACGCTGGCCCTCGTCGACCGCCGTGTTCCTGCCCCACCACGACCCGGACAATCCGGACCGGCGCGCGGCGCCCAGGGAAGGCGAAGACTTCGTTCAGTCCGACCTGGCCGCAACGCTCAGAAAACTGGTCGAGACCGAACGCGAAGCGCTGGACGCCGGAAAATCGCGCAAGGACGC
>DATGCS010000097.1:0-5959 GCA_035311685.1 Wenzhouxiangellaceae bacterium
CTGCTCGGCCGACTCGCGCAGTTCGCGGTCGATCGACCCGTGGTGGAGCGCGACGGCCTCGGGCCAGGCGCACACCGACGAAATCGCGTGAAACCAGGTCTCGGCCTGTGAGCGCGTGTTCGTGAACACCAGTGTGGAGGCCGCCGATTCGATACGTGCCACCACATTTTTCAGCTGATGCACCCCGACCCGCCCGGCCCAGGGGAAACGCTCGATATGGTCGGGCAGCAACGAGACCAGTTCAACCTCGCGCGGCGTTTTTCCAGCGATGATCTCGGCTCGCGCGGGTTCGTAATCAATCTCTGTGTCGGGAATGCCCAGCAGTACTTCGGCCGCCTCGTCGATATTGCCGAGCGTGGCCGACAAACCCCATGTCCTGAGTTCTGGGTTCAGCGCTTTCAGCCTTGCGAGCGCGAGCTGCAGCAGCACGCCGCGCTTGGAATCCATCAGCTCGTGCCATTCGTCGACGAACACCCCGCGCAGGCGGCCCAACAAGCGCGGCGCGTCGGCATAGCTCAGCATCACCGACAGACTTTCGGGCGTCGTCACCAGCGCCGGTGGCGGCTGGGCCAGCAGTTTCTTCTTGCGGTGCGAAGACGTATCGCCGGTTCGCAAACCGACCGCATCCGGCATGCCCGCGAATGCCAATGGCCGCGCCAGCGCCCTCGCGGTATCTCCGGCCAGCGCCCGGAGCGGCGTCAGCCACAGGTAGTTCAAGCCGTGGCCACCGACCTCGAGTAGTTCGTCGGCCGGCCCGCCCCATGCCGCCAGCGTCTTGCCGCTGCCTGTAGGTGCGTGAATCAAGCCGCTTTTGCCTTGCGCATACGCAGCCCAGGCGCGCCGCTGAAAATCCAGCACCGGCCAGCCGCGGTGCGCGAAATAGGACTCAGTGGGTTTCAAATTGGCGATTTGCCAAGCAGCCGCTCGAGGTCTTCGAGCCGGTCGGCATCCTCAACCTTCAGATCCCGCCGCCAGCGTTGGATGCGCGGGAAGCGCAGCGCGATGCCGGACTTGTGCCGGCCCGACCGGGCAATGCCCTCGAAAGCCAGCTCGAATACATGCACCGGCTCGACCGAACGGACCGGCCCGAACCTTTCGCGGGTATGGCTGCGGATCCATCGGTCAAGTTCGTCGATTTCAGTCTGCTTGAGCCCGGAATAGGCCTTGGCCACGGGCACCAGGTCTCTGCCCGAGTGCACCGCGAAGGTGTAATCGGTAAACAGACCCGACCGGCGGCCATGGCCCGGCTGGGCGTACAGCAGAACGCCGTCGAACGTGTATGGGTCGACCTTCCATTTCCACCAGTCACCGCGCTTGCGGCCCACCCGGTAGGGCGAATCGGTGCGCTTGAGCATCAGCCCCTCGACGCCGCGTTCGCGGCTGGACGCGCGAAGCTCGGGCAGCGCGTCCCAACGTTCGAAGGCGACCGGCTCGGAAGCGCGAATGGCGTCGCCGGCCAAATCGACCACGCCCGACAGCATTTCCAGGCGCTGGTGCAAGCTTCGATCCCGCAAGTCACGACCATCGGCCTCCAGCAGGTCGAACGCAAGCAATACCGCCGGCGTCGTTTCCAGCGTCTTCGCGCCGGGCTTCTTGCGTCCTATCCGGGTCTGCAGCATCGAAAACGGCAGCGGTCGATCGGCATGAGCATCGCTTTGCCAGGCCATGACTTCGCCGTCGATGACCGTGCCGTCCGGCAGGTTTGCCGCGGCCTGCTCGATTTCAGGGAACCGTCCGTCCAGGCGCTCTTCGCCGCGCGACCAGAGGATGGTCTCGCCGGCGCGACGGATCAGCTGCGCGCGAATGCCGTCCCATTTCCACTCTGCCCGCCATTCCCTGGGCGGCCCCAGGGTTTCCGGGGCTGCCTGCAGCGGCGATGCCAGGAAAAACGGATACGGCGTCGCATGATCCTGGCCGCCTTCGCCTTCACCGGCCAGCAGTCGACGGAAATTCTCCGGCTTCGGCTGCCAGTCGCCCATCAGGCGGTGCGCAGTCAGGCCCGGGTCGACGCCGGCCAGTTCGGCCAGCGCGCGTGTGACCAGTCGTTTCGATACGCCCACCCGCAGCGCGCCGGTAATCAGCTTGTTGTAGAGAAATCGCGCGGTACCCGGCAGCCGTCGCCATTGTTCCGATACCGCCGCTCGCCGCGCATCGTCGGTCATTTTGCCCAACGGGCGAATTTCTTCTTCCACCATCCGGTGCAGCGACGGCAGATCGTCCGGCGGCGTGTCCGGTTCGGGGACAAGCAGCGTCATGGTCTCGGCCAGGTCGCCGACGTGCTCATAGCTGTCCTCGACCAGCCAGGCCGACAGACCGGAAAATTCGCCGGTCCATTCGCGCAGCTCCCGGGTGCCCACCAGCCGCTTGAGCCGCTGTCCGGTCAGGAAATACACGGCCCAGGCAGCATCCGCCGGCTCCGCCTCGCGGAAATAGGCCACCAGCGCGGCAACCTTGGCATTGGTTTTCGTCGTCCGGTCCAGCGCCTCGAAAAGTTCGACGAAACGCTTCATGTCGATCCCGCCGTCGGGCTCGCCGAAGAATCGGCCAGCGTCGCCCGCAGGTTCCACGATTCCGCCTCGATACCACGACCGTTCAGATAACCCGCCAGCGCCTCACCATTGCCGTGAATGGTGATGACACGCGATGCACCCATAGCTTCCGCGGTGTCCACCAGTGCCGGCCAGTCCGCGTGGTCGGACATCACGAAGCCGCGATCGTAGCCGCGCCGGCGACGATTGCCGCGTATCCGCATCCAGCCCGACACGAAGCCCGCCGAGTGGCCGGGAAAACGGCGCATCCAGGGCGATCCTGCCGCCGACGGCGGCGCGAGGATCAGTTGCCCGCCGAATTTTTCACCTTTTTCAGCCTCCGACACCAGCCTGGCCTCGAGCATTTCGACGCCGGCTTTGCGATAGGCATCGACCAGCGGCCGCATGGCGCCGTGCATCCAGACCGGTTCGACGGTGCGCCCGGCCAGCTCGGCCAAGATGCGCTGCGCCTTTCCAAGCGCATAGCAGAAAAGCACCGCCGGCCGATTCGCCCGACGACACGCCTGCCACCATTCGTGGATTTCATCGACAACCTGCCCTGGGTCGGGCCAACGGTAGACCGGCAAGCCGAAGGTGCACTCGGTCAGCCAGACATCCACCGGCGCCGGCTGGAATGGCGCGCAGGTCGGATCCGGGGCACGCTTGAAGTCGCCCGAAACACCCCAGGTGCCGGTATCGGATTCGATACGTACCCAGGACGATCCAAAGATGTGCCCGGCGGGAAACAGCGTTACCCGAACATCGCCCAGGTCGAAAGGCCGGCCCGGTTCGTGGCCAGAGTGCGGCGCACCCTCGCCGATTCGGGCGGCGAGGATCGGCAAGTTTTCGCGCGCTGTGTGGTAATCGCCGGAACCCGAGCGCGCGTGGTCGGCATGTGCGTGGGTAACGATCGCGCGCGCGACGGGTTTGAGCGGATCTATCCAGAAATCGCCGGCCGCGCAGTACAGGCCGCCGGCGTCGGGGCGCAGAAGATCGCGGGATTTCATGCGACTGAGTTTGCCGCCAGGGCGTCAAGATTACCTGATCGTTCAGAAATCCCGACCGACAGGCGGACAGGAAATGCGTGACCGTGGATGGATGCGGCCGCGAATGGTCTTACGGTGCGTTTCGCTGCGCTCAACACACCCTCCGCCGCACGGGGTGGGACAAGGTTTGTTGTGGCTACAGCGGCTCGTAGGTGAACTTCTGCCCGCCCACCGAAGCTTCGGCCATCAACCCGCCCTTGGCCATGATGAACACCGCAACGCCTTTTTCGTAGCTGGTCGTCTTGGCCGCGCCGGCGGTAACGGCGACCGCGGTGGCCTGGGCCGAGAATTCGAAATTGCCCCGCTGAAAGGTACGCAACGCAGCTTCGTCCTGGAAAAAGATGATCTGCGCAAAGTTCTGGACCCCGATCTGCAATCCGACCGTGCCCTGCACGCTGCTGGTGGTGCCCACCGGCTCTCCGCGCTCGAATACCACGCCGCGACCGTAGGAACCACCCACGCCGAAACCGCCCTTGTTCACACTCGGGAACACCGCGTAGCCGTGGGCATGGTTGACCCAGTCCTGCAGGCCGGGATCACGATCGACGAACCTGACCACTGCGGCGCGTGCATCGGCAATCATCACGTTGTCCGACGGCTTGCTGGCGCAGCCTGCTCCGATCAAGACCGCAATCATGATTGCAAACATTGCGGGGATTCGTGCAAATGTGCCTGCTGTTCGATAGGCCATGCGTCGGACTCCAGATAGTGTCATGTCAGGATCAGATTGTATCCGCCGTGGCGGGTTCCGTTTTTTCATCGGGAAACTGCAACTGCGCCAGTCGGCGGTAAAGCCCCGAGTCGCGCATCAATTCGTCATGGGTGCCCTGCTCGACCAGTTCGCCGTGCTCGATGACGAGAATCCGGTCGGCGCGCCTGACCGTCGCCAGGCGATGCGCTATCACCAGCACGGTCCTGTCTCGGCTGGCCTCGTCGATGGCCTGCTGAACCAGCCGTTCGCTCTCGGCATCCAGGCTGGCCGTCGCTTCGTCCAGCAGCAGGATGCTGGGGGTCTTGATCAGGGCACGCGCGATGGCCAGGCGTTGCCGCTGCCCGCCCGAGAGCCGGATACCACGCTCGCCTAGGAATGCATCGTAGCCCTCGGGAAGCGCGTGAATGAAATCGTGCGCCTGAGCCAGCCTGGCGGCATCGTGAACCTGTCGATCCAGAGCCTCCGGTCTGCCGTAGCGCAGATTGTAGGCGGCCGTTCCGGAAAACAGCACGACGTCCTGAGACACAAGGCCAAGCGATGCACGCAGGTCGACCGGGTCGTAGTCGCGGATGTCGTGCCCGCCGATCAGCACGCGCCCCGAATCCGGGTCGTAAAAACGCAGGATCAGCTGGAAGATCGTGCTCTTGCCGGCGCCCGAAGGCCCCACCAGCGCTACGGTCTCACCCTGGTTGACCTGAAAACCGAGCCGCTTGAGCACCGGCTCGTCGGGGCGTGACGGGTAGGCAAATGTGACGTCGGAAAATGCCAATTCGACCGGGCCATCCGGAAACACAGTCGGCTTTTCGGGCTTGGGCAGGCTGTTGGTGGCGGTCAGCAGGTCAGCGAGCCGCTCCATCGCGCCGGCCGCTCGCTGGACGCCGCCCCAGACCTCGCTGAGCGACGCCGTGGATCCTGCCGCAAGCAGTGCGTAGAGCACGAACTGGCTGAGCTGGCCCGGGCTGAGCCGGTCGTCCAGCACGGCGTGCGCGCCTAGCCAGAGCACGAAAGTGACCGCGCCGAAGGTCAGCACGATGACCAGCACGATCAGAATGGTGGTCGCGAAGATCCGGTGCTTCTGCGCATCGAAGGCGCTCTCGACCTGTCCGGCGAAGGTCTCGGACTCGCGCCCTTCCTGGGCAAAGGCCTGAACCGTCGGCACCGCGTTGATGGTCTCGTCGCCATGCGCCGAGAAATCGGCAACCCGATCCTGAGCATCACGAGAAAGGCGTCGAACCCATCGGCCCAGGAGCATGACGGGCAGCGCGACCAACAGAATCATCAGGCCGATGACCCCGGCCAGCGAAGGTGCCGTGACCACAAGCATGATGGAACTGGCAATCAGCATCAGCAGATTGCGCACGGCGACCGACGCGCTCGATCCGATCAGCGATTCGACCAGCGTGGTGTCGGTGTTGAGCCTCGAAAGCACCTCGCCGGTGCGCGTGGTGGCGAAGAATTCGGGCTCCATCCGGATGACCTGGGCGTAGACATCGCGCCGAAGATCAGTAACGATCCGCTGTCCCAGCCAGGACACCCAGTAGAAACGCATGCCGCCGGCCACCGCCATCAGCGTCGCGGCGCCGAACAGCAGCCAGAACCAGAGGTTGATGGTATCCGGGTCGTCGGCCATGAAGCCCTTGTCGATGACCTGGCCGACCGCCGCCGGAATCGCG
>DATGCS010000098.1:0-5059 GCA_035311685.1 Wenzhouxiangellaceae bacterium
CTGATGGCCGCGCCGGCGTTCGCTTTCGTCGAATGGTTCAGGCCCCTGCTCCCGGTCGGCCTCGGCCTGGCCGCCGGGGCGATGATCTGGATGGTGTTTGCCGAGATTGCGCCCGACGCGCTCAAGAAGAGTTCATCGAACTCGGTAGGAGCGGTCATCGTGCTGGCTTTCGCGGCCATGATGGCTTTCCAGCTGTTCGTGCTGGGCTGATACCGATGCAAGCGCAAGTTTACGGGGCGTGTTGCCGCGGCGCCCAACCATTTCCGACTACTTCCAACCACCATGATAGGGTGACATATCGACACGAGAATTGGAGGATTTCGCATGTCCGGGAAGGATGAAAAAGTCCTGCTGATTACCGGCGCTTCGACCGGCATCGGCGCTGCCACCGCGCGGGCCGCTTCGCAAGCGGGCTACAGGCTGGCACTTTGCGCCCGGTCGGAGGACAAGCTGGAGGCGCTGGTGAGGGAAATCGGCGACGATCGGGCATTGGCGCAGCGCTGCGACGTGACCGACTTCGAAGACCAGCAGCGCATGGTCGCCGAAGTCCTTGATCATTTCGGCCGCATCGATGCGGTATTCGCCAATGCCGGCACCGGGGGCGAGCCGGGCGGGTTTTCCGGCGCCCCGGTCGAAAGCTGGAAGAAGATGGTCGATGTCAACATCCTCGGCGTGGCCTATACGCTGCGCGCGACGCTGGAGGAAGTGAAGAAGCGAGATGGTCACGTCGTCCTCACCGGCTCGGTGGCGGGAAGACGGACGTTGGCCGGGTCGATGTATTCGGCCACCAAGTGGGCAGTTTCGGCCATCGGCTACGGTCTGCGCGAGGAGATCAAGGGCTCGGGCGTGCGCGTCACACTGCTCGAACCTGGCATGGTCGATACGCCGTTCTTCGACGAACCCAAGCCGGACGCGCTCAAGGCCGAAGACATTGCCAGCGCCGTGGTCTACGCGCTGACGCAGCCGGCACACGTTGACGTCCATGAACTGATGGTGCTGCCGACGCCGCCCCGGGACAACCCCGGCTGACCACGACGATGCCGTTCGAAGGCTACATCACGCTTGCGATCATCATCGCTGCGGTCACGCTGTTCGCCACCGAAAAATACCCGCCCGATCTGGTCGCGGTCTCGGCCATGGTGCTGCTGGCGCTGACCGGCGTGCTCACGCCGGCCGAGGCGGTGGCGGGATTTTCGAATACCGCGACTGTGACCGTGGCCGCGATGTTTGCACTCTCTGCCGCGGTGCTCAAAACCGGCGTAATCGAGGCGATTGCCCCGGCGGTCAGCCGCCAGCTGAAGAATCACTACACGCGAGCCACCGGCGCGATGATGGCATCGGTGGGCGCGATCTCGGCCTTCGTCAACAACACGCCGGTAGTGGCGACCTTCATTCCGATCGTCTCCAGTGCGGCACGCGAGGCACGAATTGCGCCGTCAAAGGTGTTGATCCCGCTCTCGTTCGGCGCGATCTTCGGCGGCACCTGCACGTTGATCGGCACGTCCACCAACCTGCTGGTCAGCGGAATCGCGCAGCAGAACGGCATCGATTCGTTCTCGATATTCACACTGACGCCTTTCGGCCTCGTCATCGCCGCCGCCGGCATCGTCTACATGCTGCTGATCGGCAACCGGCTGGTGCCGGACAGGTCAATAGGCGAAAAGCCGGAAGAGGATTTCAAGGTCGAGGACTTCATTACCGAAATGGGGATTCCGGAGCACTCTGGAACCGAAGGCAAGACCATCGAAGAAGCTTTCTCCGATGTGCTGGATGAAAATGGCGAAAATCTCGAGGTACTTCAGCTGCTCAGAGACGATAACGTGATTGAATCTCCGCGCCGGGACTTCAAGCTGAAGGAAGGCGACCGACTGGCGATACGCGGCGATATCAAGCGCATCCGCACGATTCTGAACGCCGACGATTTCAGAATTTCCAGGCGGCTGGAGACGCAGCAGTTCAAGGATGCCGAGAACGTGCTGCTGGAGGTCATGGTGGCCAAGAATTCCGAGCTCGAGGACCGGACGCTCAAGGACCACCAGTTCCTGCACCGCTACAACGCGAACGTGCTGGCCATCCGCAGAAGCGACAAGCTGAGCCGCAAGAAACTGTGGGAAACCCGGCTGAAGGCCGGCGACGTATTGCTGCTGCACACGTCAAGACGCGCGCAGCAACGGATCCGGGAAATGGAATCAAAGCGGATCGCCCCGTTCTTCACGATCAGCGAGCACGATCTTCAGCCGTTCAGAAAACGCCGTTTCCTGGCGGTCATGGCGGTCATCGCCGGCGTGGTAATCGCCGCTTCGCTGCAGCTGGTATCGATCAGCATCGCGGCCATTGCCGGAATCTGCCTGCTCGCGCTGGGCCGCGTGCTGTCACCGCACGAAATCTACAAGTCCATCGACTGGGGCGTGATCTTCCTGCTCGCCGCGGCGCTCAGCTTCGGCGCGGCGATGAACAACAGCGGATTGACCGATTCCCTGTCCGACATCCTGTTCAACTCGATCGGCAGTCAATACGGTCCTGTCGCCATAGTGGCCGCGCTTTATCTGCTCACATCGGTGCTGACCGAGATCATGTCGAACAATGCCTCGGCGGCCCTGCTGGCACCGATCAGCATCTCGCTGGCCACCACCATGGGCGTGGACCCGCTACCGTTGCTGCTGACCATTGCGTTCGCCGGCTCGGCCAGCTTTATCACCCCGGTCGGCTATCAGACCAACACCATGGTCTACAGCGCCGGCAATTATCGCTTTACCGATTTCACGCGGGTGGGCCTGCCGCTCAACCTGATCCTGTGGGGGCTGGCGACGCTGTGCATTCCCGTCTTCTATCCTTTCTGATTCAGTCGCGCGATTCGAATCGTACCGGGCGCTACTCGTCAAACAACTGGTTGAGGTAGGCTGCGGTACGCACCCCGGCTTTCTGCAGGCGGCTGTAAAGCGTGTCCGTCCAGTGGTAGCCGTAGGACCATCGGAGCTCGCTGTCTTCCGGATAGATGCGATCTCGAATCCCCGCGCTCTCGGCAATCCAGACCAGCGGGTCGGGCGTATTCCAGGCGCGGAATTGTTCGGGGCCGATCTTCCCCTTGAGCCAGGCCGTCAACTCGGTGTAGCTCAACTGTTTGCTCTCGATGAGTTGCGAATCCCAGAGCCGGTGCAGGTTGGACGGCTCTCCGAAATACGTGATCTTGAAGTCATTGCCGCCGCGATCGGTGCCGTTGCCGACGTGCAGCGGCTGATGCAGGTCGCCGATGATGTGGACGATGAAGCGCAGCGCCAGCTGTCGGTCTTCAAGCGACGTCTCGGCATCGCGCAGCATGTAGGTGAATTTCTGCAGCGCGCTTGCCGCGTCGCCCTGCTCCGGAGCACCGACGTCCTGGTAGGTCGTGCCCGCCGGCACGGTGACGTAATGCCACGGACTTGCCGTTTCCTGCCAGAACTCGCTCGGGTCGGCGCGCATGAAATCGGCCCAGGTCGAAGCCTCGGCCAGCGTTTCCGGGCCGAGAATTTCCTCGACCGCAATTTTCGCTTCGGGCGTCAGGTAGCCGTCGGCAATCTGCGCCGCCACCCGGTGCCCCGTGGCACCCCAGCCAAGCGCCTGCCCGCTAAGCGCAAGGCCGACCAGTATCGTCACAAACGTTCTCATCGAATCGAAACTCGTGCGTGGAATGACCCCGAATGATAGATCATTCAGCCTCGCCCCGGATCACGACCGGCAGCACCAGCCGGCTGGGATGGTCCTCGGAATGATGCAGGCGCACGGTAGCGGTTCGCGCATCGTCGGCGGTCTGCTCGTGCACCGGCTTGGCGGCGTTGTAGTGGCGCTGCTGCTGCAATCCGTTCGCCGGGCGGATGAACAGGCGCAGACGGCTGTCTTTTTCCACCAAACGCGAAAACCAGTAGAAGCGCTCGAACACCAGTTTTTCGACCACGCCGGCCTCCATCATGCGAACCTGACGCAGGCCGTCACGATGCCGGGCGCGAAGCGTCTCGCCGGCCAGCGCGATGCTGGTGCCGTCGGCGCGGATCTCGTAGAGCGTGGCGTTGATGTCGGTATCGGGCACGTCCATCTCGATCCAGGCTTCCAGGCGAAGATAACCGCTGATTTCGGTCGGCACGTCGAACGGCGCGCTGTGGAAGACCAGGCCGTCGCCGGCCACGTGCATGACCTCGCCCTGGTCGACGATGTAATTCTCGGCCACGCCGCGTTCGGCCTTGCTTGTATCCAGCGGGTCGTAGACGTACTGCGAATGCGATGAACGCGTATCCGGCACCTCGGCCATCACGCCGGAATGAAAGACGTCATGCCGCGCCCGGTCGGCACCCAGTCGCAGGACCAGTTCCGAATCGCTGACGGCATCCAGGGAAGGCGCCGACTTCCAGGCATTGGCGCCGGCGACGAAATAGGTCACGCGATCCCTGATGAAATCGGGCCGCTCGCCGTCGCCCATGGTCCAGCGGTACCAGTCGCGGTCCAGCGCGAACGCGTCGAACATCATTTCGTCGCCGAACTTGTAGCCGCCGAATTCCTGCCGCGGAAAACGCGTGCCGCCGTGGTCCCAGGGGCCGAGGATCAGAAAGTGATCGGCTTTCGCGTCTTCGCTGCCATGCTGCATGTGGTCGTGGTAATACTGCATCGCACCTGGCTGGTCGCCGTCGTAGTAGCCGGTGATGGTCAGTATCGGCAGATCCAGCCCCCGCAGTTCATCGGGCGAAGGCACCCTCGCCGCCCAGTAGTCGTCCATGTAGGGGCGAGAGACCCAGCGCTGGAAGGTCGGGCTGGGATTTCCGACCAGTTGGTCGAGGTTCTCGAACGCCATGCCCGATTGGTGATACTCGAGAAATTTCCGGTTCCAGAATTCATCGTCGCCGAAGATGCGTCCCTGCGGCGTCACACCGCTGGTCAGCGTCAACCAGCGGATCGAATACGGGTACTGGACGTTGTAGTTCATCGGGAAATCGACGCCGTGGTATGGCGAGGCGATCGGCACGATGGTGGTCAGATTGTCGGGAAAATAGCGCGCCGTCACCCACTGGTTGTAGCCGCCGTAGGAGCCGCC
>DATGCS010000099.1:0-6801 GCA_035311685.1 Wenzhouxiangellaceae bacterium
GCCGGGTGCGGGCGGCTTTTGATTTCAATTTCAACTTCAAAGCCATCGGCTCCCGGCATCGTGCACGCAGCGCGTGGCGAAACGGTTTTGACGTTGAAATCGAAAAACCTAAATCTTCAATCGGCTCCTGAGCCGATACCAAGGCGTATCCCGATTGATAACAACGATGAACACCTTGCGAAGATATCCCTCGGGACAATCGATCGGCTTGACGCCGTGCCAGGAATTGCCCTGCCGAATGAACAACAGGCTGCGGTTGCCCAGCGACTCCGAACTCATCGCCTCGTCGAAATCTCCGAACGCAGGGGCCGAGCTGGCCGGGAAGCGGCCGCGATCGTCGAGCACCTGGGTCTCGCCGCCCCACTCTGGCTTCCAGTCTTCCGGAGTGTTGAGGTAGAAGATGTGCGACCCGAGCTTCCAGACCGCGTCGCAGTGCGGAGACACCGAGCAGCCGTCGGGGGTGTAGTGGAAATGGAACTTCAGGCTGAAGCGGTCGTGTCCGATCATCCGGGCGAGAAACTCGGTGTATTCGGGGCCTCGCAATTCATCGACAAAGGCCTTCCACGCATCACCCAACGGCAGGTCGTCTTGCCATTCCAGGGCGTAGCGGTCGTGCGCCTGCTGTCCGTGCTTGCGCGAACGGCCGAACACCGGCTTGAACTGACTCACCTCGGGAAGCTGCTCTATCAGGGTGTCGAAACCGTCTTGAGTCAACAGGCCGGCCGGGTTGGCCCACGGGTACGGCCGGGTGGAGCGGAATTGTTCGCCATCCATTTCGGCGAGTTTTGTGGAATCGAGGAACATTCGCGGTTCGGGTCGGGATCGGGATGTTCATTATCGCACCGCCCGGCGCTGAACGGCGCGATGCGACACGGTTGCACGCCCGTCAGCGGTTACACTCGAAACGTTGCAGTCAACGGTTCGAAAACACGTGCGCCTGATCCACCTGACCGATCCCCACCTGACCTCTCTGGATGCCTGGCGACCGGGAATTGGCGCGGGCAAGCGATGGCTGTCCTGGCTTTCCTGGCAGGGTCGGCGACGGGAACGGCACCTAAGGCATCGGCTGACTGCGCTCACGCAACACCTCAAGGCGACCGGCCCCGACCGATGGGCGATCACCGGAGACTTGTGCCAGATTGGGCTCGCGCAGGAGGCCCGGGAAGCGGCCTCGTGGCTGGCCGAACTCGCGCCGTCGCACAAGGCGCTAGTGGTACCGGGCAACCACGACAATTTCGCGCCCGATTCAGAAGCCCGGATCGTGGACCTGTGGGCCGAGTATCTGCACGTTTCACCCGATGCTCCCAAGTGGCCGGTGGTGCGCGTTCATGGCGACGTGGCGATGATCGGACTGAATTCGGCGGTCGTGACGCCAGTCCTGAAGGCAAGCGGCCGGCTCGGGCCTGCCATGCGGGAGCGTCTGGGCAGGATGCTTTCCGAGCACCGGGGCTATTGTCGGGTCGTGCTCATCCATCACCCGCCGGCGCCAGGGGTATGCAAACGGCGAAAAGCGCTTGCAGATGACCGGGAACTGAGCGAATTACTGGCCGAACATGGCGCGGCCATGGTGCTGCACGGGCACCTGCATCGCAACCGGGAATACGGCATCGAAACGCGCGGCGGAAACTCCGTTCCGGTTTTCTGCACGGCATCAGCGTCTGCCGCCGGCCGGCAGGGTGTGGCCGCGGCACGCATCTTCGACATCGAGTCGAAAGCGGGTGGTTATCACATCGGAATGCGGCTGGAAGCGCTGGATGGGTGCAACAGAGCGCATACCATCGATCAGCGGGACTGGAACAGCGCAGGCTGAACGGGGCCGGGTAAGCTGCGAATCTACTCGACGCGCATGCTTTCGTCTGTCACTTCGGCCGGCATCGGCTCCGGATCGGGCAGATTGGCCGGCGTTTCCTCGGTCGCGCGCATGGTCGATGCACTATGGCCTTCGGCCAACAGGTACTCCAGCCACTTCAACAACGCGCGATTCATGCGCCAGCTGCGCTCGACCAGCCCGCGAACGGGCAAATCGGGGCCGGCCAGACGCTCGATGCCCTGCTCAGGCGAGAACGAGGTCGCTTCGGCCATGCGCGCATCGTGATAGACCCGGATGTGGGCGTTCGGGTGCTGTTCGCGCTCCGGGCCCAGCAGGTAGGTCAGCTGCAGGAACGTGGTGTAATTGTGCCGCTCCAGGACCCGCATGTAGAGTTCCGGCGCGTCCTCGATTTTCGACACCAGCACGTCGCTGCGAGCCAGGTCTTCCGGCATCAGCACGCTGAGCGCATGAAAAACCCCGGAATGCAGCGACGGCAGGCGTCGTGCGATGACCCGGGACAACGAATTTGGATTGCGCAATTGTGTCAGCATTTCAGGAGCATAGCACAGCAGTTTGGATTTTCCGATTCTTGACAAATCGAAAAATACGTGGTTCAAAAATGATCTCTATCCAGTCCCAGTTCGAGCAGAATCCGGCTCGCAAGTTCCTCGACCGACGCACGGGTCGAACTGAGCGCCGGCACACTCTCGCTTCTAAGCAGCGATTCGGCCGCATCCACTTCGTAGCGGCACTGCTTGAGTGACGCATAACGACTGTCGGGTCGTCGGGTCTGACGAATTTCCGCCAGCCGTTCGGCATCGATGGTCAGACCGTACAGCTTTTGTTTGTGCTGGCGGAGAAAGTCCGGCAGACGTGGTTTTTCGAGATCTTCTTCAGTTAACGGGTAGTTTGCGGCTTTCAGCCCAAAATGCAAGGCCATGTAGAGACAAGTTGGCGTTTTTCCCGATCGCGAGACCCCCACCAGGATCACATCGGCGTTTTCCAGACGTTTGGAGATGCCGTCGTCGTGCGCCAGAGCGTAGTTCGTGGCCTCCATCCGGTCTTCGTAGCGATGGGTATCGCTGATGCCGTGGGCCTTGCCCACCGAGTGCGAGCCGATCGTCCCGAGAATTTCCTCGAGCTGCGGCATGAAGGTCGCAAACATGTCGAAAACATGTGCGTTGCAGTCGGCAAGGGCGGCGCCGACTTCCGAGTCGACTATGGTACTGAACACCAGCGGCCGCGGCGCCTCGTCGGCCGCCGACCGGTTGATCAGGTCGACCGCCTCGCGGGCCTTTTCCACGGTGTCGACGAAAGGCAGCCGCACCTGGCGAAACTCGTGACCGGCGAACTGCGTGAGCAGGCTGTGGCCGAAGGTTTCGGCCGTAATTGCGGTGCCATCGGAGATGAACAGGACGGTTCGGCGCATAGGCTGGCGGTTACAATATGGGTTTGAGATTTGACAAGGGATTCGACCGATTGTGATGACAAGCGTGACTGAGTATATCCGCTGGCTGGACCAGCTAGGCATGGACGACCTCGAACAGGTCGGCGGCAAGAATGCATCACTTGGCGAAATGATCGCAAATCTGGCGTCAATGGGCGTAAACGTGCCCGGGGGATTCGCCACCACGGCCGATGCTTTCCGCGATTTCCTGGCCGAAACCGGGCTGGACGAAAAAATTCGCGCCCGGCTCGAAACGCTGGAAGTCGAGGACGTGCGCGAACTCGCCGCGGCAGGCAAGGAAATCCGCGGCTGGATCGTCGAAACGCCCCTGCCCGAGGCCCTCAGCGACGCGATTCGCGATGCCTGGGCCGAGATGCGCGAGCGCTTCGGCGACGATATCGAGGTTGCAGTCCGTTCCTCGGCCACCGCCGAAGACCTGCCCGACGCCTCGTTCGCCGGCCAGCAGGAGA
Source organism: Wenzhouxiangellaceae bacterium (assembly GCA_035311685.1). Lineage (GTDB taxonomy): Bacteria > Pseudomonadota > Gammaproteobacteria > Xanthomonadales > Wenzhouxiangellaceae. Next base: position 3,728 of record DATGCS010000099.1, read on the forward strand.
CCTTCCTCAACGTGCGCGGCCTGGAAGACGTGGCGCGCAAGATCCACGAAGTGTTCGCCAGCCTGTACAACGACCGGGCGATCGCTTATCGAGTGCACCACGGCTTCGAGCACGCCGACGTGGCGCTTTCGGCGGGTATCCAGCTGATGGTGCGCTCCGACGTCGGCGCGGCCGGCGTTCTGTTCACGCTGGACACCGAATCCGGCTACCGCGGCGTGGTATTCATCACCTCCAGCTACGGGCTGGGGGAAAGCGTGGTCCAGGGTGCGGTCAATCCCGACGAATTCTATCTGTTCAAAGCCAACCTGCAGGCCGACCGGCCCTCGGTGCTGCGCCGCAGCATCGGCACCAAAGCCACGCGTATGGTCTACGGCGAATCCGGCGGGGTGGCCACCGAGGACACACCGGAAGAATTGAGGAACCGGTTCTCGATCACCGACGCCGACGCCGAAAAACTGGGACAAATGGCGCTGACCATCGAAAAGCACTACGGCCGGCCCATGGACGTCGAGTGGGGCAAGGACGGGCACACCGGCGAACTCTATATCCTGCAGGCCCGCCCTGAAACGGTCAAGAGCCGCTCCGGCCAGGTTATGGAACGCTTCAAGCTCGAGTCATGCGGCGACGTGCTGGTCGAGGGGCGCGCGATCGGTCAGCGCATCGGCCAGGGCAAGGCCCGAGTCGTCGGCGACATCGCCGACATGCACGAGGTCGAATCCGGCGACGTGCTGGTCACAGACATGACCGACCCCGACTGGGAACCGGTGATGAAGAAGGCCTCGGCCATCGTCACCAACCGCGGCGGGCGCACCTGCCACGCCGCCATCATTGCCCGCGAACTGGGTATTCCGGCCGTGGTCGGCTGCGGCGACGCCACCGACAGGGTTCGCCATGGCGACAAGGTCACCGTATCCTGTTCCGAGGGCGATACCGGCCGCGTCTACGCTGGCAATCTCGAATTCAGCGTTTCCGAGGACAGCCTGGAGGACATGCCCGCCGCGCCGGTGAAACTGATGATGAACGTGGCGAACCCGGACCGCGCCTTCGATTTCGCCCAGATTCCCAACCACGGCATCGGCCTGGCCCGGCTGGAATTCATCATCAACCGGATGATCGGCATTCATCCCCGAGCACTTCTTGAATACGACAAGCAGTCGCCGGAGCTCAAGGCCGAGATCGACAAGCGCACTGCCGGCTACGATTCGCCGGTGGACTTCTATGTCGACCGGCTGGTCGAAGGCATTGCGACGATTGCTGCACCGTTCGGACCCAACCCGGTGATCGTGCGCCTGTCGGATTTCAAATCCAACGAATACGCCAATTTGATAGGCGGTGAGGCCTTTGAGCCCGACGAGGAAAACCCGATGATCGGCTGGCGCGGTGCCTCGCGCTACGTCGACGACGACTTCAAGCCGGCGTTCGAGCTCGAATGCCGCGCCCTGCGCAGAATCCGCGACGAAATGGGCCTGGAACACGTCTGGGCCATGGTGCCTTTCGTGCGCACTGTCGGCGAGGCCCGAGAAGTCGTGCAAGTCATGGAAGAATTCGGCCTCAAGCGCGGCGAGAACGGCCTCAGGATCATCATGATGTGCGAACTGCCGTCGAACGCGCTGCTCGCGGAGGATTTTCTCGAGTACTTCGACGGCTTCTCGATCGGCTCCAACGACATGACTCAATTGACCCTGGGCCTGGACCGTGACTCCGGACTGGTCGCCCACCGCTTCGACGAGCGCGACGGCGCGGTCAAGGCGCTGCTGGCGATGGCGATCAAGACCTGCATCGAGAAAGGCAAGTACATCGGCATCTGCGGCCAGGGCCCGTCCGACCACCCCGACCTCGCCCAATGGTTGCTGGACCAGGGCATCGAGTCGATGTCGCTGAACCCGGATACGGTGGTCGATACCTGGCGGAGATTAGCTGAAAAATGAGGTTTAGGGTTTAGGGTTTAGGGTTTAGGCAACTCAACTTGAAGAGGCCGTCTGGTCTTTGACTGTGGTTATCCTTAACCCTTAACCCTTAACCCTTAACCCATTGAACCTTAAACTCCCTATTTCCCGTAACCTTCAGCCGGTCCCACCCTGCCCCGCCAGTTCCCCCATGAACTGCCGGTAGTACTTGAGCTCGACGATCGAGTCGCGGATGTCCGCAAGGGCTTCGTGGCCAGAATCCTTTTCCAGGCCCTCGGCAATCTCGGGCGCCCATCGGCGCGCCAGTTCCTTGAGTGTGCTGACGTCCAGGTTGCGGTAGTGGAAAAAGGCTTCCAGCTCGGGCATCAGGCGGGCCAGGAAGCGCCGATCCTGGCAAATGGAATTGCCGCACATCGGCGATTTTCCCGGTGGCACCAGGTCGGCCAGGAATTCCAGCGTCTGGCGCTCGGCCGCGCGGGTGTCTGTATGACTTTCCAGGCAGCGCTGGATCAGCCCCGAAGCCGTGTGCGTTCGGGTATTCCACTCGTCCATATCGGCGAGTTCGTCGTCGGTGGCGCGAATCGCGAGATTCGGACCGGTGGCGACTTCAACCAGTTCCGAATCAGTCACGATGGTCGCGATTTCGATGATCTTGTCGCGCCGCACATCCAGCCCGGTCATTTCCAGATCGATCCAGATCAGTCGCGTTTCGTTCATGCCCAGTCCGTTTTCGTCCATCACGTCGTCCATCACGATCATCCCCGTGCTCCAGCTTCAACTATACCAGTCGTATACTCGTTTGATCGCCGACACGACTCATGAGCATGGCATCCGAATGACCCAATTGTTCCGCGTACTGATCGCGCTCGGCAACCACGGCCTGGCGACCGACGAGGGCGCCCGGGCCGAGACCCCGGAACCGTTCGAAATCCATTTCCGCCGGAACGTCGGGCGTCCGCTGCCGGGCGATCTGGTCACTGTCGATGGAAACGGCGGGGTCAGTTCCATCCTCGAACGCAAAAACATGTTCGGGCGCGGCGGCAACCGGGGTCGCTTCCAGCCGGTTGCGGCCAACCTGGACACCCTGCTGATCGTGATCGCGCCGGAGCCGGCGCCCAGCGTGGATCTTCTCCATCGCTACGTAGCCGCCGCACACATTCACGGCAT
>DATGCS010000100.1:0-2851 GCA_035311685.1 Wenzhouxiangellaceae bacterium
CATCATGCCCTTGACCGACTGCTGGATGACCCGCTCGGGATGCTTGTCCAGGAGCTTTTCAAGGTTGATCGACTTGAGGTTGCCGATGTAGCCGGTGTGATGGTGATACATCTTGTCGGTCATCTTGCGACCGGTGACCGCTATCTTGTCGGCGTTGATGACCACGACGTAGTCGCCGGTGTCGACGTGCGGCGTGAATTCCGGCTTGTGCTTGCCGCGCAGGCGCCGGGCGATCTCGCTCGACAGGCGGCCGAGGTTCTTGCCGGCAGCGTCGACTACAAGCCATTCGCGGCGGACTTCATGCGATTTTGCGCTGAACGTTTTCATGATTATGTCTTGGCCCCAGAAAATCGGAACACGAGTTCGGTAAAGAGCGGGAATGTTACTAGATTTCCGGCTGTCAGGCAAGCCCGCTCGCGCTTTTTGTCGCCGGGCGTAACTTAGCCCGCCTTATTTGCCGCCCTTCCGTCGCGAGGGGTCGTCAGGCCCAGTGGCTGCGGCGTTTCGGGACCGAGCGGACCGCAGGCGTACTCGATTGTACGTTGAGGATGCGCAAGCGAGTGAAACGCCGCAGACGCGGGCCTGACGGCACCGCAGCAGGAAGGGTGGTGAATAAGGCGGGCTTTAGCCGGTCGGGATTTCGAGTACGGCGCCGGGGTGAATCACGTCACCCTGGATGGCGTTGGCCTGGCGCAGCCGGTTCAGGCTGATCGAATAACGCTGGGCGATGGTCCCGAGTGTGTCGCCGCGTTGCACCACATAGCGCGCCGGGTCGCTGCGGTTGGCGGCAAACCAGGTGCCGCGCGGCGCGGTCTGGCGAAAATGCTGTTCGATGCCGCGGCGTATGGCCGTGGCCAGTTCCGCGCGGTGCTGTCGCGAACCCAGGTTGGCCTCGTCGCTGGGGTTGCTGATGAAACCGACTTCCACCAGCACGCTGGGCACGTCCGGGGAGCGCAGCACCACGAAGTTGGCGCTTTCAACCTGCTTGCGGTGGTTGCGACCGACGGCACCGAGTTCGTCCAGGATCTTCGACGCCGCGGTCTGGCTGTATTCCATCGATGCATTTTGAGACAGGTCCAGCAGCACCGATCGCAGCATGTCGTCGCTTTGCTCAAGGTCCACCCCGCCGATCAGATCGGCCTCGTTTTCGCTCTGGGCCAGAAGTCTCGCCGCCTGGCTTGAGGCGCCGCTGCGCGAAAGCACATACACCGAGCTGCCGCGTACGCGGCGATCGCGGAAGGCGTCGGCATGCAGGGAAACAAACAGGTCGGCGCGGGCTTCGCGGGCGCGCTCGAAACGTTCGTTGAGCGGCACGTAATAGTCGCTGGTGCGAATCATGACCGGGTGCATGCCGGGGGCATCCTCTATCTGGCGCTTCAGTTCGCCGGCCAGGGCCAGTACGATGTTCTTTTCGTACATACCGCTGGGGCCGATGGCGCCGGGATCCTCACCGCCGTGTCCGGCGTCGATGGCCACGATCATGTCGCGATTGTCTTCGGGCAGGCTGCGCGCGACCGAGCGGACGCGTTCCTGGGCCGAAGTGGCATTCTTCGGAAAAAGATCGAGTACGAGACGATGACCGTATCGACCCGTGGGCGCAAGCAGGAAACTCTTGACGCGGGTGGCGTCGGCAAGATCGAGCACGACGCGCAGATCCTCGCCCTCGCGTATGCCGTGTCGTACCTTGCGCACCACGCCGCTGACTTCGGGATCCAGCTCGGGGACCCCTGTCATGCTGGTGCGATCGATATCGACGACCAGCCGGTCCGGGCCGTCCAGCGCGAAGACCTTGTATTCCACTTCCCGGTCAAGATCGAGCACCACCCGCGTCTTGTCCGGACCGGCCCACACGCGCACGTTTTCGACCTGCCCGGCGGCCAGGGGGCCGGACAGAGCAAGCAGCATCAGGCAGATTGAGAGGGCTTTTGAATCCATGAACAGGGCGTTGCGCTTTCTCCGGTTCTCTACATTCAATACTATGCACCGAATCAATTCGGTTTGCAAGGGTAAAAAATCTATTTATTTTAGCTAGATACGAGATGAATGTGACCTGAATGCTCATGGCTTGCATGCAAGTGCACATCCCCCGCTGCATGGGCGCTTGAATTATTCTTTGGTGACAGCCATCGGGAATTCGTCCCGAAAAACAGCCAAAGGAGTTGGAAAACATGTCAAGTGAAGGTCTGCACGCGCCGCGCGAGCGTCTGAGTAAAAAGACGATTTCCATGCACCAAGCCATCGTTTCGCTGATGGAGGAGCTCGAGGCGGCCGACTGGTATCGTCAGCGCGCCGACGACTGCGAGGACGAGGCACTGACCGAAATCCTGCTGCACAACATGCGCGAGGAAATCGAGCACGCCGCGATGGTGCTGGAGTGGCTGCGGCGCAACGACGGTGATTTCGACGAACAGCTTCGCAAGTTCCTTTTCAAGGAAGGCGAAGTGACCGAGCACCATTAAAGGATCTGTCATCGATCTCTCACGGCTGAGCTACTGAGTCCAGCAGTTCCGGATTTGAGCCTGGATCGGCGGGTAAAGGGTTCGCGGCCTGGCAAGGTCGAGCCGCGAGTGAAATTCAGGGCCGCAGGATTCTTAGCCACCACCAAAAGTTGACCAGCCCCATCATCGATGCGGCCACGTAGGTGAAGGCGGCCGCGGTGAGGATCTTGCGCGCGGCCCCCCGGTCCTCTTGCTTGAGGTAGCCGCCCTGGACGAGGATGGGGAGGGCGCGGCGGAAGCTCGCATCCAGCTCGGTCGGCAGGGTGACCAGGTGGACCAGGATGCCCGAGGCCAGCGCCGCCAGGCCGACCAGCAGCAACGTGAGCCCGGCGCTGGGGATCTTCAGTGCAATC
>DATGCS010000101.1:0-5850 GCA_035311685.1 Wenzhouxiangellaceae bacterium
GTGCTCGCCTTTGCGACCATCTATGAATGGCAACTCGGCGGGGCACCGTCGGTGCTCGCGAACAGTCTGCTGGAACAACCGCCGGCCGAGACGGCGTTTGCGTGTCCGACGACTTAGGTCCGGTTTCCGGTTTCCGGTTTCCGGTTTCCGGAAAAACGCTAGTCGGTAGTCCGTAGTCGGAAAAGCAGTTCGTTGCCGACTTCCGACTTCTGATGGCTGGCTGTCCGATATCCGAGTGCTGACCTGCCTTTCCGGAAACCCGAAATCGGAAACCGGAAACCGTATATCCTTTCCAGCCTGAAAACCCGGGCCGGACAGGCATGAAGAAATACGACAAGAATCCCCTCGCTTACGTCGGCGAATCGCCTATTCATGGCAAAGGCCTGTTTGCGCGCAAAGCCATTCCGAACGATACCTTCGTCGGTACCTACGAGGGGCCGGCGACGCAGGAAGATGGCATGCACGTGCTGTGGCTCTACAACGAAGACACAGACGAATGGGAAGGTATCGACGGGAAGAACGAGATGCGGTTTCTGAATCATGCCAGCGACCCGAACGCCGACTGGTGGGGCAACGACCTGTACACCATCCGCGATGTCGACAAGGACGAGGAGATCACGTTTCACTATGGCGAGGACTGGGAATGAAGATCACATCCTGGAACGTCAATTCGCTCAAGGTCCGGCTGGACCAGGTGCTCGAATGGATCAACGCCAACCAGCCCGACGTGCTTGGGCTGCAGGAAACCAAGCTGAAGGACGAAAACTTTCCGGTCGAGGCCATCGAAGCTGCCGGATATCACAGCGCATTCTCCGGGCAAGCCACTTACAACGGCGTCGCACTGTTGAGTCGAGAGCCTGCCGAAGACGTCGTTGAGAAAATTCCCGGCTTTGAAGACCCGCATCGACGGGTCATCGCCGGCACCTTCAACGACGTGCGCGTGATCAATCTGTACGTAGTCAATGGCAAGGCCGTCGGCGACGAGAAATACGAGTGGAAGCTCCAGTGGCTGGAAGCGGTTACGCGCTGGATCGCCGAAGAGACGAAGACGCATGACAAGCTCGTGGTCGTCGGCGACTTCAACATCGCCCCGCAAGACCGAGACGTGCACGATCCCGAGGCCTGGCACGAGAAGATTCTCTGCTCCACGCCGGAGCGCACCGCGCTGGAGAACATGATGACGCTGGGCCTGACCGACACCTATCGATTATTCGACCAGCCCGAGCGCGTCTATTCCTGGTACGACTATCGCCAGATGGCCTTTCGTCGGAAGATGGGCCTGCGAATCGACCTCGTGCTCGCCTCGAAACCAATGGCCGAAAAATGCACCGCCAGCGACATCGACCTGGAACCACGACGCAACGAGCGGCCCTCGGACCATGCGCCCGTCAGTGCCGTCTTCTCGCTGTAACTGCGTCGGCTCTGGCCGGGCCGGCGCCGCTACTGCGCGGTTGGCGCTTCTAAAAAAGTCAAAGGCCGTTTCGCCGCCGGCTGCGCCGGCTTTCGCGACCTACTTTTGGTGCGGCAAAAGCAGGCAAAACCGCTCGTGCCGCGAAGGCGCCCGGCAAACTGCGCCGGGTCCCCTGCGTTTCTCGCAGCGAACGGCCGGTTCCGAACTCGCTCCCTTCGGTCGCTCAGACATGCGGAACCGGACTTCCCCGTTCGCTGCTGCGATACTCGGCGCCATCGAGGCAGATGGGTGGCCGCCGAACCGTGGGTGCATGTTGGAAAGATGGGCTCTGAACGTTGCCTGCCCCCACCCCGCCCTCGCCACCGCGGAACCGGGACCTTCGGCCGTTACCCCAATTTCAACATCCGACACGAAACCAGGCCACGCCAGCCGACCCACTCGAATTGGCACGTGGTCAGTCCCAAAAAAATCATCGAAGACGAACCCTGACACCAAACCACCCCCGCCCATCCGGCTTGTAGCCAAACATCTGCCGCCTGTAAAAGCGCTTTTGCCTACTTTTCAGGCGATTGTGAAAAGTCGGTCGCCTGCAAGCGCGTAGCGCGAGGCGAAACCTCCTTTGCTCTTTCGGAGTAAGAGTTCAAGCGCCGCCGGCGCTGGAATTTATCGAGAGGATTCGTCTGAAAACGTAGCGAGCGCGCGGCTGACGGTGGCCGCCGGAGGGCAGAATCCGCAATGTACGAAGTGGTACATGAGGAATTCGAGCACCGCCGGACGCCGCCGGATCGGAGTCCGGGGCAGGCGCCGGCGCGCGCAGTCGTTTTCGAACCGCCCGATTGCCCGGCCCGCTCGTCGCGAGGGGCGTTCAGGTGCTGTGGCTGCGGGGTTTTACGACGGAGCGAACCGCAGGCGTGGCAGCGTCACGTCGAGGACTTCGCGACCGAGTAAAGCGCCGCAGCCGCAGTGCATGGGCGCGCCGCAGTAGAGTGGGCCGGGCAATCGGGCGGTCAAGCGAATCCGGCGGGAGACCACTGCTCCATCATCCTCCGATGCGCAGCGTCCAATCGTTCGGCCATCAGCGCGGAAAACCGCTTGATGACTTCGTAACCGAACTCAGGATCGGCTTCGCAGTCCTTCAACACCGCCTCACCGTCGAATTCCAGCACTTTCGAGTTTGTCTCGGCTCGCGCATTGAAGCTCCACTTGAACGGTGGCAGCAACCATGACCAACCGAGCACGCGAATCGGCCTGAGGCGCTGAACCTGCAGCGTAGGACCTGTGACAGCGGGAATCTCGATCGAGATTTCACCCTCGATCAGCAGGAAGAAGTTCCTGGCCGGTTCCCCGCTGCGAAAAAGCACTTCGCCGTTTTCCACGTTTCGTTCCGACCCGTGGCCGGCGAGCCGCTCAATGAAATCATCGCTCAGGCCACTGAAAACGGGTGCATCGGACAACACTTGCTGGATTGAATTCGAAGCCATGCTTGCTCTCCCGTTTCGTTGAAGTCAGGTGATCAGGATAACCCAATCTGCCCGTGCCGAACGCAATCACCCGGGTCGATTCAGCTGCCCAGGGAACCTCTTGTTCAGAGATTCGCCAGTTGATCCACGCCGCCGCTCAGGTTGTAGACCTCGTCAAAGCCCTGCTTGCGGTAGTGCTCGGCGACCTCCAGGCTGGAAAGCCCCTTGTTGCAGACGAACACCAGCGGCGTCCTCCGGTCGGCGTCCTTGAGTTCGGCCATCAGACCGGCGTCCAGCGGCCTGGCGAACTCGAGCGGCTGGCGCTCTCGATCCAGATCGTTCCGGGTATCGACCACGACGAGGCGCTCGGCGGCGTTCAGCCGTTGCTGCAATTCATCCGGCGTCATCTGCTTGACCGCCGGCGGCGCGCCGGGCAAATCCAGCTTGAGACCCTCGCCCTGCATGGTCTCGACCCAGTCGATCTTCGCACCCCGCGCCCGCTGGGCGGACGCCAGGTCCATGAGCACCGTCAGATCGCCGGCCGTCGATTCGATTTCAGCGCCGGACTTCGGCCCCAGGTGAAACTGGGCGTCCCAGTCCGAACCGATCTTGAAATGCAGGTGCTGGCCGGGATAGGCGGCGAGAAATTCGCTGATTTTTTCAGCCGCCGCAGGCGTGATCTCGATCTCCGGCGGCGTGCGGTCCGGTGCTTCGAGGCCGAACAGATCGTGCAATTCGCCAGCGTTGAACATCTCCATGATGATGTCGCAACCGCCGACGAGCTCGCCATCCACGTACAGCTGCGGAATCGTCGGCCAGTTGCCGAAGTCCTTGATGCCCTCGCGGATATCGTTATCCTCGAGCACGTTGAACGACGCGTAATCTCCTTCCAGCAGCGTATCCAGGGCGCCTGCAGTCTGCGCGGAAAACCCGCACTGCGGCATTTTCGGAGTGCCTTTCATGAACAGCATCACCTTGTTGCCGGTGACCATTTCCTGGATGCGATCGCGAATTTCGGGAGCTATTGCCATAATGGTTTCCTGGAATTGATGTGCAGATGGATGCCAATATTCTGGATTGGGCCGCCCCGGCCCCTGTTCAAGCGGATATGCTTGGACAATTGTACGGGTCAGAACGACTGCTGCGGCGTAGTCGCAACCCTTGCAACACTCATTTTCTCTGCCATCAACACGATTGACGACTTTCGATGACAAAAAACAGCATTCAACCCGCCAGCCGGGTCGCCGAAGTTCGCTACGAAATCCGCGGTCCGCTGGCGCGCCGGGCCCACGAACTCGAGCGCCAGGGCCACGAAATCCTGCTGCTCAACGTCGGCAATCCCGGTGCGTTCGGTCTGCACGCCCCAGAGACCATGCGCCAGGCGATCGTGAGAAATCTGCAGGCCAGCGACGCCTACGGCCCCCAGACCGGCATCTTTCCGGCGCGCGAAGCTGTGGCCATCCGGTTCCAGGAGCGCGGCCTGGTCGATACGCGCTTCGGCCAGGTCATGATCGGCAACGGCGTCTCCGAACTGGTCGACCTGAGCCTCCGGGCGCTCCTTGAGCCCGGCGACGAGGTGTTGATTCCGGCGCCGGACTACCCGCTATGGACAGCTGCAACCGTGCTCAACGGCGGCAAGGCCGTGCACTACCAGTGCCGGGCCGAAAATGGGTTCCTGCCCGACCCGGACGAACTGGAGGCGCAGATCACGCCGACAACCCGGGCACTGGTGGTCATCAACCCGAACAATCCGACAGGCGCCGTTTATCCCAGGCCACTGCTCAAGCGGTTGGCCGAGATCGCCCAACGCCATGACCTGGTGCTGCTGTCGGACGAAATCTACGACGCCATCACCTTCGACGACGCCGAGTTCGTGCCCCTGGCCACGCTGGTCGAAGACGCGGTGTGCATTACCTTCGGCGGGTTATCCAAGGTCTACCGGGCGTGCGGCTGGCGGGTCGGCTGGATGGTGTTCACCGGCGAGCTCGATCGCGCGGAGGACTATCGCTTTGCGGTCGAAAAGCTGGCCGCGCTCCGGCTCTCCTCCAACGTGCCCACCCAGTGGGCGGTGCAAACCGCGCTGGGCGGTTATCAGTCAATCCAGGAGCTGGTCGATCCCGAAGGCCGGCTTTACGAGTCGCGACGTGCAGTCGTCGATTCCGTGGCACGCTCGCGCCACCTTGAACTGGTGGCGCCCCAGGGTGCGATGTATGCTTTTCCCAGCGTCCGGCGCAACCTCGATGCCGGATTCGACGACCACGCATTCGCCGAGCGCCTGCTCGAACATGCTCACATTCTTATCGTGCCCGGCACCAGCTTCAATATCTCCGACGCGCGCCACTTCCGCCTGACGCTGCTGCCCGAGGCGCATCGACTCGAGCGCGCCATTGAGGCCATAGACGAACTACTGGACGACTTGTTTTCATGACCGAAGCCACGAACCCCCTGCTTGCCGAAGGCCTGCCCGTCTTCGAGACAATCACGCCGGACCATGCATTGCCGGCGATCGAGGCGCGTCTGGGCGACTACCAGCGCCTGATCGACGCCATCGAGTCCGGTGAATTGCCCGCCAACCCGGAAACCATCGCGCGCGAGGTGCTCGTCGACGACGCCCTGGCACTGGCCTGGTCGTCGGTCGGCCATCTGCACGGGGTGGTCAACACACCGGCCTGGCGCGAAGCATTTTCGGCCTGCCTGGAAAAAATCACAGCGTTCTACACCGCCAGAGGACATAACCGCGCGCTGTTCGAATGCTGGAAAACCGTCTCGGAACACGACGGGTTCACCGAGCAGCCGGCGGCATTCAGGCGAATGGTCGAGCAGGAGCTCATCGATTTCCGCCAGTCCGGCGTCGACCTCCCGGATCCCGAGCGCAAGCGTTTTGCCGAGACCAGTCTCAAGCTGTCAAGGCTCGGCAACGCCTTCGGCAATCACGTGCTCGACGCCACCGAAGGCTGGGCGGAAGATTTCGACGACGCG
>DATGCS010000102.1:0-2070 GCA_035311685.1 Wenzhouxiangellaceae bacterium
CAACGCGGCAAGAGCGGGCTGGATCTCTTTCGGTTGAGTGCCGACGGCAGCATCGACAACATCCTGCTGTCCGCGGAATACCGCTTCTATCCGTTCATGGATACGATTCACCATGGCTGGCTCGGCTATAAGTTCGACGACGAAAGCCAGCTTCAGGCCGGGATAACTCGAGTGCCCTTCGGCATTCTTCCCTATGCCTCGCACAATTTCTGGTTCGGCGTACCTTATTACCTTGGCCTCTCCGACGACTACGACCTCGGCGTGAAATACGTCCGGCCAAACGGGCCCTGGGACCTGCAGCTCGCATTCTTCAAGAACAGCGAGCTCAGCAATTCCGCCGATCTCGGCCGCTACTCCTACGACGTGGTCTCCGCCGGTACGGCCCGCAATGAAGAGACCAACCAGTTCAACGCACGCGTCGCCTACACATTTGGCGCGGGCACGACCTGCAGCCATGAGGTGGGCGTTTCGGGGCAGTGGAGCGAGCTGTACAACCTAGACACGGAGAAACGCGGCGACATGTGGGCCGCAGCCACACATCTCGACACGCGCTGCGGGCGCTGGAATTTCCAGCTCGAAGCGGCGCGATATGACCACAACCCGGTCAACCCGGCCGGCATTGGCGCCAATCGCATCGAGTTGGGGGCGTTCGAGTCGCTTTACGATATTGCGCCGACCGGCACCGTCGGCATCGCCAACATTGCCTACAACTTCCCGCTTTCAGGCGACATACTGAATCAGCTGACCTGCTACAACGATTACAGTGTCTTGTACAAGGACGGCGGGGGTGACGACTCCATCCTCAATACTACGGGCTGCGCCATCGGCATCGGCCCGCTCTTCATTTACGCGGATCTGATCAATGCCAACAACATGGTCTTTTTCGGCAACGGCTCACTGGCAGAGGGCGGTGAGGACGACTGGGATACGCGTCTCAATCTAAACGTTGGGTACTACTGGTGAATATACGACTGACAATAGCAGCAGCTCTCCTGGGTCTTCTGGCAACGGGCGCTGCGCCTGCCGCCGATTCCGCGCCCGAGACGCGTGAGCTTACCGTCGTCTCCTGGGGCGGCGCATACACCCGCAGCCAGATTCGGGGCTTCGTCCGCCGCTTCGAACGCGAGAGCGGCATCGAGGTTGAAATGATTGACTACACCGGCGGCATCGAGGAAATCCGCTCACAAGTCCGCGCCTGGAACATCAAGTGGGATGTGGTGGATCTCGAGCTGTTCGACGCGGTGCGCGGGTGCGAGGAAGGGTTGCTTGTCGAAATCGATCCTTCGTTGCTGCCGCCCGCGCCCGACGGCACCGCGGCGGCCGACGACTTCCTGGACGGGAGCCTGCTGCCCTGCGCAGTCGGCAACATCGCGGCGGCCACGGTAATCGCATTCGATCCGGAAGCCGTCGAGCGCGCCCCGCAGTCGCTCGAGGATTTCTTCGACGTCCGGCGGTTTCCCGGTTATCGGGGTCTTCGTCGTACGCCCAAGACCAATCTCGAGTGGGCGCTCATTGCCGATGGCGTCAAACCGGAGCGTGTCTATTCCGTGCTGGATACGGAAAAGGGAGTGGATCGCGCGTTTCGCATGCTGGACCGTATCAAGCCGGCCATTCGCTGGTGGGACCATGGCGAAGAGGCCGTGCGCTTGCTGGAGACCGGACAGGTCGCGATGACAAGCGCATACAACGGCCGCGTCGACACCGCAAACGGCAACGGCGCGAGCTACGAGATTCTCTGGGACAACCATGTCCGCTTTCGGGACGCCTGGGGCGTCCCGAAAAACGGCGAGAACATAGAAGCGGCACTGGATTTCGTGCGTTTCGCGACCTCCACCGAAAGCCTCGCGCAACAGGCGAACTTCATCAGCTATGGACCGCTGCGTCGCTCCTCGCTGGAGGACCTGCCTGCTGAGTTGCTCGCCCGTCTGCCGACGTCGGAAGACAACCTGCCGCGCGGATTCGATACCGATGCGGCGTGGTGGAGCGAGCACATACAGGAATTGCAGGTCCGCTTTGAACGTTGGATCGAGCGTCCGTTTCAGGTCCCGCGCGACTGGCCCAGCCGCTGAC
>DATGCS010000103.1:0-3892 GCA_035311685.1 Wenzhouxiangellaceae bacterium
GGCCACGTTCGTGCAGTTCGGCAAGCCGGTTTCGCTGGCCGAAGTGGCCGCCGAAGGCCAGGGAGAGGAAAAGGACCTGCGTCGCATCAGCCGCCTGTTGCGGGTTCATTTCAAGCGCGTTCGCACGGCGGCCATCGGTCCCGACCGCTCGCACCGACGTACATTGGTGGATCGGGTGGCGCATTCCGACTCGGTTCGCCAGGCCGTGGCAGCCAAGGCCCGGCGCGACAAGATCGAGATCTACGAGGCCGAAGCCCAGGCGAAGAAATACGCGCGCGAGATCGCCGCCGACTATTCCTACTCCTTCATCCGCATCGCCGAGATTCTGCTCGGCTGGTTCTGGAACAGGATCTATCGCGGTATCCAGGTCTTCCACTTCAGCGAATTTCGCGAAGCCCAGCAGGGCCACGAAATCGTCTACGTGCCCTGTCACCGAAGTCATATCGACTACATGCTGCTGTCGTTTCTGCTCTATCGCCGCGGTTTCGTGCCGCCGCATATCGCGGCCGGCATCAACCTGAACCTGCCGGTCGTCGGACGCCTGCTGCGTTACGGCGGTGCGTTCTATCTGCGACGTAGTTTCCGCGCTCAGCCGCTCTATTCGGCGGTGTTCAACGAATACGTGCGCACCATCATCGACAAGGGTGTGGCGCTGGAGTATTTCGTCGAGGGCACGCGATCGCGCACCGGGCGTTCGCTGCCGCCGCGTGCGGGCATGCTGTCGATCACCGTGCGCGCGTTCCTGCGCGACCGAAAACGGCCGCTGATGTTCCAGCCGGTCTATATCGGCTACGAGCGTCTGGCGGAAGGCAGCTCGTATATTTCGGAGCTTTCCGGCAGCCAGAAGAAGACCGAGTCGCTGTCGGACTTCCGCAACGTGATCAACATCGTGCGCAAGAACTATGGCCAGGTGGCCGTGAGCTTCGGCGAGCCGATACGCCTGAATCCCCTGCTCGACGAGTATGCGCCCGACTGGGCCGAGCAGCCGCTGGATCCGCAGGCCAAGCCGGAATGGCTGGTGCCGCTGGTCAACGACCTTGCCCAGCGGATCGTCGTCAACATCAATGCCGCGACGCACTGCAATCCGGTCAACCTGCTGGCTGCAGCCCTGCTGGCCACCCGCAAGCAGGCGCTGGACGAGGAAGACCTGGAAGCGATGATCGGCCTGTACCAGCGCCTGATCCGGATGACCGCGTATTCGGACCGGATCACGATTACCGACCTGACCCCGGGCCAGGTGATCGAGTACGGGCTGGAGCTGGGTATTATCCAGCGCCAGGCGCATGCGCTGGGCGACATCATCCACGTCGATCAGAAAAATGCGGAGTTGCTGACGTATTTTCGCAACAACATCTCGCACCTGCTGGCCATGCCGGCCTGGATCGCCTGCTGCTTCCTGAACAACCAGCGCGTTCGCAAGTCGCGCGTCAGGCGCCTGACAGAAACGATTTATCCATTCCTCAAGAAAGAGTTGTTTCTGCCGTGGGAACCGGAAGAGGTGCCGATCATCATCCAGCGCTGCACCGATGCACTGGTTCGCCTTGGTCTGCTCGGCATGACCAACGAATACCTGCAGCGAACGCCCGGGGGTTCGGACCAGACTTATTATCTGCGCCTGCTCGGCAACGCCATGCTGCAGACCTTCGAGCGCTATTACATCACTATCGCGGTGCTGGCCAAGAATGGTTCCGGGCGCTTGAGCCGCCAGCGGCTCGAGCATCTTTGCATCCAGAGCGCACAGCGCATCTCGCTGCTGCACGAATTCGAAACGCCGGAATTTTCGGATCGCACCCTGTTCAAGCAGTTCATCGAATCGCTGCAGGAAATCGATGTTCTGGACCGCAATGACGACGGTAATCTCACCTTTGATCGCCGCCTGGAAGTATTCGCCCGCGACGCCAAGCTGGTGCTGGACAAGGAAGTGCGCCACACCATCATCCAGATCACGCCCCGGGTGCGCGACTCCGAACCTGAATAACGCGCCGCAACGCCTCCGCGGGTGACGCGGCGACTGTTACAATTCGTTGAATGAGGGTACCCACAGCCGTAGCAAGAACTTCAGCAACGCCTGAAAAAGCCACGCTTTCGGCGTCGGACTGGGAACAGGCCGCGCTCGAGCTGATCGCCGAGAAGGGTGTGTCGGCACTTGCGGTGGAGCCCCTGGCCAGGCGTCTAGGGATCACCAAGGGCAGTTTCTACTGGCATTTCGCCAGCCGCGACGAGTTGCTGGAACAGGCCTTGAAACGCTGGGAGCACCGAGACCTGGAACACCTGGCGCGCTCGCTGGATTCGAAACAGCCGGCCGCCGAGCGACTGGCCGAATTCATTCTTCGCACCAGCCGCCAGAACCGCAGTCACCAGATCCACGCCGCCTTGTGCGCGGCCAGCGATCACCCGCGCGTCAAGCCTTACATCGAGCGGATCACCCAGCGGCGACTCCAGTACCTGACCAAGGCGTTCCGTGAGCTGGGCATGGACGACGATGCGGCGCGTCATCGCGCGCGGTTGACCTATACCAGCTACGTCGGTTACATCCAGCTGCAGATTCGCGGGATGGCGCCCGAGCGCGGTAGCGATGAATTCGCGTCCTACGTCAGGCACGCCATCGATGCGCTGATCAATCCATCCAATGGTTGAATTGCAATTGCAGTAAATCTTCGGGCGCGCGGCTTCGCTTTCAGGTGACGTCCTTCGAGTGGGTCGTGCCGGCCGCCGGTTCCGCCACGCGCTCGGCCGGACAATGGAAAGGTGGCCTGTCGTTCGAACCGTGGTAGTGGTGCAACACGCCTTCTGCCCGCAGGCGAATGCGGTAGCCCGGCACCAGCGCCTGGGTGTACATCATGTCGGGTTCCGGGCAGCCGACCGCGCCGTTCGGCCAGGTCACGAATTCAGCGTCGATCACGGTAATTCGTATCTCATCGATTTCCAGCCTGCGGGCAAGGTCGTCGCGCGCATGCGAGACAAAGGATTCGAGTTGCGGGTCGATGCTCATGTTCCGTTCCTCCTTGGCAACGGGGCCAACGGCGCCGCCGGTCGGCGCGTCGCCGCTGCATCCGGAAAGACTCAGGGCAAAAGCGGCAATCGATAGCGTCAGATATCTCATATTGGTTTACTTACAGGGTCTTGAACAGCGCCAACCAGGCGATCGAGAGGAACGTCGCCAGCGCGGCAAGAAACACCAGAACAGCCTGGCCCTGGTGGCGAATGCGGAATGCGGCAATCCCGAGCCCGATATAGACCACGATCATCAACAGCTTGATTCCGAACCATCCGGCGCTCAGCGGCGAGAGCCCGAGAATCATCCACAGGGCGACGCCCGAGGCCAGCAGCAGCGTATCGACCAGGTGCGGTCCGAAGCGCACCAGAGGGTGTGCCAGCGGCTTGTTGAGAACCAGCCGAATGAAGCCGCGCAACGCGAATCCCAGCCCGCTGATCAAGGCAAGGCAAATATGCAGCGTCTTCAGCAGTTCGTAGATGCTCATGGATGAAATTCGGGACCGGAATGGGTTGGTAGTGTACCCCGGTGGCGGGCTTACCAGCCGTGCGTCCGGGACCAGAAGCGGCCGGCGGCAAGGTCTTCTCCGACCAGCCAGTAGCCGTCGTGCTGGGCTGCCGTGGCGCAGGCATGGTTGGGCAGAATGCGCAGCCGCTGGCCGACCTCGAACCGGCCCGGCTCGATGGCCTTGCCGTCGCGTCGGGCCAGGATGCCGTGTTCCTGGCTTGTGGCACGAACGATGATGTCGTCGACGCGCTGGCCGGATTCATCGCAGACCACACCATAGCCGTAGTCGATCTCCTGCGACGCTGTGCCGCGGTCTCGCGAAAGCGCCATCCAGCCGGCGTCCACCAGCCATTCCCCGGCGTGATGGCGAAAGCCGATGACCTCGGTGAA
>DATGCS010000104.1:0-5034 GCA_035311685.1 Wenzhouxiangellaceae bacterium
GTTGCCGGTGATGATGCAGCCGCCGGTTCTGCCGTAGTAGACCGACTGGTTCTTGTCGTTCAGCTTTCCCGATTCGGCATACAGACGCTCGATCAGGCGCCGGCAGATCGACGATTCCTCGCCCAGCCAGATCGGCGTGCCAACGACCAGGATGTTCGCGGCCATGACCTTTTCGCACAGCGAAGGCCAGTCGTCGCGCTCGAAACCGTGCTCGCGCATGTCCGGATATACCCCGGGCGGCAGCGTGAGATCTGCAGCGCGGATCATCTTGCTCGAGACCCCATTGGTTTCCATGATCTCCTGCGAGACTTTCATCAACTGTTCGGTGTGCGAGAACTCACGCGAGGGCTTGAGCGTGCAGTTGACGAACAGCGCCTTGAGATCCGAAAAGTCGAATCCGTGATTCTCGCAAAGTGCCTTTTGTTTCTCGTTGAGTGTCATCGAAGTCTTCCTGGTTAGCTGATTGCTTGGTTGCTTGGCGGTGAACCTGGCCTGTTTCACAAAAATCAGGTCGGGGCTGAGCTGCTAGAGTTTTTCGACGTCGGATGGTCTATGTTCGGCATCGCTATCAAAAGCAGCGCCAGCAGTCCGCCGGTCCCGCGGCTCATTACCCGAGTCTAGCGGATTGAGCGTTCCGCCATGAACTCGTTGGTTCGCATTCTCGGCTCGGTCGACGCGCCGAGGATATATGCGCGATGCCGTCGAAAACGAAAAGGACTTGACATTATTTAGATATTTAGCTAAATTACGAATCATGAGCAGCGTATTCAAGGCAATTTCCGACCCGACCCGACGCAAGGTGCTTCAGCTACTGCGGAAGCGACCGATGACTGCCGGCGAGCTGGCTGAACACTTCGACGTGTCCAAGCCGACCATGTCGGTCCATTTCAAGGTGCTGCGCGAAGCCGACCTGATCCACGCCGAGAAGCACGGCAAGTCGATTACCTATTCGCTGAAGATGTCGGTACTCGAAGAGGCGCTGATGGGCTTTGCCCAGGCTTTCAACATGGAAGTTCGCCGCGACGACGAAGACGAAGATTCCAAGGAACATAACTCATGAACGCTCGACTCGACCCGATCACCCTGCGCAAGATCGCGCTATACATCCTGATTGTGCTTGGCGTGCTGTTCGGCGCCGTCGCCTGGAGCCAGCGGCCGGAAGCCGCGTTGCTGTGGCTGACCGGCATGCTCACGCTGCCCGTGGCCTGGGCGCTGGTGGCCGTCACCGGCGCGCTGCCCGGACCGGAGAAGCCCGATGCCCGGCGACACATCTACAACAGCCTGGTCGGCGCAGGCCTGCTGGTGACAGGCGCGCTTATCGTGACGGCCGCGGCAGCTCTGGAAACGATTCCCGAAGACTGGTCGACCCGTTTCGGCATGTTGGTTCCGGCCCTGGTGCTGATTGTCATGGGCAACGTCTTGCCGAAGAAGATCGAACCCGGCTGTTCGCGAACGCGCGGGCTGGCCATCCAGCGCCTGCTCGGCTGGACCTTCGTCGTCACCGGCCTGGTTGCGCTCGTAATCGGGCTCACCTTGCCGATAGCCTATGCGAAAACAGCGGGACTGTTGGTCTACGCCATTGCCGTTCTGTTTGCCGTAATTGCCGTTGTTCGCATTCGAAGCCGCGGCGTCATCGGCTGATCCAGGCCGGCATTCCCGTCGGCAAAAACTCTGGATTTACATGCCCGTCGGGGCGGGCAACGGGAGCGGCTTGCCGCTCGCAATCAGCACTCTCACGTTCACCGCTAACCCCGATTGGAGGATAAAAGCATGAAATGCATCAAGTCTTGCGGATCTCGCACCACGCTTCGTCGCGCCTTGTACCTGGCCGCCGCCCAGATCATCCTCGCGCTGATTATCGTTGCATCCTCCGGCCCGGAACGGACAGCAGCCGCCGGGGACCACCTCGACAGCCAGATTGTCCGCCCTTCTGAAGCCGAAGCTGTCGGCGAATCATGCTCGCGCTCATTGCCGCACCTGCATGCCGTCGGCCAGGGTGCGACGGTAGACCATGGTCGCCGGTACCAGGGCAATCAGGACGCCGGCCGCAGCGATACCGCCCAGAACCAGCCACTGCCAGGCGGCCGGCCAGGCCAGGCTGACGGCGATTCCGAAGCGCGCCAGCAGCCAGGGCGCCAGCGCGGACTGCGCAGCAACCGCCAGCGCCAGGCCGAAGACGATACCGGCGATGGTGATGAAAGCTGCCTCGAGCAGCAGTAGCACCGAAATCTGCCAGGGACGGGCGCCACATGCGCGCAGAATGGCCATTTCGCGGCGACGCTCGTTCAGCGTCGTCAACAGCGCCGTCAACATGCCGAGCAGCCCGGCCAGTACGACCAGCCCAGCAACCACACGCAGGATCTGCTCGGCCAGCCCTGTGATGCGCCAGAGTTGCTGCAGCGCAATGCCCGGCAGGATCGCCAGCAGCGGTTCATCACGCTGCTGGTTGATGCGGTACTGCATCCCCAACGCCGCGGCGCGCGTCTTCAGGCCCAGCAGGAATGCCGAAATCTCGTCGGGCTGGAGCGAGTTTTGCTGCACCGCGTTACCGCCGTTCGGCGCAGGATTCATTTCTTCGGCTTCACCTGGCTCCGGATCATGCTTGTCATCACTGTTGCCATCACCAAGAGCATGAGTGTGGCCATGGTCGGCGACGCGCGCTCTGGCCTGCTTAGGCGTAAGCATGGCGTCGGGTCGCGGTCTGCCCTGTTCCCAGCCGATGTGAATTGCATGGTGGGCCTCAAGGCGGATGTAAAGCGACTGGTCCACCGGCGTGCCGGTGGGGGCAAGTACGCCGGATACCACGAACGGCAGTTCGTCATGATGGTGCAAGCTGACGTTGCCGCCACCGTGCGCCAGCACGATTTCGTCACCCGGAGCGTATCCCAGCCGATCGGCCGCACGCGCGCCTGCGACCACGTCGAACAAATCGGTGAACGGACCCCCCTGGCGGAATTGAAGTTCACGTCCACCAGCATACCGGTAGTGCTCGAACATCGCGCCGGTCGTGCCGATGACGCGATAACCTTCGTGTGCGTCGCCCAGCGAGATCGGAATGGCCCAGTCGACGATGGGCTGGCCGGCGATCTCGCGGTAACGGTCCCACGACACGTTGCTGGTCGGATTGCCCAAACCGAAGACGGAAAACAGCAGCAGTTGCACCGATGAGGTCGGCGCGCCGACAATCAGGTCAGTACCCGAAACCGAGCGATAGAATCCCTCGCGTACCTGCGAGCGCATCTGCTCGACCAGCACCAGCAGCGCAATGGAGATGGCAATGGTCAGCACGGTCAATGCTACCGAGGCCCGGCGATTGGCCAGCGAGCCGCGCGCAAGCGAGAGCAGCGTCATGCAGACACCGCCCCGGCAGCATGAATGTCGGCCAGCTCGACGGTCGCGTCGAATCTGTCGGCCAGGGCCCTGTCATGGCTGACGAACAGAACCGCACTGCCGGCGCGCTCGGCCTGGGCGAACAACAGCTCGATGAAGGCGTCGCGGCGGTCGGCGTCAAGAGCCGAGGTCGGCTCGTCGGCAAGCACCAGGTCCGGCTGACCGATCAGAGCACGGGCCGCGGCCACGCGTTGCTGCTGCCCGACGCTGAGCTCGTCGGCGCGGCGGGTCCAGCGATCCTCGTCCAGCCCCATGGCCGCCAGCAACTCGCGTGCGGCAGATTCCGGATTGCCGGCGCGATTCCTGCGAACGCGGGAAAACTGGCAGCCCAGAAGCACGTTGGCGACCGGATCGAGCCATGGCAACAGGTTGAACTGCTGGAAGATCACGCCCAGGTGATCGGCGCGAAACCGGTCGCGCCGGGCGCGCGACAGCGCTGCCAGGTCATCGCCGGCGAACCGGATTCGACCGCTGGTGGGCGTCACCAGGCCGCCGATCAACGCCAGCAGGGTTGACTTGCCCGCACCCGACGCGCCGGCCAGAAAAACCCTCTGACCGCGATCCACCTCGAGATTCAGGCCGTCGATCACCGGCGCCGGATCGCCCGGCCAGGCAAATGCAAGCGCTTCGATGTCGAGCAGGGGCTGCGGCATGCGTTCTTTGGTAGACCGAATCGGGAATCGAGCCATGATACGCAAATCCGGATTGAAGTAGACGAGAAGACGGATTCGCGACTCCTTGCTCATGCAATCCGAAGTATTTGCTTCCCGACGCGGCTTGAGACACAATTGGCCGCTTGCAAGAACAACCATAAGCGAGTACCGCCCCATGAAGACAACTTCGGTCCACGGCATGTGGTCATCCCGCCTGATGTTCGTGCTGGCGGCAACCGGATCGGCGGTTGGCCTCGGCAACATCTGGCGTTTCCCGTACATCACCTCCGAAAATGGTGGCGGCGCCTTCGTGCTGGTCTACCTGGGCTGCATCCTGGTCGTCGGGCTTCCGATCCTGTTTTCCGAGATCGTGATCGGTCGCCGCGGCCGGATGAGTCCGATCAACTCGCTCAAGGAGCTGGCCGACGACGCGGGTGCCTCGCGCGCCTGGATGGGGCTGGGGTGGCTGGGGGTGATCGCAGGTTTTCTCGTGCTTTCGTTCTATTCGGTGGTCGCCGGCTGGACACTGTCCTACGGCTTCGACTACCTGCAGCAACTCGTGATGGGGGCGCCCGCGATTACTGATCCGGGAGAGACTTTCAGCAAGATGCTGGCCAGTCCGGGCAAGCTGATCTTCTGGCACGCGATCTTCATGATCCTCACCGTCGGCGTGGTGGCTCTGGGCGTTGAGGAAGGGCTGGAGCGCGCCGTCTCGGTCCTGATGCCGACGCTGTTCGTGCTGCTGCTGGTGCTGCTGGGTTACGGTATGAGCACCGGTCATTTCCAGGAGGCCGTTGGGTTCCTGTTCAGCCCGGACTGGTCGCGCGTTTCCGGCGGCATGGTGGTTACCGCCATGGGCCAGGCATTCTTTACCCTGAGTCTGGGCATGTGCGCCATCATGGCTTACGGCGCGTACCTGCCGTCGCATGTCAACGTCCCCAAGGTGGGCGTGGCGGTGGCCTTCGCCGACACCGCCGTGGCGCTTGTAGCC
>DATGCS010000105.1:0-5646 GCA_035311685.1 Wenzhouxiangellaceae bacterium
TCGTAGGCGAAGCGCTTGTCGGCTGCGGCCAGGAACGCCGTGACGGCTTCCGGCAGCGGCATGCCGTGCCCGAATTCCGCCTGGATCTCGGTAATGTCGTACAGGCCGACGCTCCAGCCCTCGTCCTCGCGCTGGGCGATGTAGTCGTTCAGCGGGTGCGACTCGTTCCGAGAAACCGGTATGAACGCCGGATGGGCAATGAGGATCAGGTCCGAGTTGTCGTTGCGGAACAGCGATGGTTTGCGAGCGGCGCCCAGGATGTCCGGACGGATTGCCCGGGCCGACGACGAGATCCAGTAGCTGGCGTCGCTGGTGTACAGCGTGGGCACCACGATGCTGCCGCCTTGGCTGCGGCCGGGTTTGGCCCGGTACAGGGTTTCGCCGTCCCAGGCATACGCGATCGTATCGCGTGCATCCATGCCCGAGATTTGCAGGCCGACTCCGGGCGCCGGGCTTTCCACCAGCACACGGTCTTCAATTGGTGACAGGTCGCGTCGGTAGCCGAGTTCTACGGTGTCGACGACGAAAAGATCGAATGGGGCCTCGGTGCCGCCGGGGGCAAGTACACGGACCTCGTTTTCCCCCGACACCAGCAGCCCGGCCGGCACTTCGAGATCCAGCATGCGGACGGCCTGACCGTCGAATATCATCTCGCCGAGAACCTGGCCGTTGACCTCGATCACCGCCTGGTGGTCGGGCGATTCGGGAAAGTCCGTAAGCCCGGCGATCAGTATCTTGAGGCGCCCCGGCTGGTCGTCGCGCAATGCGCTGTCGACAGAGAAAAGCGTGCTGTAGGTATTGTTGCGATCGGCGCGCAGGCGCGCCGCATACCAGGGATCTTCCAGCGGATTTCCGAAGTTATAGCCGGTATCGATATCCTGGCGCAGCCAGCGCAGATGGTCGGTTTCGATGTCGGAAGCGCGGGCTTTGAGCCTGCGAGCCGTCTGGCCGGCGCCGCGTGCGACCGAGACGCGATAGACGTAGTGGTCGACGTAGACCGAATCCTGGGTGTCCGGTGCCACGCCCCAGAACCGGATCTTGCCGCCCGGGCCGAAGCGCTGCCGGCTTTCGGCGATCGGACCGGACTGGCCCAGCGCTGAATAAAGCGGCCGGGTCGAACCGCCGCTGACGTGGCGCGAGACGGGTTCGCCCTTGAGCGTAACCGCGATGTCGGTGGCGGCGGCGCCGTTCAGGTCCATGCCGGCATCGGCCAGCATCTGCCAGGTGACTTCCTGAAGGCCGGGTTCGGTGACGCGGATGTCGACATAGTCGGGCCGGCTGGCGGCGTTCGAGCCGCGTGACTGGACACCTGCCATGCGCTTGCGCTCGGCGGCGTGCAGCTGGCCTCTGAGCTTGGCCTGGTTGCGCACTTCCTGCCACGGAATCGGGGCAGGCGTGACTTCCTGGCCGTACTTGGCGCCGGCTTCGAACAGGCCGTAGACCTCTTCATCGCCGCGGTAATCGACGGCGGTGACGGCCAGGTCCAGCACGTCGCCTTCGACCAGGCCCGGCAGCACGATGCTGTATGCGCGCGGGGTCGCCGGGTCGCCGTCTTCGGCCGGGATCAGCTCGGAGGTGAGCGGTTCCAGCCCGTCGCCCTTGTCGCCCCAGACGTGAAAGCCGAGGTTGTGGGTCTCCGAGACCGTCACCCAGGTCAGTTCCAGGCCCTCGCTCGTATAGCGCGAGTTGAACGAAGAGATGCTGACCGGGAGGGTGTTGGACCCGAATTCGATCAGGTAGTCTTCGACTTCGCCGTCCAGGAATGTGCCGATGGGGGCAAGCGTTGAAGCGGAGAACATGGCCGGGTCGGTCGAGATGCGGTAACGGAACGGCAGCCGACCCGAGTTGTCCCGGGCGCTTTCGGGGATCGTCCAGGACATCTGGAATGTGCCGCCGAGTGTGCTTGCCGGCACCCGAATGCAGCTGCGCTCACCGGTGTCGGTCGCCGAGTCCGACTGCGGGTCTGCGCCTGATGTCGAGATGTTGGGCGAGTTATCGAATGTTGAGTCATTGCTGAAGTCGAACCACGCGCAGAGCAAAGCATCCTGCGAACCGCTGTTGGTAGCGGTCACGGTTGTCGTGTAAACAAAGTTGCCGTCGACGGCATCGGGAAAGGTCACGCCGTCGTCGTCCGCTATGCCGTTGTTGTCGTCGCCGGTCGCCAGGTCATCCGGCTGGCCGTCCGCCTCGGCGTCGACGGCCGCGCCGAGCAGCGTCGAGGCTTGCGGCTGAAGGATGACGTGACGCGCGCCGTTGCTGGCTCTAAGCGTGCCGTACGAAACGATGGCATCGTCGGGAAGGTCGCCGTAGTCAAAGTCCGTCGTTGCGACGTCGAACAGCACATCCTCGACTTCGCCGTTGCCGACCGCGTCAAGCGGACTTGCGCTGCCGGCGCCGGTCCAGGCGCTGGTGATCCGGAAGCGGGCGAACAGGCCGCCGGCGGGTGCCCCTGCGAAGTCCCCCGGGACGACGAAATTCAGCGTGACCGTATCGGGGTTGGTGCCGGTGGACACCGAATCGTCGGCGACGGGCGCGCAGATGCGCTCGGCGTTGCTGGTGGTTCCGCTGGTGGCGTTGGCGTTGTCGAATGTGCCGCTTTGGTTGAAATCCACCCAGCCACAAAGCAGCGCACCGGCGCCGGTGTCGTTGAACACCGGTACCGTGACGCTGAAGGCGTCGCCCGGCAGGAACGGACCCGCCGGGAACTGGTATTCAAGCGCTTCGTCGTTGCTTGCGATCGGGTCATCGCCTGTGGCGTCGGCGCCGGGCTGGCCGTCGGGTTCCGAGTCGGGTGGAAAGCCGATGAAAAGGCCGCGCGAAAGCAGGTGGTTCGGACCCGAGGCCGAGTTCAGCGTGCCGTAGGACGCCGGCGCATCGCCCCAGTCGCGCAGCGGCTGGGGATTCTTCGTGGTGCCGAACACACCGAAAATATCGGCGCCGCCGCCGGCCGAGCCGAACCGCACGCCGATGACGGTGTCGTTGGCCGGGTCGAATCCGCCGCCGGAGAACAAGGTCAGATCCACGCCGGCGACGCCCATGGGCTGATCGCCGCCGATTTCGATGGTATCGGCATTGAAGCCTGCATCCAGGAAGTCTCTCTCGCCGATGACGATCTCGTCGGTGATACCGCCGTCGGCCAGGAGTAATTGGATGGCAACGTCGGAGTTCAGGCCGCGTTCGAAGATGATGATTTCCGGGATCGAGTCGTTGGCGCTGTTGTTGTCGCGAACGCCGCGTTCGAATATCAGCTCGAGGCGAAAGGCCTGATCCTCACCGTCGACGCCTTCCATGATGTTGAGCGTGCGGAATACCTGCAGCAAGGTGGCGTTGATGGTATCGATGTCCTGGGTTTCCTGATCACTCGGAGGAATCGGATAGCCGGCCTTGATAAATGGATCGTCGTCCTGGTCGTTGTTGTCGTCCTCGTCGCCCCACTCGGCGTTGACATTCGTGCCGCCGCCGCCCTCGAGGAATACCGACGCCAGACCGGGAATGATTTCGCCGGCTATGCCGTCGAATGTAACCCCGTCGAAGGTGATTCCGGTCAGGTATATGTCGTCGGTGGAACTGGTGTTGCTCAGGCTTCCGGTACAGCTCAGTGCGCCGCCCGACGAGTCGCAGGAAAAAGCGCCGGCTCCGGCTGCGTTGTTTGTGCCCACGGGAATGACGACCGACATGTTGGTTGGTTGCGTTTGTGCTTCCGCGGACAGATTCCACATCGAGACAATGACCAGGAAGACAGCAATCGCTGGCTGAAGTGCCGGGTCGAGCAGTCCGTGCCGTTTGGGTTTACAGGCGATGCTTCCTGCCTGGGCTGAATCCGAATTGGTCTGCATGTACTGGACTCCGTGCATGTGGCCTGAAATTTGTTGTTGGATGCGATCGCTGCGTGCTCGACAATTTCGTCAGCGCAGGTTCGCCTGCGCCGGCGCGTTGCGAATATCGGAGATGGCCATTTGGAGTGAACGGCGTGTCGCATTCGACAGCCGCTGTACCCTTTGGACCAGGTTCCGATCGCCCGGCTGACTGAACAGCGCGGTCTCTCTGGATCGTTTCCTGATGTTCGTCGCATTTTAGCGACGTTATTGCTTGCGATCAAGATTTCCGATGAGCTAAATGCAACATCGATACCAACTTGCCATCGCAGCCGAGATGTACTCCGCGATATGGCGTTTTCTTTCAGAGGATTGCGGTACTTTCCAGCGTTTCTAGACGGGGCCGTCGGCGGCGGGAGGGGGAATGCGGAAGTGCAAAAACTGACGAAATTTGCACGAACCTGCCGGAAACCGGATTTATCTCACAACAAATAGTTCAAGCAGCTTGAGGGGTTCTCGAGAATGTCGGTGCCTGTCCGGACCTGGCTGGCGCCGATTTGCGTCGCCAGCCGGCCGGCGGTCGCGCGCAGCCGTTTTGCCTCATGCTCGAATTTTCGGCTGAAGAAAAGCGGCATGGTGGCCCGGATGACGGCCGACAGCGCATCGGCAGAGGTTGCCGGTATGCGTTCCGAATGGGGGATTCGGCCGGTGCGCCGCCGCTGCAGCAGCCAGAACCGGTCGATTCGGCATGTAGTCGTGAAATGCGCCTGTAGCTCGGCCGGCTGCTCTTGCATGCGGACGACCGATTTCGGACGACTACTGAGCGGAAGCGGCTGCAATCCGGGCAGGGCCGACAGCAGCCGATCGTGGGCCAGACCGTGGCGCAGCATCAGGAATTCCCTGAGTCGCTCGCAGCGGACGGTCCCGTCGGCATCGGCGCCCACCATCACCCAGTCGTCGGACACCACTTTCGCGCCTGCGGCCAGCGCTGCCATGGTGAGTACGGATTTGCCGGCGCCGCGGTCACCCAGCGCAAGAACGCCGTGGCCTTCGAACTCGAAGGCCGCGCCATGGACCAGCATCAACCCCGCGCGGGCCCATTGCTGGGCCAGCAGCAGGTACAGGCTCTGGGGTTGCAGGAGGTCTTCGGACAGGCGGTGGCCTGATTCGACCAGCACCTTGCCCGGGCAACCGCTGCGCAGAACCGCTTGGCCGTCGTCGAGATCGAGCTCGTGGACTGCCGACCCGGGCGATTCCGCCTGGCCGGCCAGGCCGGCGGTCAGTTGCAGGCCCGGTTTCCAGTGGGCGCGCGCGCTCGCCGCGCCGTGAAACAGCCCGGCCAGCACCTCGGTGGAAAGGCCTGAGACATTGATGGGGGCGTTGAATGTATCCGGCTGGATCACCGCTTCGTCTGCGTGGCTGCCGGGGAGGAATTTCATTCGAGATGGTGGAGGGCGGGTGGGAGCTTGGGAGGATTATCGGGGATTGGGGCGCGCGGTGCGGCGGTTCTAGGGCGCTTCGCGCCGTTTTAGGTTTCCTGACTAGCGTCGTGTCTCAGTGCGTAGGTCGGATTAGCGCAGCGTAATCCGACGTTTTATCTGAGCATAGTGCTGAGACACGACGCTAGTCAGGTTAGGTTTTAGGTGTTAGGTAAAGGCGACGGGGGTTTAGGCAATCAAGGGAAGTTTTCAGTTTAGTTTCAAAAAGCCGCTGGACCCCGTCCCGGATCAAGTCCGGGATGACGTTGCTCGGGGGCCGGGGCGACGGAAAAGCCGTCGGTTTTCAGTTTTCAGGAAATTCGAGAGTGTTGTTGGTTGTTGGTTGGTGGTTG
>DATGCS010000106.1:0-2887 GCA_035311685.1 Wenzhouxiangellaceae bacterium
CGCTGGGCGGCGAGTTTCGGGTCGACAACGACCGCGGCGTGCGGATTGTCGCGCGGATACCGGAGATCTCTTCGACATGATTCGTATCGTGCTGGCCGAGGACCAGAAACTGCTGCTGGGGGCAATCGGTGCGCTGCTCGACCTCGACGACGATATCCAGGTCGTCGGCCGGGCCGCGTCCGGCGACGAGGCTCGCGAATTGATCGACTCGCAGACCCCGGACCTGGTGATCAGCGACATCGAGATGCCCGGGATGACCGGCCTGGAACTTGCCGAATGGCTGGCCGTGGCGCACCCGGGCATCCGGATGCTCATCCTGACCACGTTTGCCCGTCCCGGTTATTTGAGGCGCGCACTGGAAGCCGGCGTGGCCGGCTACCTGCTGAAGGAAACACCGGCCGAAAAGCTCGCCGATGCGGTGCGCCGGGTCCACCGGGGGGAACGCGTTATCGCACCGGAGCTGGCGCTGACCGCCTTCGACACGCGCGACCCGCTGACCGAGCGCGAGCGCCAGGTGCTCAGGCTTGCCGGCGACGGGATCTCCAATGCCCAGATCGGCCGTCGGCTGCACCTGGCCGAGGGCACCGTGCGCAATTACCTCAGCGAGGCGATCGGCAAGCTCAATGCCGACAACCGCATCGAGGCATTCCGCATCGCCCGGGACCAGGGCTGGCTTTGAATCGACCACCGCCCGGCGCGGCAGCGCGCTCGGGCGCATCGCAAAAGCAGCTTGCATCGGGGCCTGAATTAGTATATAAAATGTTATATACCTGATTCAATACCGCCGGAAGGACCCGCCATGGACTTTTTTCTCGACGCCAACCGCTGGATTCACATCGTTTTCGGCTTCGCCGGCCTGGCCGCGTTCTGGTTTCCGATATTCGCGCGCAAGGGCGGCCCGCTGCACCGTGCGGCCGGCAAGGTATTCCGCTACTCGGCAATGGTGGTGGTTGCGGCCGCCGGTCTGGCCGTGGCGCTTCACTCGGCGCGCGCACTGGTCGAGGGGCACTCGGTTGCAGCCGACCCGGCCGGCTGGTCGTTCCTGGTATTCCTGGGCTACCTGGCACTGGTCACCGGCGGTATTCTGAGTCACGGTTTCGGCGTGCTGGGCCGCAAGCGCGACCTGACCGAACTGAACACGCCGTACCGGCGCGCGACCGCCTGGACCATGATCGGATCGAGCGTCTTTATCGTGGCCTGGGCGATTTACTGGCAGCCGCCCAACGCCATTCTGCTCTATGCGCTGTCGCCCGTCGGCATAGGCAACGGGCTGGGTATTCTCGCCGTGCTGAATGGCAAGCGCTCAGGCCCCGGCCAGTGGAAGCTCGAGCACCTCAACGCGATGATCGGCTGCGGCATCGCGTTCCACACCGCGTTTGCGGTGTTCGGCATGAGCCGTTTTCTGCCGGTCCAGCTGCCCGGCGCCTGGCAGGTGCTGCCGTGGATTCTGCCGGCCGCGATCGGAATTCCGGCCGGCATTATCTGGACCCGGTATTACCGCAACAGGATGAGTCCGGCCGCCGCATGAGCCTCCCGCACATCCTCCTGGGCATGCTGGAGCAACCGGCGAGCGGCTACGACCTGAAGCAGTCGTTCGAGCAGCAGCAGGCCCACTACTGGTCGGCCAACCTGGCCCAGATCTACCCCACGCTCAACCGGATGGAGCAACAGGGGCTGCTGGCCAGCCACGAACAGGCCTCGGCCAAAGGCCCGCCAAGACGCGTCTATACGCGCACCTCGGCCGGGCGCCAGGCGCTGATCGACTGGCTACGGACAGGCCCCGAGGTTCATTCCGACCGGTTGAGCTGGCTGGCCCAGGTCGGATTCCTGTCGACCCTGGACCGGGCCGGCCAGCTTGAATTCCTGCACGCCCTGAAGTCCGAGTTCCAGCGCCACCGGGAGGAGTTGCTCGGCATCGAAGCGCACTGGAGCGCCGAGGATCCTCGCTTCCCGGAACACCTCGACGAGCCCGACCTGTTCGCCCATTTCACGTTGAGACTGGGCTTGAAGAAGTACGCGGCCATTATCGAATGGTGCGACGAGTGCCTGGAGAGGGTGAACCGCCCCGAGACGGCAGCGCCCGCTGGAGCGTCTACGAACAAATCGCAGGGAACCCGTCCATGAGCAACACCGAAGCAGCCATCACCCGACCCCGCCGCGGGCAAAGCATGACGCGCCTGGAGACCTTCACCGACGCTGCGTTCGCGTTTGCCGCCGCGCTGCTGGCCATTTCCATCGACGAAGTCCCCGAGTCCTACCCGGAGCTGATCGCGGCACTCAAGGACGCGCCCGCGTTCGCGGCCAGCTTCGCGATCCTGCTCCTGTTCTGGCGCGCTCATCAAACCTGGAGCGATCGCTACGGGCTGGAGGACCTGCCCTCGGTGCTGTTGACCTTCGGTCTGATCCTGGTGGTCATGATCTACGTCTATCCGCTCAAGATCATGTTCGGCGCCGCGTTCAACGCGATCTCGAACGGCTGGTTGCCCTCGTCCTTCGCACTGGAGTCTCAGGGGCAGTTCCGGGTAGTGCTGACGGTCTACGGCGTGGGCTTTTTCATGCTCAGCGGCTTGATCAGCGCGCTGTACCTGCACGCCTGGCGGCGCCGAACACAGCTAGCCATGCATCCGCGCGAAGCCTTCGACACCGCTGCGGAAATTCTGTCCTGGCTGATCGTCGCCCTGTTCGGCCTGATTTCCGTCGCGCTGGGCTGGCTGCTACCCGACAGGCATGTACCGATCGCCGCCTGGATCTACTGCGCCCTCATCGTCTATGGGCCGATATTCGATCGGATCCAGCAAAACGCCGCGCGACGCCGATTCGACTGAACCGCCTGCATCGGGAACCACCGGCAGGCGCGCGCAGTTTCAATCGGCGGCGCTTCTTGGCC
>DATGCS010000107.1:0-2585 GCA_035311685.1 Wenzhouxiangellaceae bacterium
CGGCGTCGAACCGGACCTGGACGAGCCCGTTGACGTATCTTCCGAGGTCGACCTGCACACCACCGCGATGATCCCGGCCGGCTACCTGCCCGACGTACACCAGCGCCTGGTGCTTTACAAGCGGATAGCGCAGGCTCGCACCGGCAAGGAACTCCACGAACTGCAGGTCGAGATGATCGACCGCTTCGGCCTGCTGCCGGAGGAGATCAAGAATCTTTTCGTCGCGGCCACCCTGCGGCTGGAAGCGCGTACGCTGGGCATTCGCAAGCTCGAAGTCGGCCCGGCCGGCGGGCGCATCGAATTCCTGCCCAAACCCGACATCGACATGGCCGAGATGATCCGGATGATTCAGAAAGAGGCTCACACCTATTCCCTGCCCGCCCAGGACCGCTTGCGGGTCCAGGGCGAATTCGAGCGGCTGGAGGACAGGATCGCGGTGGCCGAGAATCTGCTCGAGCGCCTGGGTCCGAAGCCCCGTGACAATAATGCCCCGGGCGTCGCGGTAGCCCGGGCAGAGACAAGCTAAACTTCCTGCCATGAGAATTGCCATAGACAAGGGTGTTGCCGGCCTGGCGTTGCTGCTCGCCGCAACCTCGCTTTTTGCCCAGCAGTCGGCAACGGGGGAATCGGACGCGATCGAGTATCCGCCCGTCTACAGGGTCGAGGTCATTGTTTTCAGCCATGCCGATGGTCGATCTGACCGGATCCGCAGCGCGGCGTCCATGGATTTCACCGATCAGCTGGACCCTTTGCTGCTCGCCCGGGCCAATGACTTGGCCGAAAGCCGGCTGGCCGATCTTGCCGTCGCATTGCCGGTGGCCCGGATTCCGGGAAAAATCGACGAGACCACGCCCGGGCTCGAAACCGACGGACAGATCCTGCGTCCGATTCCGCCCGTGTATTCGGCGCTTGGCGACCTGTCGCGACCGATTCAGCGCGCGATGGACCGCCTCCTCGACGCGCCGGAATACGAGCCGCTGATGGCACGGGCGTGGATTCAGTTGGCCCCGCGCGGCCGGCCCACCGCAGCCCTGCGCATTCACAACCAGACCGTGGTCGACCTGATCGAGCCCGACGACGACCAGAGTCTGGTGCCCGTGGCGCATGTGCTGCCGTTCGGTCCGCTGGTGGAAACGCCGCCGCCGGCGCTGGATATCTACCAACTCGACGGCACGCTGCGACTGCGCCAGCGCCAGTTCCTGCATCTGGACCTTGACCTTGTCTGGCAGACGCAGGCCCAGGCTCTGGCCGATCGCAGCATCCCCACAGGCGGTCAGAGCGCCGTAACGAACGATCTGCAAGCGACCGGAAGCGACTGGCTGCTGCACCGGCTGCAACAGTCCCGAATCGTCGAGCCGGGCCGGCTCGAGTATTTCGACTCCAGCCTGTTCGGCGTGCTGGTGAGAATCGAGCGCTTCGCGCAGGTCGTGCCCGAAATCGAAATTCCGGAGCCCGAGCCGGCAGCGACCGACGCAAATTTGCCGAAATCGCCGGAAACGGTCGACCCGGTCACGAATTCCGGCGGTTGACGGTATCATTGCCGTCCGGCACTCAAGCTCTAGATGCTCTCCCCCATGAACTCCAACGCCCTGACCGCACTATCGCCACTGGACGGCCGTTACGCCCAGCGGCTGGCGCCGCTTGCCCGGCTGTTTTCCGAAGCCGGCCTGATCCGGCAGCGCGTGCGGGTGGAACTGGCGTGGTTCCGCCACCTGGCCGGCGTGGCGGACTTCGACGCGCTGCCGGCGCTCGCACCCGACGACGAAGCGTTCCTCGACCGTCTGGGCGATGACTTCTCCGACGCCGACGCGGCCGAGGTCAAGGAAATCGAGCGCACCACCAACCACGACGTCAAGGCCGTCGAGTACTGGATCAAGACGCGCATGGGCGCACGGCCGGGACTGGCCGACAAACTGGAAATGGTGCACTTTGCCTGCACCTCGGAAGACATCAACAATCTCGCCTACGGCCTGATGCTCCAACAATCGGTCGTCGAGGTGCTCGACCCGGTGCTGGGCGAGCTGGATGCGCACCTCGCCGGCATGGCCGAAGCCTATGCCGAGGTACCGATGCTGTCGCGAACCCACGGCCAGAGCGCGTCGCCGACCACACTGGGCAAGGAAATCGCGAATACCGTATTTCGGCTGCGCCGCCAGCGCCGTCAGCTCGCGCGGGTCGAGATCAGCGGCAAGATCAACGGCGCGGTGGGCAACTTCAACGCCCACATGGCCGCGTGCCCCGAACTGGACTGGCCGGACGTGGCGCGCGATTTCGTCGAACAGCTGGGCCTGATCTGGAACCCCTATACGACACAGATCGAGCCGCACGACATGATCGCGGAGCTGACCCATTCGCTGGTCCGGATCAACACCGTCTTGCTCGATTTCGCCCGCGACAGCTGGGCCTATATATCGCTCGGCTATTACGTCCAGAAGACCGTGGAAGGCGAAGTCGGCTCGTCGACCATGCCGCACAAGGTCAACCCGATAGATTTCGAAAACGGCGAGGGCAACCTGGGTCTCGCCAACGCTTTGCTCGGGCACCTGGCCGAGAAGCTGCCGGTCTCGCGCTGGCAGCGCGACCTG
>DATGCS010000108.1:0-5722 GCA_035311685.1 Wenzhouxiangellaceae bacterium
GCACCCGCGGGTCGAGCGCGGCTAGAGGATGTCCACGATCAGGTTGAACAGGACCACGAAGACCGCGACGACGACGACCGTGCCCATCACCAGCGTATAGTCGCGGTTGAGCGCGCCCTGAACGAAGTGGCTGCCGATGCCCGGGATGGTGAAGATGCGCTCGATGACCACCGAGCCGGTAAGGATGGCCGCCGCGGCCGGCCCCAGGTACGAGATCACCGGCAGCAACGCGGGCTTGAGCGCGTGGCGCAGCAGCACCTCGTGCTCGGGCATGCCCTTGGCCCGGGCGGTACGGATGAAGCTCGAGCGCAGTACCTCGATCATCGAACCACGGGTGATGCGCGCGACGTAGGCGATCATGGGCAGAGACAGCGCAATGGCCGGCAGCACCATGCGTTGAAGGGATCCGTCCCAGCCGCCGGCCGGCAACCAGCCGAGGGTGATCGCGAACAGCAGGATCAGTAACGGTGCGGCGACGAAGTTGGGAATCGAGATGCCCAGCATCGCCACCGACATGGTCAGATAATCCCAGGCCGAGTTCTGCTTGAGCGCGGCCCATACGCCGATCAGCGTGCCAACGAAGAACGCCAGCACAAGCGCGATGCCGCCCAGCATGAACGACACCGGTGCGCCCTGTGCAATCAACTGGTTCACTGTCCAGTCACGGTAGTGGAACGACGGGCCGAAGTCGAATCGCGCGATATCGCCCAGGTAGCGGAAATACTGGATGATCAGCGGGTCGTCGAGCTGGTAGCGCGCTTCCAGGTTGGCCTCGATCTCCGGTGGCAGCGCCTTCTCCGAATCGAACGGCCCGCCGGGCGCGATGCGAATCAGGAAAAACGCTACCGTGATCAGGATCAGCAGCGTCGGAACGGCCGAGGCCAGACGTTTGAGGGAGTAGTTCAGCATCGCCTCAGCCGGACCGCTCGTCAACGACCGTCACGTTCTGCGCTTCGCCGGAACCGATATTGCGCTCTGTCCCGGCTTCTGCCGTTTCGGCTTCGGCCTGGGCGCGGGACTTGACGAAGTACATCTGTTGGCTTGGGTGGAAGTCCATCACGTTGGGCGCCCAGCCCTTGAGCAGCGGGTTGACCAGACGCTTGGTGACGTAAGTGTAGACCGGCAGCACGATCTGATCGGCCAGCAACATGCGTTCGGCTTCCACCATCAGGTTGCGGCGGCGCGCCGGGATGCGTTCGGTGGAGATTTCTTCCAGCAAGCGGTCGTAGCGCGGATTCTGGTAGCCGGAATCGTTGCGCCGGTGGTCGGAGTGGAACAGCTCCAGGAAGGTGAAGGCATCCTGGTAATCGCCTATCCAGCCGGCGCGAAATACTTCGGTGTTGCGCCTCATCGCCCGGTTTTGCAGGAAAACGCGGAACTCCTCGTTGATCAGCCGGGTGCGTACGCCGAGGGTCTGCTTCCACATGGCCGACACGGCGACCGCGATCTTGCGGTGATTTTCGGAGGTGTTGTAGCGAAGCTCCACTTCCAGCGGATTGTTTTCTGAATAGCCGGCCTCGCGATAAAACTCGCGCGCCATTTCCTCGCGCTGTTGCTGGGTCAGCACGGCGTAATCCGGCAGCGGCGGCTCGTAGTCCGGCAGACCTTCGGGCACCAGAGTAAAGGTCGGGATCTCGCCGAACTGGGTGACCTTGCCCGTAAGAATGTCGCGATCGATCGCCAGATTCAGAGCCCTGCGCAGCGGCAGATTGTCCTTGAAGGGCCCGCGCGTAAGATTGAAACCGAAGTAATAGGTGCCGAACCACGGCGAGACCGACAGCGCCTGCGGCAGGTTGATGCTCAGCCAGCCGAACAGGTTGCTGGGCACCTGGTCGGTCCAGTGGAGATCGCCGACCCGGAAGCGCTGGAACTCCGTATTCTCGTCTTCGATCGGGTAGTACACCACCCGTTCGATGATCACTTTGTCGGCCGAATGGTATTCGAGGTTGCGGTCAAGCACGATTCGCGAACGGGGAATCCATTCGCCAAGTTCGTATGCGCCGTTGGAGACCAGGTTGCCCGGCAGCACGAAATCATCGCCGTGCTCGGCCAGACTGGGCGCGTGCACCGGGTATGTGGATGCGTGCGTCAGCAGGCCGAGGAAATAGGGCGTGGGGTCGTCCAGACGAATCTGAACGGTGCGCACGTTGAGCGCCTCGACGCCCAGGGATTTGGGCGGTTGTTCGCCGGCCAGGATGGCCTGTGCGTTTTCTATGGGCATCAGCATGCGCCCATAGACGGCCGCGGTGTCCGGATCCACCGAGCGGCGAAAGCCGAATACAAAATCGTCGGCGGTAACCGGATCACCGTTGGACCAGTGGCCATTCTCGCGCAAGTAAAAGGTGTAGGTCATTCCGTCGCGGCTGATGTCCCAGCGCCCCGCTGCGCCGGGCACGATGCGTCCATCGGGCGCGGTGGTGGCCAGACCCTGGAACAGGTCGCGCAGGATGTTCGCCGTGGGCACGCCCTCGGCGCGGTGTGGGTCCAGCGTCTGGGGCTCTTCGCCGTTGCCCCGATGCAGTTCCTGGCGCTGGGCCAGAACCTCCGGCGCCGGCCGCCCGAGCGCATCGAGTGCAACCGGCACGGGTTCGGCGAGCCGGATCGGCTGAGGCGCGGGTTGCTCGCGGTCTCCGTCGCACCCGGCCAGGAACAGGCCGAACATGGACGCTGCAAGAATATTTAAGCGCGCCATCGACATCACCTTTTTTCGGGCGTCCGACTCAAATAACGCGAAAGATGAATATCCATGGGGTTGTCCTCGTATCCCGAGACTTCGGGACGCACCAGGTGCCTGGACACATAGTAGTACAGCGGGATAATCGCATTGCGGTCCAGCAGGCGTTCCTCGGCCTCCCAGAGAATGCGGGTGCGTGCCTCGCCGCGCAGGCGCTCGGCCCGGTCCATCAATGCGTCGAAGGGCGCATCGTGCAAAAAGGCGTAGTTCAGCGGGCTCTGGGAGTGAAAATTGCCGAGGAAGTTGCCCGGATCGGCCCAGTCGGCAATCCAGCCGCCGCGGACGATCTCGGTGATGCGGCCGTGTCGACGATTGGTGACAAATACTTTCCATTCCTCGTTGACCAGTCGGGTCGAGATACCCAGGTGCTGCTTCCACATCGCCGCAACGGCCGCCGACAACCGCCTATGGGCGAGCGAGGAATTGAAGCGCAGCTCCACGGTAAGCGACTGGCCGGGACCATAACCGGCGCGTGCAAGCAATTGCCGCGCGCGCTCGATCTGCTCGGTTCGCGACATGCGCGCCTCGGGGGGCGGCTCGTCGGGCCAGCCTTCCAGGCCCGGCGGCACTAGCCGCCATGCCGGCAGTTCGCCCGTGCCGAGAACACGATTGACGATGATGTCGCGGTCGATCGCCAGCGACAGCGCCTCGCGCAGTTCGGGACTGTTCTCGAAAGGCGCCCGTCGCAGGTTGTAGACCAGGTAGAAGCTGCCGAGATAAGGCGCAATGCGCAGCGAATCGCCCAGCTCGCGCTTGAGCCAGTCGAGCCGGCCCGGCGGGACGGATTCGGTGATGTCCAGTTCGCCGGCACGAAAGCGCGCCAGTTCGGCCGAGGGATCTTCGGTCACGTGCCAGACCACTGCATCGACGTCCATGTCTCCCGCCTCGCGATAATGCGAATTGCGGCGCAGCGCGAAGTGCGCGCCCGGCACGCGCTCTTCCAGCACGAACGCCCCACTGAACGAACCGCTTTCGTCGGCCGACCATGGAAACGTCACCGGCAGCGTCAGCAGTTCTTCGAACCACGGCACGGCCCGCTCGAGATCAATCTGCAGCCGGTGTTCGGACAACGCGCGCACCGCTTCGACCGATTCCAGCCATCCGGCCGTCGGTGAAGCGGTAGCCGGATCTATGGCGCGGGCAAAGCCGCGCTCGAAATCGGCCCCGGTAATCGATGCACCGTCGGACCAGCGCGCGTTCGGATCGAGTTCGAAGACCCAAATGCGGCCGTCGTCGGAGACCTGCCAGCTGCGCGCGATGCCGGGCACCGGGCGCCCGGCCGCATCACGGGTCAGCAGCCCTTCGTGCAGATCGCGCAGCAGGTTGAATGCGGAAAGCCCCTGGGCACGGTGGATATCCAGCGTATCCGGGGAAGGCCCCAGGCCGCGGTGGATTTCGCCGGCCGCGGCAGCCGACATGCACCATGCAATCAGCACTGCACACATCAGCGCCCGAACCCACCCCACGCGCCCTTTATCGACGATGGCGTCCCGGCTCTGCCGGACTTGTGTCGGGTTGGGCGGCATAGCGGGATTCATTGGAATCTAGTGTACCCCCGACGTTATTCCTGTGACATTCAGAGTGCGGCTGAGTCGATGGATAAACGACGTTAAACGGAACATGCATGCGAATCGCGTGGCGATGGGCGATAATCCGGGTTTTCGCCCCCGGCACGATACATGAGCGATTCCACGCAAGCATCACCGATCCTTACCGATACCCGACAGTTAGTGGAATATCTGGTCGACGGCTGCAAGCCGAAGGAAAACTGGCGCATCGGCACCGAGCACGAGAAGTTCGGCTTCACGCTGGCCGACCGCGCGCCGCTGGCCTACGAGGGCGAAAACGGCATCGGCGTGCTGCTGCGTCGGCTGGCCGAGCGCTACGACTGGATACCTGAATCCGAAAACGGCAACATCATTGCGCTCAAGCGCGAAGGCTGCTCGATCACGCTGGAGCCGGGCGGTCAGTTCGAGCTTTCCGGCGACCTGCTGGAGGACCTGCACGAGACCTGCAACGAGGTCAATTCCCACCTGGCCGAAGTGAAGTCCATCGCCGAGCCTATGGGTCTGGGGTTCCTGGGCCTCGGGTTCCATCCCACGGCCAGGCGCGAAGAAATCCCCTGGATGCCCAAGGAGCGGTACAAGATCATGCGCGCGCACATGCCCAGGGTAGGTACGCTCGGACTGGACATGATGACCCGCACCTGCACGGTGCAGGTCAACCTGGATTTTTCCAGCGAGCAGGATATGGTCGACAAATTCCGCGCCTCGCTGGCGCTGCAGCCGATCGCCACGGCGCTGTTTGCCAACTCACCATTTCTCGAAGGCAGGCCGAGCGGCTACGTGAGCTACCGCAGCCATATCTGGACCGATACCGATTCGCAGCGCACCGGTCAACTGCCGTTCGTGTTCGAACCTGGTTTCGGCTTCGAGCGTTACGCCGAATGGATGCTGGACGTACCCATGTACTTCGTACGCCGCGAGGGCCGCTACATCGACGCCGCCGGACAGTCATTTCGCGACTTCATGGCCGGCAAGCTGCCGGCGCTGCCGGGCGAATATCCGACCATGGCCGACTGGGAGGACCACCTCACCACGGCTTTCCCCGAGGTGCGGCTGAAGAAGTTCCTGGAAATGCGCGGGGCCGACGGCGGGCCCTGGAAGCGCTTGTGCGCACTGCCGGCACTGTGGGTGGGCGCGCTGTACGACTCGACCAGCCTGGACGGTTGCCTGGAGCTGGTCAAAGGCTGGAGCAGCGACGATCTGCATGCGTTGCGCGGCGACGTTTCGCGCAACGGGCTGGAGGCTCGCATCGGCGGCAGATCCGTCCGGGAAATCGCCGGCGACATGCTGGCGCTGGCCCACAAGGGCCTGGCCGGCCGGCGCCGGCTGAATGCCGCCGGCGACGATGAAACCGGCTTCCTGCAGCCGCTCAAGCGCATCGTGGCCACCGGCCTGACACCGGCCGAGGTGCTGCTGGAGCGCT
>DATGCS010000109.1:0-3757 GCA_035311685.1 Wenzhouxiangellaceae bacterium
CTCAGCGACGACCAGGCCGGCGCAATGGGTCGCGAACTCGACGCGCTGGCCGATGCCTTTGCCGCAGGCGAGTTCGTGCTCGACCATCGATTCGAGGACGGGCACTCGGCGATCGAAGCCTGGTTGACCGAACGCCTCGGCGAGACCGGAAAGCGCATCCACGCCGGGCGGA
The DNA here is from genome assembly GCA_035311685.1 of Wenzhouxiangellaceae bacterium. Lineage (GTDB taxonomy): Bacteria > Pseudomonadota > Gammaproteobacteria > Xanthomonadales > Wenzhouxiangellaceae. The sequence continues at coordinate 173 of DATGCS010000109.1, forward strand.
GTCGCAACGATCAGATCGCGGTCGCGCTGCGGCTTTATCTCAAGGACAGGCTGCAACGACTGGTTGGACTGTGCGGCGACATAGCCGAAGTGGCCCTGAAGCGGGCCCATGCCGAACGCGACGTGCCGCTGCCTGGTCATACCCATCTTCAGCAGGCCATGCCCAGTTCGCTGGGCTTGTGGTGGGCCGGCCACGCCGAGGCTTTCGTCGACAACGCCGAGCTGGCTGCAGCCATCCACGATTGGCTGGACGCATCTCCGCTGGGCACCGCTTCGGGTTTCGGGGTCAACCTGGCGCTGGACCGTGACGGCGTCGCCGCAGAGCTCGGTTTCGCCCGATTGGCCGTCAATCCGCAGAATGCGCAGGCCGCGCGCGGCAAGGTGGAATCGCGCGCAATCGATGCGCTCGCCGCGGCCACTTCCGATCTGCGTCGACTGTGCTGGGATCTGAGCCTGTATGCCAGCCAGGAGTTCGGCTACGTCACGGTGTCGCCCGAGTTCTGCACCGGCTCGTCGATCATGCCCAACAAGTTCAACCCCGACGGCGTGGAACTGCTGCGCGCGCTGCACGCCACGGTGGTCGGTGCCCGCGCCGAACTGGACTCGGTGCTGAGCCTGCCTTCGGGCTACCAGCGCGATCTTCAGGACACCAAGCCGCCGGTGCTGCGCGCCTTCGGCCGCGGGCTGGAAGGTCTGGCATTGACGCCGGCGCTGCTGGCCGGGCTTGAGTGGAACCGGGAGCGCATGCGCGATTCCATCGGTGCGCCCATGCATGCCACCGATCGGGCCAACGAACTGGTTGCCGAGGGCATGACCTTTCGCGACGCCTATCGCAAGGTGGGTGATGAGCTTGACCAGCTCGCCGAGCGCAGCGCCGACGACAGCCTGACCGCGCGGGTTTCGCCGGGCGGCTGCGGGAATCTTCTGCTCGATCGGATCGAGGCGCGATTGCGATCTGTGCGTTCCCGGGCTCGGGAGTGAGCGAGTGTACCCCGTCGTTAATCCTGTAACATTCAGAGTGTGACTGAATCGACAGTGCAAGGCGCGACCCGCGGTGAATGGCACGCCCTTTACAAGGGTCGGAACGCAGCAATGTCGACTCAGACGCACTCCCGAAGGGCGAGCCGGAAAGCGCTCATCTGCGGCGTTAGGACTCTTGGAAAGGCAATAAGCATTCCCGGCGAGCCCTGCCTTGCAGCTAAGCGCTTTCCGACTCGCTGAAAGTTACAGGATTAACGACGGGGTACACTAGGGCGCCATGACTGGCCCGAAGGCGTCTTGAAAAATTCAAAGGCCTTTTCGCCCCGCGAAACGGACTCTAAGGGTGAAGCCGAACGTCTGTTCGAGCACCAAGCACACAAACTTCATTCAAATCCATGCCAACCTGTGTAACCTGTAGCACGCCCGAATAAAAACCAAAGCGAAGCTGGACCAGGAGGCGATGGAAAGCGAACTGACACTGACCGGGGACATGTTGCTGGTCCTGGCCCTGCTTGGTCTGACCATCTTCGCGTTCGCCAGCGAGATCGTTCGCATCGACATTGCTGCCGTGTCCATCATGGTGCTGGCCGGGCTGCTCGGACTGGTGCCCGGCGAGCAGCTGTTCGATGGTTTCGCATCCAACGCCGTGATCGCGGTGATCGCGGTGATGATCATCGGCGCCGGCCTCGATCGTACCGGCGTGATGAACACCGTTTCGGCCACCATTGTCCGCTACGGCGGCAAGTCGGAGAACCGGATCGTCATCATGCTGGCGAGTTCGGTCGGACTGATCTCGGCGTTCATGCAGAATACCGGCGCCACGGCCCTGTTCCTGCCCGTGGCCGGCCGGGTCTCCAGCCGCCTGGACATCCCGCTTTCGACCTTGCTGATGCCGGTGGGCTTCTGCGCCATCGTTGGCGGTACCATCACGATGGTCGGCTCGTCGCCGCTGATCCTGCTCAACGATCTGATCCAGACGTCGAATCGATCGCTGCCGCCCGGCGCCGAGGCGATGAAGCCGTTCGGGCTTTTTTCGGTCAGCCCGATTGGCCTGGCGTTGCTGGCTGTCGCACTGCTCTTTCTGGTGACGCTGGGCAAGAGCTTCATTCCGCGCACGCACGCCAAGCGTCCGGCGTCGCCGGGACGCACCAAGAACTACTTCGCCGAGGTCTACGGCATCACCGGCGACATCTATGAACTGCTGGTCACCGTCGATTCGCCGCTGGTCGGCATGCGCGTGGCCGAGGCCGAGATGCTCGACGGGGCGCCGTTGATGCTGGCGATCCAGAGCACCGACGAACCCAGGCTTGCGCCGCCGGCCGACGAGATGATCTGGGTCGGAACCGTGCTGGGGGTGATGGGCACGCGCGAGCAGGTGGGGCGCTTTGCGGTCGACAACAAGCTGCGACTGCAACCGAGACTGCGCAGCTTCGGCACGCTGTTCGACCCGGGCCGGGCCGGGATCTCGGAGGTGGTGATTCCGCCCGGCTCCAATCTGATCGGCAAAACCATCGGCGACGCCCGACTCCGGTCGCGCTTCGGCATCTCCGTACTGGCGATCAATCGCGGCGAAGAGATCGTGCGTGAGGGGCTGCGCGGTGAGGCGCTCAGAGTGGGCGATTGCCTGGTTTCGCATTCGTCCTGGCGCGACCTGTCCGCCGTGGCCCGCGACAAGGATTTCATTGTCGCCACCGACGTGCCCAAGGAAGAAGCGAGGCCGCAGAAAGTGGCGCACGCGCTGGTATTTTTCCTGCTCGCCATGGGGCTGATCCTGTTTACCGAGTTCAATCTGTCGGTGGCCCTGCTGACCGGCGCGATCGGCATGGTGTTGACCGGCGTGCTCAGCATGGACGAGGCCTATCAGGCCGTGAGCTGGAAGACCGTGTTCCTGATGGCAAGCCTGATTCCGCTGGGATTCGCAATGGAAGTTACCGGCACCGCCGCCTGGCTGGTGCAGGAAATGCTGGCGCTGGTCGGCGACATCGGCGACATCTGGATGCAGGTTGCGCTGGCGGTGCTGGCCACCGTGTTCACGCTGGTCATGTCGAATGTAGGGGCCACCGTCCTGCTGGTGCCGATCGCGATCAATATCGCCTTGGCCACCGGTGCCAATCCGGCGATTTACGCCCTCATCATCGCGCTGGGCACGTCCAACGCCTTCATACTGCCCACGCACCCGGTCAACGCGCTGATCATCGGCCCCGGTGGATACAAGGTGAAGGACTTCATCCGCATCGGCCTGCCCATGAGCGTGCTGTTCCTGCTGGCGATGCTGGGCATGGTGAACCTGGTGTATTGACTATGTCTGATTTTGAACCACTGCCTTGGCACGACGGTCATGCGGGCAAACCGCGCCGCGTCGGCGTGGAAATGGAAATGGCCGGGATCGATCCCGAGCGCATCGCGGCCGAAGTCGTCGACGCCGTCGGCGGGCAATTCGAATCCGAAAGCGCGTTTTCCGGCACTGTGCGCGATACCGAATTCGGTGATTTCGGTATCGAACTGGACGCCGAGGTGCTGACCTCCCGGCGGTACCTCGACTCGCTCAAGGCGGTCGGCATTGAGATCGAGCCCGGCCAGTTGCGCAACAACCTGGAAGACGTCC
>DATGCS010000110.1:0-8531 GCA_035311685.1 Wenzhouxiangellaceae bacterium
CACGCTGTTGCCCGACAAACCCATCGACGAGCTCTACACCGTGCTCGGCCGGGTCAAGCAGGGCAAGACCGAGCGCTATCGCCACTTTTTCAAGCATCTCGAACGCGTCGCCGAAGAGCATCTCGTCGAGGCGGACGGCAAGCGCGGCATGGTGATGGTGGTGTTCACCCAGCCGTCGTATCCGCTGGTGTTCAAGATCGTTCGCGACCACTTTGCGCCAGGCAAGAAGATCGGCCGCGAGCATGTGCTGTCGCAATATCGACTGGTGTTCAACCACGACCGCGTCGGCCGGCTGATCGACGCCCAGGAATATCGCCATCTGGAGTTCGACCGGGCGCGCTTCGATGAGGCGCTGGTCGCAGAGCTAAAAGCCGAATGCGGCCGCAGCGTGCGCGTCGACAACAACCGAGTACTGGTTCAGCACTGCTTCGTGCAGCGCCGGGTCAGGCCGCTGGATCTGTATCTGCGCGAATCGCCGCAAGACGAGGCCGAGGCGATGGTGCTGGACTACGGACAGGCGATCAAGGATCTTGCCCGCTCCAATCTCTTTCCCGGCGACCTGTTCCTGAAGAATTTCGGCGTAACGCGATCGCGCCGCTGTGTTTTCTACGACTACGATGAGGTCAGCCTGATCACCGAACTTAATTTTCGAAGCGTCCCGCCGGCGCGCTCCGAAGAAGAGGAATTTGCCGACCAGCCCTGGTATCCGGTCGAGCGCGGTGATGTGTTCCCGGAGCATTTCCCGCGTTTCATAGATCTTTCGCCAGGTCATCGGACGTTGTTCAAGCAAGCCCACGGCGACCTGTTCGAGCCGGGCTGGTGGCGGAATCTGCAGGACAAGCTGCGGCGCGATCCGACCGGGGACGTTTGTCCCTATCCATCCGGCGCCCGACTCGCACGGCCGCGGTGAGTTCGGCCGATCGAGCGAACTGATGGCGAACACGCGGCGGGCTGAGTTATCCGAATGCCCGGTGTTGATCGTCGACTGATGCGTTCCCGCGGAACCGACATCGAATGCACACGCCGGCAGTTAGGATTGAGGAATTGCCACAAACGATGACCTGCAATGAACAATCCGGCCGACGCCATCAAGACCATGAAGCTGTATTCCGATGTCGAACGCGTCGATCGCGAATTGCGCGCCATCGGGAAGACGCCGCATGCCCCGCTTGCGCCCTCGGATCTGGCGGCTTTCGACCAGTTGCATTACGGCGGCACCGAAGCCGTGGACGAGGCGATCAGGCGCCTCGGCATCGAGACTTCGATGCGCATCATCGATATCGGCTCCGGCCTTGGTGGCCCGGCCCGGCACATGGCCTCGACTTCAGGCTGCCGCGTTACCGCCGTCGAATTGCAGCGCGAACTCCACGCAAGCGCATCCCGGCTCACCTTGCGTTGCGGGCTCGATCACCGAATCGAACACCTGCACGGCGACTTTCTGAGAACAATGCTGCCGGTCGCCGGCTTCGATGCGCTGGTCAGCTGGCTGACCTTCCTGCATATTCCGGACAAGACAGCGCTGCTGCACCGCTGTCGGTCGATACTCAAGAATACCGGCCGAATCTATATCGAGGATTTTTTCAGGCGCGGGCCGCTGACTGCCGGCGAAGTCGAAACACTGGCAACAGACGTTTACTGCACCGAACTGCTGTCGGCCGACCACTACCGTCGGGCGATGGAAAACGCCGGCTTTCAGGACGTGGAACTGATCGACATGAGCGCCGACTGGACCGCTTTCGTCGCCCAGCGGCGTCAAAGTTTCGCGTCCGACCGCGTGCGCTTCGTCCATCTGCACGGCCCGGCGACCTTCGGCAAGCTCGACGCGTTCTACCAGTCCATGCAGCATTTGTTCGAGGGCGGCAACCTGGGCGGACTCAGAATCACCGCACGTGTCGGCTGACGGGTCGACGATCGAGTCGTCAGCCGGCGCCGGCCCGGCAGACGATCATATGCGGCTCGAATACCGAGCCCACCAGCAGCACGCCTTCGCGTCTCGTCGCAACGCTCGCGCCGGATATCAGCTCACCGTCGTCGAGAAAAACGGTTTCGACCTGCGGGGAATCCTTCAGCCGGACCCGCGCGGCCTGCGAAGGCGCCGGCACGTTCGCGTCCTGGGCGTGACGGGTGAACGTCAGCAGCTTGACGTGTCCGCCCAGCATCAACTCGCCGGTATCGGGATCGACCTCGATGTTGTCCACGCCGAAACCGACATCGATCCGGCGAAGCTCTTCCAGCACGCCGGTTTCGGCGTCGCGAGCATATTCGCGGATCCGGCCGTGGGTGACTTCGGCAACATACAAGCGGGTAGCGTCGGGTGAGAGATTGATGCCGTTGGCGTAGCTCAGCCCGTCGGCCGCCTCGTGAAATTCGACGCCGTCGAAATAAACCGCATTCGCCCAGCCCAGCCGCAGCCAGTCTTCCAGCGTTCGCTTCCAGCCAGGTGCACTGCCGTGATCGTTGGTGAAATAGAAGCGCTGGTGGTCGACGGCCACGATATCGTTCGGACTGATCATCGTCGATTTGTGCGCAAGGGTTTCGCGGTGGACCAGGCTCATGCCGTCCAGGTCGAATACCTCGACGGTATGCGCCGGGGCCGACGGGCCGACCTCGGGCTGCGTTCCGAACAGGGATTCTCCGGGATGGTTGATCACGAACAGTGTCGCGCGGCCGTCGGGACCGACGAACAGCGAGATCCCGTGCGGCCGGAAATCGATACCGGCGTCGGCCGTCAGGTTGACCGGGGCGTCCATCGAGCCGTCCAGCGCCCAGGCGAAAATGCCGCCCGGTCGGATGCTGCCGTCCATCGCGGCCCGCCGATCAAAGCTCGAGACCAGCGCCACTTCCCAATCGGAATGCAGCGTGATGTCCTCGGCGCCGGGTACGCCTGGAATCTTTCGACAGCTGCCGGGATGGAGATTGTCGACGCTGCGAAACTCACCGGCGTCGTAAGCGAGGTATAGGGCATAGACGGCCAGCACCAGCGCGGTGAGACCGATCAGCAGTATCGACTTCCGCATGGCGCGGTCCGGGTGGGAATCCGGACCCGATTATGCCCCCCGGAGCGAGGCCTTATCAAAGCCTGCTCAACCGTCGAAGTCGTCCCTGAACAGCTGCACGCTGCCTTCGGTCTCGCCGAAATCACTGGTGAACACGCGCTCGGAAGGTGACTGCGACCGCACCGCACGCGGGGCAGGTTCGAACTGGCTGGCGAACAACACCCCCTGTTCGGGCCCGCGGCTCGGGCCGTCGGTCGTCACCAGTACCGATACGCTCAGCGCGACCACGACCAGCGCAGCGGCGCTCGCCAGCCCTGCGCTCAACCAGCCGGGCCTAACACCTTCGTCGTCACGGCACCGATCTTCGAGCGCCGACACCAGGCCATCGCGTGCGGTGGTGAGCACCCGATAGTCATCGGCGCAGTGGCTGCAGTGGGAAAGATGTTCGACCAGACGGCGACGCCGCCACGGCCACGCACGACCGGCGGCGAGATCGGCAAGCAACTCGGCGGGCGGGCAGTGACCGGCATCGTGCGTCGCACCGCACGTGGCGTCGCGAAACATCGGGCTGTATCGATCCTGGAATTTCTTCATTTATCTGTACCCATCAATTGTTTCAGCGCGCGCACGCCACGATATGCGAGATTGTGTGCGCGATTGCGGTCACAGCCGAGCAGATCGGCGATCTCCGGTACCGTGAACCCCTGCAGGAAAAGGGTTACAGCGCGCCTTCTGCCGGCCGGCAATTGCCGAATCGCCTCAAGCAGCCTGGCCCTGCGCTGCTGCTCATCGAAAACGCTGTCGGGGCCCTGTTCTTCTCCGCCGAGTCGTTCGATCAGCGCGGGCTCGTCTTCCTCGCCATCGGACTCGGTTCGTACCGAATGCGCGAGCGTACCCCGGTGGCTTCTGAGGCTGTCGATAATGGCGCTGTTGACCACCTTGTAGTAGTAAGACGTATTGAACCGCGAATTTCTGTCACCCGAGTACACCGTCCATACCCGAATGCGTACTTCCTGTACCAGGTCGTCGGCGGCCAGCGCGACGTCCCTGGAGCGATGGCGAGAGACTGCGGCCCGCACGTGCGGCGCCAGGGCCTTCCAGAGTTGATCGAAATCCGGCCGGCCGGCCGGCTCATCGGGACACGGAGCGCGCTTGTCGGAGTCGCTTTCGCTGCTCATACCGTCGTGACCCGCTGCCCGTGACCTTTCGTGATCATTGCTTCAAATCGCGATAAAGGCAAGTCCGGGCACGAAACACCGCTTACAACCGGCCCAGCTGGTCGGACAACGCAAATGCCTCGGGCATCCAGTCGATGTTGTGGTCAACTTCTCGAACCAGCGCCATGACCTTGAACTTCTCGCCCATTTCTCCGGGCAGCACCAGACGCTTGAACTCGCCTGAGAGCCGCAGCCTCTCGCGCTCGTCGGCCACCTGCTCCAATGCCTCGCCAACCCCGCTGCCAAGTAAAAATCCGGCCTGGTTGGTAAAACCAGCGACCGCCAGGCCGCAATGCTGCGCGGCTTCGGCCAGGGCAGTGAAATCGACGAACGCGGAAATGTCGGTCAACCCCGGCCACGCGAACGGATCGAAATGTGCCCGATGACGATATTGGCAGACCAGCGTACCGGCGTTGCGATCGGGATGGTAGTACTCGCATCGCGAATATCCGTAGTCGATCATCAGCGCGAGTCCACGATTGAGCGGTGCGGTTACGGTGTCCAGCCATTCGGGCAGGTCGACGCAGACTTCGCTGCAGTAGCCGACGCCGGGCGGTTCAGGCAGATCGGACAACACGTTCTCGACAGCGCGCAACACTCGCCCGTCGGCCGGTGCAAAATCCCAGCACAGGCGCCCGGCCTCGACATTCACCCGCGCCTCCTCGACGCCCGTCTCGTGCATTCGAAATCGCGCCACCGGCAGCGCGTCGACGACTTCATTGGCGATCACCGCCCCGTCGAATCGATCGGACGGCGGTGCAGCGATCCACTCGACCCGTGCCAGGAGTTCATCGGGCAACGCCGAAAGGGTCTCGCGCTGCACCTCGCGCAGCGGTGCACTGGATTCCAGCAGCAGGTACTTCGCCGGCGGATTCCGCATCTGACAAAGCAGGTCGCGCGCCAGCGCACCCGAACCCGGTCCCAGCTCCATAACAACCCAGTCCGGACCGAGCTGCGGAGCCAGCGGATCGAGCTGATGTGCGATCGCCAACGCAAACAGCCGGCCGTGTTCCGGCGCGGTGACGAAATCGCCGGCGGCGCCGAACTTGTGCAGGCCGTTGACGTAATAGCCCAGTCCAGGCTCGTAGAGCGCCATCTCCATGTAACGCTGGAACGGCATCGGACCGTCAGTCTCGATCGCATTGACGATCGTGGTGCACAATTGTTTGCTCAGCTCGGCCAGTTCGGCCGGCGGTTCAGGCAGATTGAAAGAAGGGTCGGACAATGACTGATCAACAAGACACTAAAACAGCGATTGTAACGGGCGGGGCCAGGCGCATCGGCGCGATCATCGTGGAGCGCCTGCATGCCCGGGGGCTGAACGTGCTGATCCACTGCCGCGCTTCGCGCGCCGAGGCCGACGCACTGGCCGCCGCACTCAATGAAGCACGCACCGATTCAGCTGCCGTCATCCAGGCCGAGCTCGGCGACGACGACGCCCCGGATGCGATCGTGGGTGCGGCGCTGTCGGCATTCGGCCGGGTCGACGTACTGGTCAACAACGCCTCGGCTTTCTATCCAACGCCGGTGGCCGACGCTTCGCATCCGGACTGGCATGCGCTGATCGACAGCAACCAGCGGGCGCCGTTCTGGCTGTCGCTGGCGTTCGCCAAGGCCGCCGAAGACAGCGGCGGCAGCATCGTCAACCTGGTCGACATCCACGGTATCGTGCCGCTGGCCGATCACGCCATCTACAGCCAGGCCAAGGCCGGCCTGATCATGCAGACCCGCGCGCTGGCCAAAGATCTTGCTCCCGAAGTCCGGGTCAACGGCGTCGCCCCGGGCTCCATCCTCTGGCCCGAGGGCGATGCGGCCAACTCGGAGGAATCCATGCGCGACATCATGGCGCGGGTGCCGCTCAAGCGGCAGGGCCGGCCGGAAGACATCGCCGGCGCGGTGGCTTTTCTGGCGCTGGACGCGCCCTACGTCACCGCCCAGATTCTCGCCGTCGACGGCGGGCGGCTTTTGAATATGTAGCTTTGAATTTGAGGCTTTCTGATTCTAGGCAGTCGACACAGGGCGGTTTCTTTCAAATTCGTTCCGTTCCACCATTTCGATTCTGATTGATCGGCTCTAAACGGAAAGGCAAAGGCATTTCGCCCCGCGCTGCGCAGTTGCGGGCGACCTACTTTTGTCAGTCGCGACAAAAGTAGGCAAAAGCGCTCTAACAGGCGGCAGTTCGTCTGGCTGCGAGTTGGATCGGAGGGGTGGTTTGGTGGTTGATCTCGGCTTCGCTGATTCTTGAAGACTGGCATTGTGCTCATTCGAATGGGTCGGTGGCCAGGTGGATTTCGTGCCGGACGGCAGGACTGGTGCGAGTGCGGTTCAACCACCGCCGCGGCGGCGGGCGCCGTTACCGGCGCTGGTTTGAAACCTGTAAAGAATTCCGACCAAGATCGGGGCTCGTGACCCCCTTACCATCCCAAAACTGAAACCCGCTTCAGCATCCACCGATGAATCATGTAGCCACCGGTCGCCGGGACCCCGTTCCGGTAACCATCGAGGCCGCAATCTCGTCAACGCCCGGGAGCTGAAGATGAACACCTCGCACGTACAAAAAGATCCGCAATCGAAGCCCGATGCCTGACACCCAACCCCCGGACCGGTCCGACCGGCACCTCGAACAGCTGTCGCCTTTAAAAGCGCTTTTGCCTACTTTTCAGGCGCTTGTGAAAAGCAGGTCGCCTGCAAGCGCGAAGCGCGTGGCGAAATGAAGTTGAATCTAAATTTGATTCGAAAGCTGCTGCACACAGCCAGTGTGCCCTCATCACCGCGTGGCGAAACCGCTTCTGAAGTTGAAGCCGAGCGCATGAACCCCAGCCCCCACGACCAGAAGTGTAAAAAAACCTACTTCAAGAGCTTCGTCACATCCCGAAACTTCGGATGCTTCGCATCCACCATCAACTCGAACAGCACCATCTCGACATTGCTCAAATGAACGCCGGCGCGTTCCATGCGACGAAAACCGATGTCCCGGTTGAACCTGCTGCGCGACGAGGTGGCGTCGGCGATCAGGTGCACGCTGTAGTCATCCCGAAGCAAAGCAGCGGCAGTCTGCCAGACACATACATGGGTTTCGATGCCGCACAGCAATACCTGCTTGCGTTCGGAGGCCTCGATTCGCTCTCTGATCGTGGCGTCGCCCATGCAACCGAAGCTCGACTTGGCGCACGGCGAAAGCCCGGTCAGCGGTTCCTGGAGTTCGTCGACGGTGGCCCCCAGCTTGTCGGGCAACTGTTCGGCCCAGACAACAGGAATATCAAGCTGACGACAGGCTCGAATCAGCACGCCTTGCGCATGGATCATGGCGTCGCTTTCGTGCATCAGGCGTGCCAGCCGACCCTGGACATCGACGACTACGAGCACAGTGTCGTCGAGCACGGGATGTTCGGTCGTCGCAATATTCATCTTTGCTCCTCTTCGCTGAACGGACAACCACATGCTAGCAGCCCGGGTTGTTTTATTCGCTCAAGTGTGTAGTTTATTAGGGCATGGACTTAAACGACTACAAGGTTTCGGAGTTCTACGACGAACTCGTCACGCCCTCGGGCCGCCCCCGCGCGGCTTCACGCGCGCTCTGGAAGTATCTGAAGAGCCTGGACGCCGAGGAAATCAGCGAGCGCAAGCTCGCCTGCGAGGTTGCCGCGCTGGTCGCCGGCATTACCTTCCGGGTCTATTTCGAGGACACCGGCGTCGACCGCGCGATGCCGTTCGACCTCATCCCGAGGGTGATCCCGAAAAAGGAATGGGACAGCATCTCGGAAGGTCTGGAACAGCGCGTGCGCGCGCTCAACATGTTCATCGACGATCTGTACAACGATCAGAAGATCATCGAAGACGGCGTCGTGCCGGCCGACCTGATCGCCGGTTCCGAGAACTTCCGCGAGCAGTGCCGCGGATTCTCGCCGCCGCTGGGTATCTGGGCCCACATCTGCGGCAGCGACCTGGTTCGCGGCGGCGACGGCACCGTCTACGTGCTGGAAGACAACCTGCGTATCCCGTCGGGCGTGTCCTACATGCTGGAAAACCGCCAGGTGATGAAGCGCGTTTTCCCGGAGCTGTTCGAGGACAGCGGCATCCAGCCGGTGGACGAATATCCCGCCCAGCTGTTCGACATGCTGGCCTCGCTGTCGCCGAGACCCGTGGAATATCCGAACGTGGTCGTGCTGACGCCGGGTGTTTTCAATTCGGCGTACTTCGAGCACGCCTACCTCGCCCAGCAGATGGGCGTGGAGCTGGTCGAAGGCCGCGACCTGGTCGTCGACGACGACAACAACGTGCTCATGCGCACCATCGCCGGGCTGGAACCGGTCGACGT
>DATGCS010000111.1:0-4979 GCA_035311685.1 Wenzhouxiangellaceae bacterium
CACGCTGTTGCCCGACAAACCCATCGACGAGCTCTACACCGTGCTCGGCCGGGTCAAGCAGGGCAAGACCGAGCGCTATCGCCACTTTTTCAAGCATCTCGAACGCGTCGCCGAAGAGCATCTCGTCGAGGCGGACGGCAAACGCGGCATGGTGATGGTGGTTTTCACGCAGCCGTCGTATCCACTGGTGTTCAAGATCGTTCGCGACCACTTTGCGCCAGGCAAGAAGATCGGCCGCGAGCATGTGCTGTCGCAATATCGACTGGTGTTCAACCACGACCGGGTCGGCCGGCTGATCGACGCCCAGGAATACCGCCATCTGGAATTCGACCGGACACGTTTCGACGAGAAGCTGATCGCCGAGCTCGAATCCGAATGCGGCCGCAGCGTGCGCGTCGACAACAACCGGGTACTGGTTCAGCACTGTTTCGTGCAGCGCCGGGTCAGGCCGCTGGATCTGTATCTGCGCGAATCGCCACAGGACGAGGCCGAGGCGATGGTGCTGGACTACGGCCAGGCGATCAAGGATCTTGCCCGCTCCAACCTGTTTCCCGGCGACCTGTTTCTGAAGAATTTCGGCGTGACGCGATCGCGCCGCTGTGTGTTCTACGACTACGACGAGGTCAGCCTGATCACAGAACTTAATTTTCGACGCGTTCCGCCGGCGCGTTCCGAAGAAGAGGAATTTGCCGACCAGCCCTGGTATCCGGTCGAGCGCGGCGATGTGTTCCCCGAACACTTCCCGCGTTTCATCGATCTGTCGCCCGCCCATAGAAAATTGTTCGCGCAGGCACACGGGGACCTTTTTGAACCCGAATGGTGGCGCGGGCTGCAGGAGACGCTCCGGCGTGATCCGGCCGGGGATGTACGGCCGTATCCGAAAACCGCCCGGTTGACATGACCTCTGGCGCATGCAGGGTCCGGCTTGCGCCGGATAACGTGTTCAGTCTCGATTTCACGAAAAAGCCGAAATGAAAAGATTCTTCAAGTGGACCGGCGTTTCGCTGGTCGTTCTGGGCCTCGCCGGCGCACTGCTGTTCACCAACTTCTGGTACTTCAAGCCGCTTTCAATCGACTGGTTCTACAGCCGGGTCTTTCTAAAGTTCAGCCTGCAGCAGCCCGAATTGCTGACCTCGTTGAGACTGCTGGACCAATTCGGCATCCGTGGCCACAACGCGCGCTTCAGCGATTCGTCGCCCGAGGCCGAACTCGAACAGCTTGAATACTGGCGCGAAGAGTACGAAACCTTCCAGCGCTACGAGCGCGGGAATTACAGCGGGCAGGCGCTGCTGTCCTACGACGTGTTCGATTACTTCATGTCCAATACCGTGGAAGAAGCCGGACGCTGGCGGCTGCACAACTTCCCGGTCAACCAGATGTTCGGTGTTCAAAGCAGCCTGCCCAACTTCATGACCCAGCAGCACGTGATCGAGGATGAACTGGGCGCCGAACATTACATCGATCGGCTCAATCGTTTCGACGAAAAATTCGACCAGGTGCTGGCCGGGCTGCGTCTGCGCGAAAACAGCGGCATCCTGCCGCCGGCGTTCGCGGTCAACAAGGTGGTCGATCAGATCGAGGGATTCCTCGAGCCCGGGCCGGCCGACCACCTTCTGGTTGCCAGCTTCGACGAACGAATGGATGAAATTGAAGAATCGAAAATCGATCCGGAGCGACGGACCGAACTCCGTGCCAACGTTGTGGCCGCTGTCGACGCCAGCGTCTACCCGGCCTACCGCGAGCTTCTGGCCTACCTGAAAAGACTTGCACCGAAGGCCACCAGCAACGATGGCGTGTGGCGCCTGCCCGACGGCGACGCCTACTACCGCCAGGCGGTCGAGCGGAACACGACCACCACCATGAGCCCGGAGGAAATCCACCGGATCGGCCTGGCCGAGGTCGAGCGCATCGGAAGCGAAATGGACGCCATATTGCGTGCCGAGGGATTGACTGCTGGCACGCTTGGCGAGCGCGTCCAGCAGATCGCGCAACGACCCGATCAGCTTTACGCGGATTCCGACGCCGGCCGCGAGCAGATCCTGGCCGACTACCAGGCTATCCTCGACGAGATCGATCCGGCCATGGCCCGGTATTTCAATCAGAAGCCAAAGTTCGGCGTCGAAGTCAAACGCGTGCCCGAATTTGCCGAGAAGACCTCGCCGGGCGCCTATTACCAGCCACCTTCTCTGGACGGCAAGCGCAAGGGCGCGTTCTTTGCCAACCTGCGCGACGTCAGCGAGATTCCGCAGTTCGGGATGCGAACGCTGGCCTACCACGAAGGCGTGCCCGGCCATCACTTCCAGCTCGCCATCACCCAGCAGCTCGAAGGCCTGCCGATGTTTCGCCGGCTGGTGCCGTTTACCGCCTATTCCGAAGGCTGGGCGCTTTACGCCGAGCAGCTGGCATGGGAGGCCGGCTTCCAGGACGACCCGCTCGATAATCTCGGCCGTCTCCAGGCCGAAATGTTCCGTGCGGTACGGCTTGTGGTGGATACCGGCCTGCACTACAAGCGCTGGAGTCGGGAACGCGCCATCGCCTATATGCTCGAAAAGACCGGGATGGGCGAAGGCGACGTGACAGCCGAGATCGAGCGATACCTGGTGATGCCCGGACAGGCGCTGGCCTACAAGGTGGGCATGATGAAGATCCTCGAACTGCGCGAGCGGGCGCGGCGCGAGCTCGGTGACGCGTTCGATATCAAGGCCTTCCACGACCAGATCCTCGGTCACGGCGCCCTGCCGCTGGTGCTGCTGGAGCGGGTCGTAGATGAATGGATCGACCAAACGCGCGGCGGTTAGTGTTTGGGCATCCGTCAACCGGGGTTGCTTTCCAGACACATCCGTAGTCATATAGGATCGAGAAATCTCCAGGCTGCGAATCTCCAGGACATGCCATTCCGACTCGACCCGGCACTGACCACCGACACCCTAGAACTTGTCTCGTTCGAGTTATGCGACGTTCGGTTGATGGACGATGCCCGCTTTCCCTGGTTGATACTGCTACCTCGCCGCGAGGGGGCGGTCGAAATTCTGGACCTCGCGCCGGCCGATCAGGATTTGCTTTGGACCGAAATTCGCATTGCCGCGGAAGCACTGCGCAAGACGTGCAGGCCGGACAAGCTCAACATCGGCGCGCTGGGCAACCAGGTGGCCCAGCTACACGTGCACGTGATAGCACGCTTTCGCAGTGACACGGCCTGGCCCGCACCGGTCTGGGGGTCGGGTCTTCCCCGCCGCTACGGCGGCGAACGCGATGCTCTCTTGAACCCTCTCGAAGCGGCGCTGACCAAAGCCGTGCCGGCGGCCGAATAATCAGCCGGCGCCGTCCCGGCACACCACCATATGCGGCTCGAATACCGAGCCAACCATCAGCGCATTTTTGCGAGACGTGGCGACGCTGGCCCCGGAGATCAGCTGGCCGTCGTCGAGAAACACGGTTTCGACATTCGGGGAATCTTCAAGCTGGAGCCGTGCGGCCTGCGACGGCGCAAGTACCTCCGCATCATCTACATGGCGGGTGAACGTCAGCAGCTTGACGTGACCGCCCAGCATCAGGTCACCGGTGTCCGACTCGACCTCGATGTTGTCGGCGCCGAACCCGACATCGATACGACGACGCTCGGCCAGCACGCAGGTTTCGGTATCACGCGGGTATTGGCGGAACCGCCCGTGCGTAATTCCGGCGACAAGGACGTGCCTACCGTCGGAGTCCCTTCTCGATTATGCCGCTAATGTTAGCCACCGCCATCCTCATCTGACTCCGGTTCGGCATCGCCTCGGCCGATTGGCTTCAAACCCCTTCCAGGCACCAGCACCGCCGGAGCGGATTCTCCCGGCGAATCTACCGCGCCTCGCGTGCACTCAAGCGGTGGGAGCAGGCCGTCGGGCCCTCGACCAAGGTCGCGATGGTGCGCAGTAAATTTCTGCATCAGTCGCCGTTCAAAATTCACAAGCGAGAGCGGCGATTCGCTGATCCTCAGCTGTGTCATTTCGTGATTCATCCGGGCAACCTGAACGCTATTCTCATTTGCAGGCGCTGTAATTTCAGAGCGCCAGAATAGACTGATTCCGCTATTTTCCGGCGAGAATAAAATTGGGGGATAGGCATTGTCGGACACATCATTGGGTTTATTCAAAACCACGGGCACACCAGGCATAGCCCCATTTGCAGAGACAGTTGCCGCCATGAGCTTATTTGGGTTTTCTACTTTGAATAGGAACTCTCGATAAAAGCGAGCGCTGTTCCAGATTATCCTAACAGCTCTCTCTGATTCCACAAACCCAAAGAACGGGCTGGAAGGCTCACCATCCGAAATCAAAATCGCGTTATTGCCTTTTTTCTCGTTGTACGCCACGTACATTAGCCCACGACTTCGAATTCGGCTCAAAACGTCGATCCAAGCGATATGTATCGCACCGTCTCTTGCTCCGAACGCTCTAATATCGCGAGTCAAGTCTCCGATCGCCTGTACCTGCGTTGGATCATCGCCGAAGGCAGGGCAACCATTCCTTATTGCGAGATTCCTCACAAAGATTGCGTCTTGATCTGCGTAGAAAATTCGCGACCTATCCGGTCCCGATACGACACTGAACGAGGCAAATCGATTCACGCTGACGCTGTCTTGGCACATTCCGGACGACTCACTCAGCGCCGTGATTCGATAGCATCGTTGGTCGGGTAGGTCACCAGAGTCCGATCGGCATTCACTAGCCACCGATTCGGGCGATCGGTGGATGCGCAAGAAAATCACTTCATCGTCGATGATTTTGCGCACTGTACCGATCCCGTTAGACACGGGCGAAACGAACAGGCAATCGCGCGGATACAAGAGTTCGGCCTTGAGCTCCGGCGGCAAGCGTAAACGCCAGCGCTCCTCGTTGACCATGTCGGGCCATACCAGATCGGGAAACTGCTCGGCGATCGCCACGCTGCCGACCAGCACGGGGTAAGAGACCTGTTCGAGGTCGATGTGGTCGATG
>DATGCS010000112.1:0-6106 GCA_035311685.1 Wenzhouxiangellaceae bacterium
AGCAGCAAGCAGGACTCGGTCTCGAGCATTCTGGCGCGAGTGCCCGCCTCGCGCGTCGAGAGAATCGAGCTGATTCGCGGCAACACCGGCAAATACGATGCCGGCAGCCAGTCGGTCATCGTCAACGTCATCCTGGACGTCGCCGGCCGATCGTGGAACTGGGATGCGGCGCTGGAGCAGGATCTCGACAGCGGTTCACCGACCCCCAGCGCAAGCATCTCGCTGGTCGATCAGGCCGGCCCGACGAGCTGGGGCGCCGGAATTTCGGCCAGCAAGTCGTTTTTCGGGAACACGATGAACGAACGACTTTTTGTGCGCGGCCAGCCGGCCGAAGACCGGGACGAATTCGAGCGTACGCGCCGCCGTACCGTTCAACTCAACGCCAACAGCTCCACGGCGTTCGGCGACACGACGCTGCGGCTTAACGCCGAAATTCAGTACCGGGTCGGCGATTTTTTCGAGCGTTCCCGGCGCACGCCGCTGACCACGCCCGAACCAGCGTTCAAGCTGAATCGGGAATCCGACGACAGCGAACTCGAATTCGAAATTGGTGGCGACCTGGAATGGACCTTCGCGCCGGGTCTGGATGCGAAGATCATCGCTTTGCACCAAAGCGAAATCAACGACGATGAAGATCGCGAACTGCTCATCGTCGACCCGCTGCCGGCGAATCTGCGCCGCCAATCCCTTCGTGACACGACCGGACGCGAATCGATTGCGCGCCTGGAGCTGAACTGGTCGGCGCTGGACGATCATCTGCTGGAATTCGACATCGAAACCACGCTGAATTCACTCGACAACGCGCTGGTGCTGCGTGTCGACGACGGCGGCATGCTGATTCCAGTCGACGTGCCCGGCGCCAACAACCGTGTCGAGGAACTGCGCGGCGATATCCAGCTCCGCGATACCTGGCAGCTGGGCGACTTCAGCCTCGAATCGGCGCTGGGCGCGGAAGCCTCCCGAATCGGTCAAAGCAACGATGCCACACCCGACCGGGATTTCTTTTTTGCCAAGCCCTCGCTCACGTTGATTCACGCACCCGACGCCGGCCAGCTCAATCGGATCAGCCTGAAGCGCGAAATCGCCCAGCTGGATTTCGGTGACTTCGTCAGCTCGGCCGATTTCTCCGACGACGATATCGATCGCGGCAATCCGGATCTGGAACCTCAGCAAACCTGGGCGGCGGAAATCTCGACCGAGCGCAGATTCGGTCAGATGGGCGTCGCCAAGCTGACGGCTTTCCACGACTGGATCACCGACGTACAGGACCTGCTGCCCGTAGGCGACCGCTTCGAGGTGCCCGGCAATATCGGCGACGGGCGTCGCTGGGGGGTCGAGGCCGAGGGCACCATTCCACTCATGGCGATAGGCATGAAACAGACCCGGATCGACCTCGAGGCGCGCTGGGAGGATTCAGTGGTGACCGATCCGGTAACCGGCGAGGATCGCCGGTTCTCGGGCCAGCGACGCTATGCGCTTGAAGGCGAGCTGCGCCAGGACCTGGTCGATATCGGTTGGGCCTGGGGAATCGAATCCGACTACGTGGATCGCTCGGTGCGTTTCGAGCTCGACGAACTGGACATCGACGACCGCGGCGTGGACGTGGAAGCCTTCATCGAGACCACCCGCTACTTCGGCGTAAAGATGCAGCTGACGATACAGAATCTGCTGAACCGCGAATTCCTGCGCGACCGCTTGGTATTCGACGGTCCGCGCGAATCCAGCCCGCTTCAGTTCAGGGAAGTTCGCGATCTGCGCCGCGGCCGCTCGGTGGTGCTGTCGGTCAGCGGCGCATTCTGAAGCGCGGCCGCTAGCGGGTCACGCATGGCCCACTAGTGACCAAGCTCCCGAATCGAGGTCGGCAGCGGCACCGATTCTCCGCTTTTCTTGTCGATCCACACCAGGGTCACCGTTGCGTCGGCATACAGCACCGGCTTCTGCTTGTCGTCCCGCGGCACCGAGCGGATCTCGCTTTCCAGCTTGATGCTGGATCGTCCCGGCGAATCGGGCTTGAGCGTCACGGCAATCCGGGCAGGCCAATGAATCGGTCGACGGTAATTGATATTGACGTTGGCCACGATGGGGCCGCTGTCGCCCCCCTGCCAGTGGCTCGGCACCGAGTTCATCCATTCGCTGCGGCACTGTTCCAGATAGGCCAGGAAGATGGCATTGTTGACGTGACCGAATGAATCCACATCCCCCCAGCGGACATCAAGCTCTACCCTGAATTCCGACATATGCGACTCGCTCAAGATGCTGTTATGACAAGGCCGACCATTGTAATCCCTTTCAATCGACAGCCCGAAAAGCGAGTCACCGATTTTTTGCACAGATTATCGATTCAGTCTGGCAAGACCGGTGCGGCGACCATCCGGCCAGTCACGCATCGAAGCGGTTCAAAACGGCGTGACGCACATCGTTCTGTCCGGATTTGAGCGTTGCGACGCGGCTCGCTGACCGGGATCCGGGGCAGCGCTTCGCCATCTGCCCGACTCAACCGGCCTTGCGCGCTTTGCGCCCGATACCCGGCAATCCGGCCAGGTATTGACCGGTGTAGGAGTGTTTCTCCCGCGCAACCTGCTCAGGTGTGCCGCTCGCGATGATGCGCCCGCCGCGCACGCCGCCTTCCGGCCCAAGGTCGATGACCCAGTCGGCGGTCTTGATCACGTCCAGGTTGTGTTCGATGACGACCACGGTATTGCCGTCGTCGCGCAACCGATGCAGCACCGCCAGCAGATGCTTGATGTCGTGAAAATGGAGACCGGTCGTCGGCTCGTCCAGAATGTACAGGGTATTGCCGGTGTCGCGCTTGGAAAGTTCGCGGGCCAGCTTGATGCGCTGGGCCTCGCCCCCGGACAGCGTCACCGCGGACTGCCCCAGCGTGATGTAGCTCAAGCCCACGTCCATCAGCGTCTGCAGCTTGCGGGCGACCACGGGCACCGGCTCGAAAAACGGCAAGGCGTCTTCCACGGTCATTTCCAGCACTTCGCTGATATTCTTGCCTTTGTAAGTAACCGTCAGCGTCTCGCGGTTGTAGCGCTTGCCGTGGCAGACGTCGCAGGGCACGAAAATATCGGGCAGAAAATGCATTTCCACCCGCACCATGCCGTCGCCCTGGCAGGCCTCGCAGCGGCCGCCCTTGACATTGAAGGAAAAGCGGCCCGGTTTGTAGCCACGCGAGCGGGCTTCCTTGGTGCCGGCGAAAAGCTCGCGGATCGGCGTGAACAGGCCGGTGTAGGTGGCCGGATTGGAGCGCGGCGTGCGGCCGATCGGACTCTGGTCGATGTCGACCACCTTGTCGAACAGTTCCAGCCCGGCATGGCGTTCGAACGGCGCGGGATTTTCCGATGCGCCGTTGAGCTCCCGGGCCATCAACTTGTAAAGCGTATCGTTGATCAGCGTCGACTTGCCGGAGCCCGAAACGCCGGTGACGCACACGAACAGGCCGGCCGGGATTTCGACGTCCACCGACTCCAGATTGTTGCCGGTCGCCCCCTCCAGTCTGAACATTTTCTTCTTGTTCGGCTTGAGCCGCCTGGCCGGAATGTCTATCGCCTTGCGGCCCGAGAGATAATCGCCGGTCAGTGAGGTCTCGCACTCGATCACCCCGTCCGGCGCGCCTGAATAGACGATCCGGCCGCCGTGAACGCCGGGGCCCGGTCCGATGTCGACGACATGATCGGCAGCGCGGATGGCATCTTCGTCGTGCTCGACGACAATCACGGTGTTGCCCAGGTCGCGCAGCCGCACCAGCGTTTCGAGCAGGCGCGCGTTGTCTCGCTGGTGCAGGCCGATGGACGGTTCATCGAGCACATACATCACGCCGACCAGCCCGGCGCCGATCTGGCTGGCCAGCCTTATTCTCTGGGCTTCGCCCCCCGACAGCGTGTCGGCCTGGCGATCGAGCGTGAGATAATCCAGCCCGACGTTGACCAGGAACTGGAGCCGCTCGCGCACCTCCTTGAGGATGCGGCCGGCAATCTCGCCGCGCCAGCCCTGCAAGGTCATTCCATCAAAGAAATCAAGACATTGCTCGATCGACCAGGACGCGATTTCCGGCAGCGAGCGCTCGTTGATGAAGACGTTGCGCGCCGCGGCGTTGAGCCGCTGTCCGTGACATACCGGACAGGGTTGCTCTGAAATGTAGCGCGAAAGCTCTTCGCGCACGATCCTGGAGTCGGTCTCGCGATAGCGACGCTCCAGATTCGGGATGATGCCGACAAACGGGTGCTTGCGCGACTGCGTGCCGCCGTCGCCGAAATAGCGAAAGCTGATCTTCTCGGAGCCGCTGCCGTGGAGAATGACCTCGCGCACGTTTTCGGGCAGATCTCCGAAAGGCGTTTCCGGATCGAAATCGTAATGGCGGCCCAGCGACTGGACCATCTGGAAATAATAGGCATTGCGCCGGTCCCAGCCGCGAATCGCGCCGCCGGCGAGACTCAGTTCGGGGTTGCCGACCACCCGGGCCGGATCGAAAAACTGCTTGTGGCCCAATCCGTCGCAGGACGGACAGGCCCCGTTCGGATTGTTGAAAGAAAACATGCGCGGTTCCAGCTCGGGCAGGCTGTAGTCGCAGACCGGACAGGCAAAACGCGCCGAGAACAGGATTTCGGCCAGATTCGCATCGTCGTCTTTCCCCGCGTCATCGTCTCGAAGCGGCATAGGTGCGATCAAAGCAATCCCGTCGGCCAGTGCCAGTGCAGTCTCGAGACTCTCGGACAGGCGCTGGGTCAGGTCACCGCGAACCTTGAAACGATCGACCACGGCTTCGATCGTGTGCTTCTGCCGCAATCCGAGTGCCGGCAACTCCCCGTCCAGGTCGTAAATCCTGCCGTCGATTCGTGCCCGGATGAATCCCTGCGCCCGCAGATCGCGTAGCAGGTTGGCGTGCTCTCCTTTCCGATTGCGAATCACCGGGGCAAGCAGCATCAACCCGGTGCCCTCGGGCAGGTTCAGCACCGTGTCCACCATCTGGCTGACGGTCTGGGCGTCCAGGCGCTCGCCATGATCAGGGCAATGTGGCGTGCCCACCCGGGCGAACATCAGGCGCAGATAGTCGTGAATCTCGGTCACCGTGCCGACGGTGGAGCGGGGATTGTGGCTGGCGGCCTTCTGCTCGATCGAAATCGCCGGACTCAGGCCCTCGATATGATCGAGATCCGGCTTCTGCATCATGGAAAGAAACTGGCGCGCGTAGGCCGAAAGCGACTCGACGTAGCGTCGCTGACCCTCTGCGTAAATGGTATCGAACGCCAGCGACGACTTGCCCGAGCCCGAAAGCCCGGTAAAAACGATCAGCTTGTCGCGCGGCAGTTCAAGGTCGATATTCGCCAGGTTGTGCGTGCGCGCACCCCGGATGATGATCTTGTCCAAGTCGAAGCCTGTTCTGGGTGGCGGGTCAAACCAGCAACTATACCTTGCCGCGTGAATTCCGCGCAAACAAATGCAGAAAAATCAGGTGATTCCGCTACGGCCTCGACCTCGGGAAGTCAGCCGTCCGCCGGTTGTTCAGGTCAACCGCCGGCCGGCGGCTTGGTCCATTGCCAGATTCGCATCGGCGGAATATTGAGCGGCACGGGTGCGGCACGCCTGGAATCGCCGAATACCGGCGCTGCCAGCCTGGCCACCTCGGCCCGGAACTGATAGGCGACGAAGCGACCGCCGTCGGCGAGACTGTCGAAAACGCTCTGGAGAATAGCGCTGCCGATTTCAGTCGGCATGGTCGAAAATGGAATCCCGGAGATCACGACGTCGGCTGCGACAAGGCCGTGCTGCTTGAGAACCGCGCCCAGGTCGGCTGCACTGCCGGTGTGCGCAATCAGGCGCGGGTCATCGATCGCCGCGACGATTGCGGTGAAACGGGAATCCAGGTCGATCGCCAGCAGGCGCGCGTCCGGACGCATTGCGCGCAAAAGGGCTCGCGTCGTTCCACCGGTGCCGGGACCCAGTTCCACAACCACACGGGCATCGGCGAGTTCGGAGAACTCGATGATCTTGCGTTCCATGAACCGAGAACTCGGAATCACCGATCCAACCTGCCGGGGATCCTTTAAAAACCCGCGAAAGAAATCGATGCTCTTGTTCGAACGGGTTCGCTGGCGCTGGC
>DATGCS010000113.1:0-4852 GCA_035311685.1 Wenzhouxiangellaceae bacterium
TCGGCTGGATTTCCTGATGCAGGAACTCAACCGCGAAGCCAATACCCTGGGCTCGAAATCCGTGGCCACCGAAACCACGGGTGTGGCCGTCGAGCTGAAAGTGTTGATCGAGCAGATGCGGGAGCAGATCCAGAATGTCGAGTAGGCTTGCATCCACGCCCCGGATCAAGTCCGGCGCGTGCTCCGGGAAGCTCGTCTATCGCTCCCTCTCCTGCTTGCGGGAAAGGGCCGGGGTAAGGACGGATTTCGGTTTGGACGGGCGGTGAACAATGCGGTCTGCGGTTGAGAACAAGGGCGAAAACAAAGGTCAAAACAGGCGTGACGCCTCGGGCGAGCTGTACGTGATCGCCGCGCCCAGCGGGGCCGGCAAGACCAGCCTGATCAACAGCGCCCTTGCGGAGTTTTCTTCACTGGCGTTCTCGATTTCCGACACCACGCGCCCGATGCGACGGGGTGAAGTCGATGGCGAACACTATCATTTCATCGACCGGCCGACATTCGATGAGCGAGTGGACAACGGCCGCTATCTGGAGCACGCCGACGTATTCGGTAACGGTTACGGCACGGACCGCGCCCACGTCGAATCGCTGTGGCATGCCGGCAAGGACGTGCTGCTGGAAATCGACGTTCAGGGTGCCGCACAGGTTCGCGCCAGCCATCCCCAGGCATGCCAGATCTTCATCCTGCCGCCTTCGCTGGATACGCTGAAAAAACGTCTGACCGGTCGCGGTACCGACAAGCCGGATGTCATCACGCGGCGTCTGGGCGAAGCACAGCGCGAGATGTCGGCCTGCCTGGATTTCGACTGGATCGTGGTCAACGACGATTTTGAACAGGCCCGTCAGCAATTGATTGCCATTATCCGGGCCTGGCCGCTGCGGCGTGAGCGCCAGGAAATTCGTCAGCAGTCCCGGTTGATCGCATTACAGGGCTGAAGCATATGTGCGCAATTTACGGAATCCACGTTCATAGCGTGCGATGAATGCGCTTGCGCGCTCGACGAAGACTGAAAACCGACAGGTGGCGGATGCGGGAACAAGAATTGCACAGCCATGGCTTTCGGTTGCACTTCTTGACCATACTTCTCGACGACAATCGGCGTTATAATTAAAGGCTTGCTCTCAAATGCATCATGAATTGCAGGAGTCGAAATGGCCCGCGTTACAGTAGAAGATTGTATTGATGTCGAACCGAACCGGTTCAACCTGATCGTGATGGCCGCCCAGCGTGCGCGCCAGATCGCCAACGGCGCCGACACGCTGGTGGACGAAGAAACCGACAAGCCCACCGTGATCGCGCTGCGCGAAATTGCCGAAGGCCAGATCGACGCAGACAACATCCGCACCTACCAGGCCGAACTCGACGCCCGGCTGGCTGCAATGCAGGCGGAGCTTCCGCCGCCCCCGCCGGACGAAGACTGAGTTTCCATTCGCGTTGTGCGGAAGGTTCGGAAAACGTAGCGAGCGGGTGGCTGACGATGGTCGCCGGAGCACAGGAACCGCAGTGTATATGCCAATACATGAGGATTCCGAGCACCGCCGAACGCCGTCAGGCGCACGCGCAGTAGTTTTCCGGGGCTTCCGAGGATGAGTTATCCGGGTCCCGTTCGCGAACTGCGCCGCCTGCTCAACACCTACCTCGAGCCGGCGCAGGTCGCGACCGCGCTCCACGCCTTCGAAGTCGGCGAAGAAGCCCACCGCGGCCAGACACGCCGTTCCGGCGAAGACTACATCCTGCATCCCGTGGCGGTCGCCTCGATCCTGGCCGGCATGCGCATGGATCACCAGACCATCACGGCTGCCATCCTCCACGATACGGTGGAAGACACCGGCATTTCACTGGACGACCTGAAGCGCGAATTCGGTGAGCAGGTTTCGCGCCTGGTCGACGGCGTGACCAAGCTCGACAAGATGAAGTTCCGCACGCGCCAGGAGGCCGACGCGGAGAGTTTCCGCAAGCTGCTTCTGGCGATGAGCCGCGATTTGCGGGTGATCTTCATCAAGCTCGCCGATCGTCTGCACAATATGCGAACAATCCAGGCGATGTCCAACGAGGCGCGCCGGCGAATCTCCAACGAAACGCTGGAAATCTACGCGCCGATCGCCGACCGGCTCGGCATGAATACGCTCAAGCTCGAGCTCGAGGAACTGGGCTTTGCGAATCTTTATCCCAACAGGTACCGCGTCATCGAGCGGCGTTCCCGGTCAGTCGCGAAGAACCGCAAGGAAATCATAGATTCGGTCAGCAATGCGCTGAAGAAACGCCTCAACGAGGCCGGCATTCCCTGCCGGGTAGAAGGCCGCGCAAAGAGCATCTACAGCGTATATCTGAAGATGCGTGACAAGTCATTGTCTTTCAGGGAAGTCTATGACCTGTATGCGTTTCGCATCATCACCCAGGCCGAGTCTCATTGTTACCAGGCGCTCGGGGTGGTGCACAGTCTCTACAAGCCGCGCCCCGACAGCTTCAAGGACTATATCGCGCTGCCCAAACCCAATGGCTATCAGTCGCTGCACACCGTGCTGACCTCTCCCTACGACGTGCCGGTCGAAATCCAGATTCGCACCGAGGAAATGGACATGGTGGCCGAAAAGGGGGCGGCGGCCCACTGGCTCTACAAGGCCGCTCCGCCGGATGCCAGCACGGCCGTGCGGGCGCGCGAGTGGCTGCTCAAGCTGGTCGAGTCCCACGGTCGGGCGCGTGATTCGATGGACTTCATCGATACCGCCAAGGCAGAACTCTTCCCCGACGAGGTGTTCGTTTTCACGCCGCGCGGCAAGATCGTTGATCTCAAGGCGCATGCCACGGCACTGGACTTTGCCTACGCGATTCACACCGATGTCGGCAACCACGCGCGCCGAGCGCTCATCGATCACAAGGCCGCACCGCTCAGTACCCGGCTCGAGAACGGCCAGACCGTCATGATCGAGACCGACGACAGCGTCAAACCGCGGCCGGAATGGCTGGAGCACGTGGTGACGGCGAAGGCGCGCACCGCGATCCGTTCGCACCTGAAGAACCTCGAGCAGGCCGATTCAGTGGCCATCGGTCACCGGCTGCTCGACCAGGCGCTGGTGCGCCGCGACAGTTCGCTGGACACGATCTCGCAGCGAAAGCTCGACCGCTACGTCAGGAAGGCCGGCCAGGAGCGCCTCGAAGACCTGCTGGTCCGCATCGCCCGCGGCGAACTGCTGGCTGGTACCGTGGCCCAGAAACTGCTGCCGATCACGCAGCGACGCGCCGGTGAAAAAGCCGGAGCCGACACCTTCACGGTGGGCAGCAACGAGGGCACCGCGATAAGCTACGCGAGCTGCTGCCATCCGATCCCGGGCGATCGGATCACCGGCTATCTTTCGCCGGGTCGGGGCATCATCGTGCACCGCGACAACTGCCCCAACGTGCCGGCGTTCAAGCGCGAGCATCCCGAGCGTTGCCTGGATGTCACTTGGGAGCCTTTACCGCGCGGCACCTACAGCGTCCTTTTGAAGCTGATCACCGTCAACGGACCCGGTGTGCTGGCCTCGGTCTCTTCTTCGATCGGCCAGGCGCAGGCCAATATCGAACGCGTCGAGCAACGCGAATCGACCAGCGATACGGCCGAGCTGTATTTCCTGGTCGGGCTGCGCAACCGGACCCAGCTGGCGCGGGTGTTGACGCGCCTTCGCCGAAATCCCAAAGTGTTCAAGGTCAGCCGGGAACTCGGCTGAAAAACGCTGCCAGGGGCTGTCAGGGCGCACCTGAGTGCGTCCGGCGGTACTCGAATTCCTCATGTAATAACTCATACACTGCGGATTCTGCGTTCCGGCGGCCACACTCAGGTGCGCCCTGACAGCCCCTGGCAGCGTTTTTGCTCTTTTTGGGATCCAGGGGCGGCGTTCGACGGTCGAAACCCGCATCTCACAGGAGGTGTCGCCCGGCGCCGACCTGGCCGGGAAAGCCATCGCGGCCTGGAGACCGCTCCTACGCACGGGCCTGTGGTGGTTTTCGTAGGAGGCGTCTCCAGGCGCCGACCCCTTGGCGGAGACGATCGCGCCGGGTCGCCGCTCCTTCAGGCGTTTCGGACGACGGAAACCGGGATACTGTCGAACAATGGCGGCGAAGCGCATTGCCGGCGACACGGAATCTGAACCGATGGAAATCGACAACTGGATCGACGAGGCCGCCGATGCGCTGGCCGAACACGGCTGGTTCTGCCGCGACGATGCGGTTTCCCCGGCGCTGATCGCCGCGCTATCGGACGACCTGGCAAAGCTGATGGAAGACGATCGCCTCAAGCGCGCCGGGATCGGGCGCGAGCGCGATTTCCAGGTCGATCGCGATATCCGGCGCGACTGGATCTTCTGGCTGAATCGGCAACGGCCGGTCCAGGCGGAATTCCTGGGGCTTGCAGAGCAGCTGAGGCTGGCGCTGAATCGACGACTGTTCCTCGCGCTGTTCGAGTTCGAGGCGCACGTCGCGCTGTATCCGCCCGGGGCCTTCTACCGCCGCCATTTCGACAGCTTTCGCGGTGCGGCCAACCGCATGGTTTCGCTGGTGTTCTATCTCAACCTGGACTGGCGCGAAGGCGACGGCGGCGAGCTGGTGCTGTACGAACCCGGCGGTCAGGAAGAAATGGCCCGCATCGCCCCGCGCGCCGGGACGCTGGCGCTGTTCATGAGCGAGGAAATCGAGCACGAAGTGTTGCCCACACGCACCGACCGCGCCAGCATCGCCGGCTGGTTCAGACTCAACAACAGCACCGCCGAGTACCTGGATCCGCCGAGATAGCTCGGAAGTCGGAAGTCGGAAGTCGGAAGTCGGAAGTCGGAAGTCGGAAGTCGGAAGTCGGAAGTCGGAAGTCGGAAGTCGGAAG
>DATGCS010000114.1:0-38572 GCA_035311685.1 Wenzhouxiangellaceae bacterium
GCCGAGAAGTTTTTCCGGGTCGATCTGTTCGTTTTCGGTCCATTCGTTGCCGCTGCGCAGAAGGTTGCCGTGTCGGGGCAGGGCAAACAGCAGGCCGGTCGCGCGGACAATGGCGCTGGCGTAGAAGTAGCTTTCAGCCGGGGCCTGAATCCTCGCGTCAAAGTCCAGGTTGCGACCGGTGGGTGTCGGCGCCGGCGCGAACCCGCCCGGTCGGTCTCCGAAGCGGAATTCCAGGGCTGCCTGGCCGAAGGTGAAGAAGTTACCCAGTGCGGCGTCGATATTCCAGGTCGCGTCCATCCACCCGTTATCGAGGAACTTCCGCTTGCGCATGGCGTAGACGTTCAGCAAAGGCTCGTTGTCCAGCTGGTTACGCCAGCCCTCGGGGCTGTTGGCACCGGTGACTTTGTGTGCCGCCTGTTGTGCATGCTTGGCCTGGGTCAGGTCACCGACCCACCCGACCAGCGTCTGGAAGCCGGTCAACTCGTCGTTGTTGAAAGCAATATGCGAATTGGCCCAGCCCAGCATGCCGACGTAGGGCACGTCGGTGAAGATTGGGTCGCGCCGCTCGATCTCGTTCGGCGTTTGCATGTTCTGGGCGATTGTCCAGGTTTCGCGATAGTCCAGATCCCGTCGATCCGGCAGCAGCAGCGATGCCAGTCCCTTGCCGAATGCGGGCGTTCCAGCGGTGGCCGACAGTGAATCGGCGAGCGCCGAGCTCTTCTGAAGAAATATCCCGTTCGTGAACTGGTTGTCCGAGCCGAGAAACTCGTCGTTGGCCCAGCCGGCCCGCCATACGGATTGTGCCGATGCGATTGCCGGCGATCCAAGCAAGACTGCGGCCACAAGGCTGATCGTGGTCCTGGAAATTCGCCGACGAAGGCGTTGCAGGCTGCTCATGCGCGATGTCTCCTGAAATTAAAGCGCGTTCTTGTCCTGAGCCACACCAGTCTAAATGGAACTGATGTTACAAAACTAATATAAACCAGTCTTCAGGCGACCTTCAACTGGGTAAAGAAAGAGTTCGGCCAATGTCGTCGACGTCCAATGCGATCATCATCAGCCGGTCGACGCCGAGCGCGACGCCGGAGCATTCCGGCAGGCCGAGTTCCAGGGCTGCGATCAGCGAATGATCGACAGGCATCGCTTGCCGGCCCAGTGCGCGGCGTCTGCGATTGTCCTGGTCGAAGCGGCGACGCTGTTCGACCGGGTCTGTCAGTTCGCGATAGCCATTGGCCAGTTCGACCGGCCCGGCGAACACTTCGAATCGTTCGGCCCAAAGCGGCCGGTCCGGCGAGAGGCGCGCCAGCGCAGCCTGGCAGGCCGGGAAGTCATGCACCACCGAAAGCCGTCCTTCCGGCAGGGCCGGCTGCAGTCGCGTGGCGAACAGCCAGTCCAGCAGCTCGGGCAGGGCCAGGTCGTCCGGGGCGCCGGGCGCCGCCTGGCGCAACTCGCTTTCGCTGGCGGACTCGAACGCTATGCCGGTCTCGCGCGCCAGCAGCGATCGCCAGGCGATGAACTCCACGCTCCACTCGAGTCGGTCAGCGATATGGCCGATCAGTTCGACAACCTCATCGGCCAGTGCCCGCCACGCCCAGCCCGGCCGATACCATTCGAGGAGCAGGAATTCTTCGCGATGGAAGCGGCCGTTCTCGCCGGCGCGAAATACCGGGCCAAGCTCGTAGATGTCGCCGGCGCCGGCCGAGAGCAGACGCTTGTGAGAATATTCAGGCGATGTGCGGAGGTAGCGCCCGTCGCCCAGAACCAGACTCTCGACATGCAGATCGGTAATGCCCGCGGCGGTGATCATCGGTGTATGCACCTCCATCACCTTCCGGGCACTGAAGAAAGCGCGAATGCGGTCGATGATTCGTGCCCGGACGCTCAGCATTTCGATATCCGCGTTTACAGAACCGGGAACAGCGGATTCGCTCACGATGCCACCGGATGAGGGTTCGCCAGGATTTCGAATTTGAGCCGCATTCCGAGCCGCCGCAATTGACTTCGCTCGAGCTCGAGGCTGCGGGCCGAAAGCGGATGCGATTGAAACCAGCCTTCGGGCAATGAAAGCAGGAGCGTTCGATCATCCATTCGAGAGAGGGCGAAATCGGGCAGGTCCGCATCGGTTCTGGAGCGGGCCAGGGCGACGGCGAGGCGCAATATCGCGAGCAGCGTTTGCGCGCTGTCGTGCAATCGGGCCGGGAGCTCCCCGAGCGCGTCGTCGGGCAGCTTGCGCCGCTGGTGTCGCAGCAGGAAGGCCATCAATTGCTGTTCCTGGCGGGTGAAGCCGGCCATGTCGGAGTGTTCGACGATATAGGCGCTGTGCAGCTGGTAGTGACTGTGCGCGATCCCGAGACCGATTTCATGGAGCTGGCAACTCCAGTCCAGCAGGTCGCGATGAATCCGGCGCAGCTCGAACGGTTCGGCCAGATGCTCGAAGGCACATAGGGCGAAGTCGCGTACACGTTCGGCCTGCGACCGATCGACCTGGAAGCGTTCGGCCATGCCGCGAACGGTCTTCTCGCGCGGGTCGCGCTGCTCAAGGCGGCCGACCAGATCGTGCAGCAGACCTTCACGGAGGGCAAACGGGCTCACCTCCAGTTGTGTGATGCCGAAAGTGCGCATGCACGCCTGTAAGACCAGCAGGCCGCCGGCGATGACGGGCTGGCGCGAACTCGAAAGGCCCGGTAGCTCGACCCGCTCGAGGTGACCGAATCCGATAATCGACTTCGAGAGTTCATCGACCTGGGCGGCTTGGATCGGGCCCGGGAGGGATTGTTGCCGGGCCGCGACGATGCTCTGGACCGCCCGTATCGTGCCCGACGAACCGATCGCGTGTTGCCATCCCGTGCGGGCAAGCTGTGGCGCGATGGCCTGCAGTTCGGTTTCGATCTCGTCGGCCGCGCGCTGCCAGCGCCGCGCCGTGATCCCGCCCCTGCCGAAAGCCTTGCGGGTCACACCTACGCAGCCGAACTGGATGCTCTCGGTGAACTCGGGTTCCGGCGTGTTGCCTGCCGCGATCTCGGTCGAGCCGCCGCCGATGTCGATAATCATCCGGGGGCTGTCGATGAATGCAGTGCCCTCGCTCACCCCCAGCCAGACCACGCGCGCCTCCTCTCGACCGCTGATAATGTCGATCGGACAGCCCAGCGCCGTTTCGGCCACGACCAGGAAATGCTGCGGATGCTTCAGCCGGCGGAAGGTCTGTGTGCCGACGGCGCGGACCTGGTGACCGGGAATTTCGGCCAGGCGCTGGCCGAAACGGGCCAGACATTCAAGCGCGCGCGAGCGGGTGGCTTCGTCCAGCCGGCCGTCGGCATCCAGGCCGCCGGCGATTCGGACCATTTCTCGAATCCTGTCGATGACGCGCAGTTCGCCGTTCTCCCGGCGCGCGACCAGCATGTGAAAGCTGTTGCTTCCCAAGTCTACGGCGGCGTACAGGTGGCGGTGAGGCATCCGGTTGTTCGTGCGTGGGTCAGGCGGCGATGATAACCGGTGCAGCGCCGGCAAACTTTCAGTCGCCCTTGTCGGCGCGCCGCATCAGGACTTCCTGAGCGATGCATCTCGACGCCTGGTTGTCGGGCCATGCGTGCAGGTAACTGCCATCGGGCTGGAGCAGCCATGCCTGCCGGTTGTCGCTGAAAGCCAGTTCTATGGCTTCCTCGGCCATTCGCCCGGCGAGACGGTCCTCGTGCAGCGGAAACGCGGCTTCCACGCGCTGGAACAGGTTGCGCTCCATCCAGTCCGCGCTCGACCCCCAGATTTCCGGTTCGCCCCCGTTGACAAACCGATATACCCGAGAATGCTCCAGGAAGCGGCCCAGTACCGAACGCACTTCAATATTATCGGACAATCCGCGGAGGCCGGGGCGCAGGCAGCAAGTGCCGCGAATAACGAGGCGAATGGCGACGCCGGCGCGCGAGGCCCGGTACAGCGCCTGGATGATCCCGGGCTCCGTCAGCGAGTTGAGCTTGGCGTCTATGCCGGCCGGTCGGCCGGCTTCGGCGTGGTCGATTTCACGCTGGATCCGCGCGAGCAGGAAATCGTGGAGGTCGAACGGAGACTGCACCAGTTCATGCATTCGAGCGGCCCGCCCGAGGCCTGACAGCTGGATGAACAGCGCATGGACGTCCTCGCCGAACTGCTGATTGGCGGTGAGCAGCGCGAAATCGGTGTACGCCTTGGCGGTGCCCTGATGGTAGTTGCCCGTGCCCAGATGTACATAGCGCCGGACCTGGCGCCGTTCGCGCCGGACGAGAAGCAGCATCTTGGCATGGGTCTTGTGACCGACCACGCCGTAAACGACCTGCACGCCGGCCTCCTGCAGCCGCGTGGCCAGCGTGATATTGGCTTCCTCGTCGAATCGCGCGCGCAGTTCCACGACCACGGTGACGTCCTTGCCCGCTCGGGCGGCCTCGATCAGCAGGCCGACCATGGCTGAATCCGCGCCGGTGCGATACAGTGTCTGCTTGATCGCCAGTACGTCCGGATCGGCCACCGCCTGGCGCAGCAACTCGACCGTTGGCGCAAAGCTGTCGTAAGGGTGATGCAGCAGGAAATCCCGCCGCCGCAGGGCGGCGAACAGGTTGTTGCCGGCTGACAGCGGCGTCGGCACACGCGGGTTGAATGCCGGGTATAAAAGGTCCGGGCGGTCGGCCTGATCGCAAAGTGCGCTCATTCGGTTGAGGTTGACCGGGCCGTCGCAGCGATAGACGTCACCGTCCTCCAGGCCGAATTTGGTGGTCAGCAGCTTGGCCACCTCGTCGGAGCAGTTGCTGGCCAGTTCCAGGCGAACGGCCTCGGCAAAGCCGCGCTCGAGCAATTCGCCTTCGAGCGCGCGCGCCAGATCCTCGATTTCTTCCTCGTCGACGAACAGCTCTGAGTTGCGCGTGACACGAAACTGGTAGCAGCCGCGCACGTGCATGCCTGGAAACAGCTCGTGAATGAACGCATGCAGAATGGAAGACAGGAACACGAAGTCGTTGGGACCGCGGGTATAACTCTTGGGAATCCGGATCAGTCGCGGCAGGGAGCGTGGCGCGCGGACCAGCGCAAGGCCCGGGTCGCGCCCGAACGCGTCGGAACCGTCGAGCTCTACGGCGAAATTCAGCGACTTGTTGAGGATACGTGGAAACGGATGGGCCGGGTCCAGGCCGAGCGGACTGAGAACCGGCATCAGTTCACGTCGGAAATGCCGGTGCAGCCAGCGCTGTTGGCGGTGATTCCACTGTGATCGCTTCAGGATTCGAATCCGTTCGGTCTCCAGGGCCGGGCTCAGTTCATCGTTGAGCACCCGGTATTGCGCCTCGACCAGTTCTCCCACCGCTTCGCGGATCGCCTCGAGGGTCGCGATGGGCGTCAGCCCGTCGGTGCCCGACTGGGTGGCGCCATGCTGAAGCCGCTGGCGAATGGAGGCGACCCGAACCTCAAAGAATTCATCCAGATTTGTGCACGAAATGCACAGGAATCGGACGCGTTCGAGGAGTGGAATCTCGGGGTCGCGCGCCAGTTCCAGAACGCGTCGGGTGAAGCACAGCAGGCTGAGTTCGCGGTTCAGGTAAAGTCGAGAGTCTTCGAGATCGTCCCGGTGCCACTCTTTCAGCACCGGAGCTGCCTGCAGAACCTGCCGTGCGGGTCCCGGGCTTGCGGGCCCGGGACGGCCGGACCGTTCAGACTCGGCCGGCAGCGGCATCAGATCACGTCCGAGAATCGGTAGCCGTGTCCGCGCACGGTTTGAACAAATTCCGCATGGCCCGTGCTTTCCAGCGCCTTTCGCAGTCGCCGGATATGCACATCCACAGTTCGTTCTTCGACGGTCTGGCCATCGCCCCAGATTTCGGTCAGTAGCTGAGCCCGGCTCCAGGCGCGACCGGGAGCGGTCATGAAAAGTCTGAGGATGCGGAATTCGGTCGGTCCCATGTGTAGCGGGCGGTCACCGGCCAGCGCGCGATGCGACGCGGTGTCGAGCAGCAGATCGCCGACCCTGAGAACCTTCGTGTCGTCGTCCTCGTCAGTGGTCCCGGCGGTCGGCTGCGTTCTGCGCAGCACGGCACGAACGCGCGATATGAGTTCGCGGGTGGAAAACGGTTTGATCACGTAATCGTCGGCGCCGCAATCCAGCCCCGAGGTGCGGTCGCTTTCCCTTCCGCGAGCGGTGAGCATGATGATCGGAATATGCATCAGGCCCGGCGTTTCGCGCAGCGTGCGGGTCAGCTGCATACCGTCAAGCCCTGGCATCATCCAATCCATAACGATCAGATCCGGCGGTGTGGATGCCGTGCTGAGTTGGTCAAGCGCCTCGTCCGCGCCGGCGGCGACCTCTACGTGCATCTCGGCTCGATTCAGGCTGAAAGCCAGCATGTTGCGGATCGGTGCTTCATCATCGACGACCAGAATGGTGGGCTTCATTGAATGCGGGCAACGCTATTGTCTCCCTTGTTGATTATCCGGCGGGTTGTGACTGGTTCGTTACAGTGGTCTTTCGATCGCGTGAAAGTTTTCGCGTCGGTGTAGTGAAAGTTACCGGAAAACGCCGGATTTTACTGATTTCGAGATTGCTGTCCCGGTTCGGGCATGGTTCGCAGTCGCTCGACCCGCATCCGGTCGAGCCTGGCCGAAATACGCGCCCGATCGTAATAATCGAGGTCTTCGCGTTCGAGCACACGCTGCAGTTGCTCGATAGCTTGCGGCAGCCCGCCCCGTTGGTAATAATTGGTCGCCACAGCCTCGGCAGCCCGCACCGGGTCGCCTGCCCGGTCCGCGGCATGTGCGAGCAGTTCGGTGATGCGGGTATCGTCAGGGTTTCGCCGAAGCTGGTTCCGCAGGATGCCGACCGCCACGCCCGCATGATCGGAATCGTCGCTTTTCAGAAGTGCGTTGGCGTAGGCCAGGGCAATCATGGCACTCTGCCCGTATGCATTGTGGAGCGTTTCGAATTCCTCCAGCGCCGCGGCGGTCTTTTTCTGTGCCAGCAACAGTTCTCCGTGGAGGATTCGAAACAGCTGTTCGTCGGGATCAAGCGCCAGCAGCCATGAGACATGATCTACTGCGCGCTTGGTTCGGCGTGCGTCGATCAATGCCAGGGCCAGGCCGTAACGGTTGGCCGCCTCATGGCCGGTCTGGTCCTCGAGCCGGTGTTCAAAATATGCCATGGCCTTGTCGGCGTGTTCGGACATCAGTACTCGCAGGCGCGCCTGCACGAAGTCGAAATGGTCGTCCCGGTTGCGTGTGTGCTGAGGATAGCGACGGGCCCGGTCACGTGCCTCGGCGACCCGGCTCACGGTTAGCGGATGTGTACGCAGGTATTCCGGCGGCCCGGCTCCCTGGGAACGCACCCAGCGGTTCAGGGTGCTGAAAAAATCGGCCATGCCGGTGGGGTCATAGCCGGCACGCGCCAACAACTGGATGCCGATTCGGTCGGCTTCGGACTCATTCTGACGCGTGTAATTTATTTGCGCTTGCTGCGACAACCCGGAGCCCGTAGCGAGAATGCCCTGGGCCGTATCTGCGTCCAGGGCTCCGGACATGCCGCCGACCATCACCAGCCCCAGCGTGGCGAGCATCACCGGCAGTGAAACCCGCTGCTGCTCTGCAAGACCCCGGGAGAGATGATTCTGCGTGACGTGCGAGATCTCGTGGGCAAGTACGCCCGCGACCTCGTCGGCCGACTCTGCTGCCAGCACCAGGCCTGCGTTCAAGGCGACGACACCGGCAGGGGCGGCGAACGCGTTGATGCCGGGAACCTTGAGCACATGGAAGTGGAAATTCTGGCTGCGGCCGCTGCTGTGCATCACGAGCCGGTATCCCATTTCATCGAAATAGGACTGGACGATCGGGTCATCGACCAGCATGTCCTGGGAAATCATGAAGTTGCGAAACTCGTTGGGGAACGTGCGCGCCTCATCCGGCGGAAGTACTTGACCTGAACTGCCGAGATCCGGCAGCCGGACGCCTTCCTGGGCGAGCGGCAGCAACGGCTGGAGCAAAATCGCGCATGCCACCACCCACGCCACGGTCGTGCGCGCGCGACCGAGCGCACGCCTGGCCTGAATCGAGTCCGTTTTCGGATTGTTCATGGCATCGGATGTCCCTGGAGCCTGTGTGCAACAATATGCCGCCGGTGGAACGAAATTTCCACTCCATACCCGACTTATCAGACCGGCTCGAATGAAAGTTGTTTCAAATTCCGGTGAATTCATGTCGACGAACACGTCGCTCCGGTCGCGCGGGAACTGAATCCGTGTCGACGCCTGACTATATCGCACTGATTCGACGCAAATCGTCACCCGATATTCTCCCCGGGCTCGAGCACGAATTGCACGACGCCATCCAGAAGCATGATTCATCAGCGGTTTTCCTGCATGGTGACGGCGTGGAGATGCTGTCGGCAATTGCGTCCGCGGCGTCATCGGATGCAAGGGTGGATTGGTGCGTCTGCAAAACGTCGCTGGAGCGACGGTCTGCGGCCGAGACGCTTCGCTCGCCTTTTCGGCTCGCAACGCTCACGGCGTTTTACGAGTCGGTTCTGTTGGCCCGACACGTTGACAGCTGGGGCGCGGGCGGTAAAAGCTTTGGCACGCGGGCTCTTGCGTCGGGGGCAAGCGAAGCTTCGCACCGCCTGCTGCTGGAAGTAGGCTTCGCGCCGCTCGACCAGCGACAGCATCGCGAAACCCTTGAAATGGCGCTGGGCGCGGCCGCGCTCGAATTGGACGTGTCGGTTCTTTTTTTCGGGGATGGGCTCGCTCATCTTGCCGGCGGGCTGGCGCACGGTTGGTCCCAGGTCACTGATTTCGGATTGCTGGACATCTACGTCGAGGGTCCGATCGACCGTTTCCAGCCCGAGGTCGCCGTCCAGAGACTGGATACAGCCGGCGCGGCCCTTCTAAGAGCTGGCGCCGTGACCATTTTGACTCTGTAGAATGGGATAATGAGCGGACAGCAGGTACTGAAAATTTCTGGACGCTCGATCCCATTGGATACAGACGGGCATCTGCTCGATCCCGGTGACTGGTCCGAGACCGTAGCGGAAGAAATGGCCCGTCGGGACGACGTAGAGCTTTGCGATTTGCGCTGGTGGCTGATTCGCTTTGTGCGCGATCATTATCGCAAATACGGGATGCCGCCTTTGATGCGCGTGGCGGTCAAGGCGATGCGACGGGATTGCGGCGCTGAGGACGCCTCGAGCAAAACCCTGTACCGTCTGTTTCCCGATGGTCCGATTAGCGAAGCGTGCAGGTATGCCGGATTGCCCCGGCCGGAATCCTGCATCTGACCGGCCGATGCCCGGCGAGCCTGGCGCGTTCAATCACAATCATTCGGCCGCGCAGATAGCGTGGCGTCACGACAAAACCAAACTGGAAGCGACTGATCCATGACTGAAAAATCCATCGTTGTATATTCTCGCGCCGCCTGTCCATTTTGCGTCGCGGCGCGCAACATGTTGCGCAGCAAGGACCTGGCCTGGACCGAAGTATCGCTGGATGCCGAGCCGGACAAGCGCGCGGAAATGATTTCGCGTACCGGCCGCAAGACCGTTCCCCAGATATTCATCGGAGACTTCCATGTTGGCGGGTTCGATGACCTGAACGCACTGGAGCAGGCCGGCGATCTCGATCGCATCCTGACCAGCTGAGGTACGGAACAAATCATGACGGACAAAACCGAAATCACGGTGATTCGAGGCGATGGCATAGGCCCGGAAATCATGGACGCATCGCTGCGCGTGCTCGATGCCCTCGGTGCGCGGTTCGACTACGACTTTCAGCTTGCCGGTCTGGCAGCCCAGGAGGCCGAGGGCACCCTGCTGCCCGAGCAGACGCTTGCCTCCATCGAGCGAACACGACTGGTTTTGAAGGGGCCGCTGACGACCCCGGTGGGCGGCGGCTTTCGCTCGCTCAACGTCGAACTTCGCAAGCGATTCGACCTGTATGCCAATGTGCGACCGGCAATCAGTTTTCCCGGCACGCGTGCGCGATACGACAGCGTCGACCTTATTACCGTTCGCGAGAATACCGAGGGTGCCTACCTGGCTGCCGACGCGTTCACGTCCGAAGACGGCTCTTATGCCGAATCCAAGATGGTGGCCACGCGCAGCGGCTGCGAGCGGGTGGTGCGTTACGCTTTCGAACTGGCACGCAAGGCTGGGCGCAAAAAGGTGACGGCCGTCCACAAGGCCAACATTCTCAAGGATGTCACGGGCATGTTTCTGAATGTCGCGAAATCGATGGCCGCCGAGTATCCGGAAATCGAATTCAACGACATGATCGTCGATAATTGCTGTATGCAGCTGGTCATGAATCCGGAGCGATTCGACGTGATGGTCACGACCAACCTGTTCGGCGACATCATTTCGGACCTGTGCGCCGGCCTGGTCGGCGGGTTGGGGCTGGCCCCGGGCGCGAACATCGGTGATCGCACCGCGATGTTCGAAGCCGTCCATGGTTCGGCGCCCGACATTGCAGGGCAAGGGATTGCCAACCCCTGCGCGCTGCTGCTGGGTACGGCCCAGATGCTGGAGCATCTCGAGCACCAGAGCGACGCCAGAAGACTGCGTCAGGCTATTCGAGACGTGATCAGTGACGGCGATCGGGTCACCCCTGACCTCGGCGGTACCGGCACAACCACATCGTTCGCCGACGCGATCATCGACCGCCTTTCCGGCTGAAAGCAGAGGCGTTCTAGTTTCACCGTCTCCGCTGAATCGCTGGTCGGGCCATGCCGTCTCTCATCAAATAAATGGCGAAAAACAGCGCTCCCCGAGCGCCTCGGCATCTCTGCGAGAGCTGTTCTCAGGCATTTGGCGCAAGTACCGATGCAGCGCGGCGGCACTCAATAAGGGGGACGACAGTTTTCGGGGGTGAAGGGCAGTATGCCGAGGCTGCCGTGCAGCGGACGGAATGCGTTGCGAATCTGGTGCTGCAACCACACGCCGGCTTTCGAAACCGCGGTGTCAAGCGACAATCCGCGAGCGCAAAACGCAGCGATTGCGGCTGAATATGCGCAACCGGTTCCGTGATAGTCACCGGAGGCTCTCGGCCAATCAAAGGCATGCACGACGTCAGGGGTGGCCAGCAGGTCGCGGCAAGTTTCTTCCTTCGAATGGCCACCCTTGATCAAAACCGCACCCACGCCGCTTTCCAGCAGCAGTGCGGCAAGCGTTTCCGGATCGGCGTCCTGCGGACGTCCGGTCAGTGCTGCCGCTTCGGGCAGGTTGGGCGTGACCAGCGCAGCCAGCGGCAGCAGTTCGTCCCACAAGGTGGCAACAGCCCGGTCATTCAGCAGCGACGCACCGCTGGTCGCTATCATCACCGGATCCACAATAAGCGGCAGCCTGGGTTCGGGCGCGATCCGGGGGCGGCGGAGCGCCGCAACCACTGCGCGCGTGATCTCCGCATTGGCAAGCATTCCAGTCTTGATCGCGCCGATCGGCAGATCCTCGAAACATGCTGCGATCTGTCCGGCGACGAATCCTGCGTCCATGACGCTCACGCCGCCAACCTTTCCGGTGTTCTGGGCGGTAACCGCGGTCACGGCCGATGCGCCGAAAACGCCAAGGGCTGCAAACGTCTTGAGGTCGGCCTGTATTCCTGCACCGCCGCAGGAATCGGATCCGGCGATGGTCAGTGCTACCGCGGGAGCATTATCACCCTGTTGTTTTTCTGCAACATCTTCCATGTGCTCACTCTCTCGTGGGGTGCTTGTCGGGGTCGCTTATGCAAGAATTTCGTTAATACTGTTGTATTTTTACCAAAAGACAAAGTAAACTTGTGCCATCACTCTACACCGCGCGATCGGAAACAGATGCTGCGTCGTACGTTGATCATCATGTTGATGCTGGTTTCGGCAGGGGCTGCTAATCAGACTCACGCCGGTTACGCTACCGGCAGAATCATGTTGCCGTCCTCGATGGCCTGGTATCTTGCCGGGTTTGAACTGGGTCCATGGGAAGCCTACCTCGCACAGCGGTTGACGCCGGACATGAGTTCCGTGCAGCACGTCGATGTACCGGAAATCAGCTGGTTGCGTTTTGACCATGATGTGGTTCTGCCGGATTTCGCCAAGCCTATAGTCGGCAAGTCCGATTTTCCCAGGTTTTCATTGCTGAGTTCCCGAGTCACACGCTCGATTCAACTCGGCCTGTTGCCGGATTCGGCATCCAAGCGCGGGTCGCCGGGGTTCCAGCGGTCGCTTCTTTTTTCCGGGCTGTACGGGAAGGTCAATGACTTCAACAGCCTGAGTGTGTCAGCAGTGCTGGCCTCGCAGCAATTCAGTCACTCGATGCTGGATCTGGCCGAGTATAACGGCGGTTTCCGTCCGGTCGATTTCTTCGCAGGCAATCGCGAACTTTCCCAGGGCGCGGGACTTCAGCTGGGGTTTGCCTCGGAGTTGTTGCCGCGACTGATGATGAATGCGACGTTCCAGTCGCGGATCGACATGGATGAGTTGTCCACGGTTCGCGGTGTGCATGGGCACTCGGCCGATCTGGACATTCCTTCCAGGGTGCGGATGGGGCTCGACATGCGCACCGGCGAGCACACGCTTTTCACTGTGGCGGTTTCCCAGGTGTTCTACAGCCAAGTCGGCGCTTTTCCCAGCCGATCTCTTCCGGCAAGATTCAACGCATTGCTGGGTGACAGCAGTAGTCCCCGCTTCGAATGGAACGATCTGACCGTCTATACCGTCGGCATGCGCTGGCAGCATGAGAACGATCTTGAATTCAAGGTCGATTTCCATACCCGTTCTCAGCCAACGCCGACATCGCCGTCGCTGATGGCTGCTCTGGACGATGAGCTGGCCCAGCACAGCGTGCTGGTCGGGCTCGGAAAGGGTTTGGGCGATCGTCTGCGGCTGGATCTGACTGCGTCATATGCGCCGCCCGAGTTTGCGTTCGGCGGAAACGTGCTGGGCGTCGTCAGCGAGCGCCTCGATCAGGCCGTCGAAGTGGCGGCACGCCTCAATATCCGGTTCTAGTTCCCAGGCTTTTGCAGCGAATCCCTTTCGATCCCCGCCCACTAGCCGGACACCTCGTAATTGCGTTAATCTGCTCGCAGTTCCGACTGCGGTATTGAGCGACCATGGCGATGTTCTCGCAAATCAAAGACTGGTACCACCGGAATTTTTCCGATCCGCAGGTTGTGATTCTCGCGCTGCTGCTGCTGGCTGGCCTGGTCATGATCATGGTCTTTGGCCGAATGCTGGCACCCGTGTTCGCCAGCGTGGTAGTGGCTTATCTTCTCGAGGGGCTGGTTGCCAGGCTGGTTCAATTCGGCGTTCCACGCATGATCTCCGTCATGGTCGTGTTCAGCGCATTCATGGCAATACTGCTTGTGCTGTTCTTCGGTATCACGCCGATGATCACGCGGCAGCTGGCGCAGGCGCTGGCGGAATTGCCGGATTATATCGGACAGATTCAGACGGTCATCTCCGAACTGCCGCAGCGCTATCCCCAGATTGTCGGCGAGGAGCAGGTCAACGATATCCTCGGCCGGATCGGCGAGGACATCCGCAAATACGGCGGCGCCGTGGTATCGCCTTCGGGCGTCATGTACCTGATTGGCCTGGTGATCTTCCTGGTCCTGATTCCGATTCTGGTGTTTTTCTTCCTGAAGGACAAGGAGCAGATTCTGGCCTGGTTCAGGCGCTACCTGCCTCGTAATCGCGGGCTGGCGATTCGCGTCTGGAGCGAGGTCGACGCCCAGATCGGCAACTACGTGCGCGGTAAGGTACTGGAAATTCTGATTATCTGGATTGCCACGTTCGTCACCTTCCATTTTCTGGGCGTTCCGTTCGCGATGCTGATTTCCATGCTGGTCGGCTTTTCGGTGCTGATTCCGTACATAGGCGCAGCGGTGGTGACGATTCCCGTGGCGATCGTCGCTTTCATCGAATTCGGTTTCACCATGAATTTCGGCTGGGTGATGGCCGCCTACGCGATTATCCAGTTGCTCGATGGAAATGTTCTGGTGCCGGTGTTGTTCTCGGAAGTCGTGAGTCTTCATCCCATCGCGATCATCATCGCGGTGCTGGTGTTTGGCGGCATCTGGGGTTTCTGGGGTGTGTTCTTCGCCATACCGCTGGCGACGCTGGTCAACGCCGTGTTGCGTGCCTGGCCGCGTGAGGAGGAACCGTCCGGAGCCCGATTGGAAGCCGGCCAGAACTGACACCGGCGATGCGGTCTTCCGAAATCGAGGGTCTCGAATTTACCAGCCGTGAATTCGATATGGATTCCGGCGAGGTCCGGCTGCGCTGGCGGCTGTTCGGCAACGGTCGTGATCTGGCCCTCGAAGAGCGCCTCGCATTCGGTCGCGACACCGGGCAAATTTCACCCCGTCATCCTTCTTTTCAGGCGGCACTGGACCTGTTGCACTGGATTGCCGGCGTCAGTTACTGGAAGGTTGCTTGCAGGGGTGAGGTTCGTTTCGCGGCCGGCTGTCCGGATGCTTTTCAGGCAGATGCGCTGGCGCTGATCTACCGCCACGGCCTGGCCGAACTGGCCTGGCGAAATCAGCTGAAAAGGCAATATTGGCCAGAATTCGATGGTGTTGAACAATCGACTCGCGTTACGGCACCGGTGCTTGGCCTGGAGTCGCGCGCGCTGGTGCCGATGGGTGGCGGCAAGGACTCGCTGGTCGCACTGGAGCGGGTACGTGCCCGCGGCATCACGGCCGAAACCGTACAGGTGGGTTCGGCCCCGCTGATTGGCCGCGTTGCCGAACGCGCCGGTACCCGGCATCGTGTCATCCGGCGCGAACTTGCACCGGAACTGGCCGCGTTGAACGCCGCCGGCGCGCTCAATGGCCACGTCCCGATCACTGCGATCAACGCGGCGGCCCTGGTGGTCGCGGCCTTGCTTTGGGATTTCGACGCGGTGGTATTTGCCAACGAACGGTCAGCCGACGCCCCTACGCTGACGACGCCGGACGGTCAGCCGGTCAATCATCAGTTCGCCAAGAGTTTCAAATTCGAGAGATTGCTGGGGCAGTGGATAGAGCGATATATTGCCGACGACCTGGCGGTGTTTTCGCTGCTGAGGGCCGACAGCGAACTCGGCATCTGCCGCGAGTTCTCCGCTCTGACCTCCTATCACGACGTCTTTTCCAGTTGCAACCGCAACTTCCACCTCGACGGACCGCGGACTTTGCGCTGGTGCGGTGAGTGCCCGAAATGCCAGTTCGTCTTTCTGGCGATGGCACCCTTCATG
The DNA here is from genome assembly GCA_035311685.1 of Wenzhouxiangellaceae bacterium. GTDB lineage: Bacteria > Pseudomonadota > Gammaproteobacteria > Xanthomonadales > Wenzhouxiangellaceae. Next base: position 15,197 of record DATGCS010000114.1, read on the forward strand.
GATGTTGAGCGCATGCGGGCCATCTTCGGTCGCGATCTTCTGGCCGAACCCGGGCAGGCTGATGCGTTTGCCGAGTTGCTGGAACTCGACGGGCCGCGCCCGTTCGAGTGCGTGGGCGAGGCCCGGGAAGCGCGCGCCGCTCTGGGAGCGCTTGCTGTCGACGCGCGCTGGCGCGACCATGCCGTGGTGTGCGACCTGGTTGAGCGGCTTGATGTCACTGCGGTTCCGGATCTCGGAACAGTGCTCCGTTCGTGCGGTCCTGACCGGATACCGCAGCGTTTCCTGTCATGAATTTCGCAGCGTTGAAGGCCGGGCGAAGTCTGGTGCTCGGGTTCGGGCGCGAGGGTCGGGCGCTGGAACGCGCCATCTCCCGTCGGGCGCCCATGGCGCAGGTCGAAGTACTTTGCGACCGGGTCCCGGATGTCGAGCCGCGCGACTGGCCGCTGCACATCGGTACGCCGGATTCAGTTTCGATTGTGCCTGATCGGGTTCTGCGTTCACCCGGGGTGCCGATCGATTTGCCGGCACTGATCCGCTGGCACCGAGCCGGCATTCCGGTGACCTGCATTTCGTCGCTGTGGTTCGGTGAGCGTCCCGACGCTCAGGTGATTGCGGTGACCGGCAGCAAGGGCAAGAGCACGACTGCGGCTTTGATCGCCCACCTGCTCGCGGCCAGCGGCAAGTCGGTGGCGCTGGGCGGCAATATCGGCGTGCCGATGCTCGACCTGCTCGAGGACCGGTCCGACTGGTTCGTTATAGAACTTTCCAGCTACCAGCTCGCCGATCTGCAGGGGCACGCGGCCGCGGCGGTCATCACGCGGCTGTTCCCCGAGCACCAGGACTGGCACGGCGGCGTGGCGAACTATTACGCGGCCAAGCTGCGCGTGGCGAATCTGCTCGACGGCGGACCGCTCTGGATCAACGGCGCCGACCCCGTACTGGCGCAGGCGGTTGCAGACCTGCCCAATGTTCGGCCGGTCAATATCAAAGGCACGATCCGGGCTGTAGCCGATGGAATCCGTTACCAGCGACGACGCTTGATGGCGGCTTCCGACAGTCCACTGCTCGGACGCCATAATCTGGATAATCTCGCGCTGGCTTTAGGTGTGGTCGACTCCATCGGCGGGGAACTGGAATCGGCGCGTCAAAGTCTGGCGACGTTTCGGCCCTTGCCGCACCGACTCGAACCCATGCGCGGCCCGGACGGCACGAGGTGGATCAATGACTCGATCGCGACCACGCCGTATGCGACGCTTGCGGCGTTGCAGGCCAGTCCGCCGCACCCGGTGCTGATCGTCGGCGGGCTCGAGCGCGGCGCGGACTGGCAAATGGTCGCGGAGTTCTGCCGGGAACACCCGCTGGGCGGGCTGGTGGGGTTGCCGGACAACGGGCCAGCCGTTTGCAGGCTTGTTGCGGATGCTGGCGGCGTCGAGGCCGGGCGCGTATCGGTGGCCGGGAACATGCGTGACGCGGTCGCGGCAGCGCGCAGGTTGAGCCAATCGGGCGGCGCGATACTGCTCTCGCCGGGCGCTCCGAGTTTTCCCCGCTTCAGGGATTTCGAGCAGCGCGGTAATGCATTCCGGAACGCGGTGCGGGATCTGGCGTAACCGCGGGGTAAACTAGAGCGACCGATCCACCGCAAAGCGCGCCAGCAGTTCCAGCGAATCTCGTTCTCCCGAGGGCGGCAGGGGCGCCAAGGCCCGGCATGCGCGTTCGGAGAACGCGGTGGCGCGTTCCAGCGCGTCGTCCAGCGCGCCGGTTTTCCGCAGCACTTCGCGGACACGGTCGAGTTCATCGGTGCCGCCGGCGTGAATTGTCTCGACAAGAAAATCGCGATCGGCCTTATGCGCAGCCTTGAGCGCAAGGATCAGTGGCAGGGTGACCTTGCCTTCGGCAAGATCGTCACCCAGATTCTTGCCCAGTGCATGGTCCTTGCCCGAATAATCCAGCCAGTCGTCGGTGATCTGGAACGCCTGACCCAGGGCAAAGCCGAAATCGGCCAGCGACTGCTCGACCTCTTCGCTACTGTCGGAAACTACGGCGCCCAGCCGCGCGGCGGCGGCAAAAAGACAGGCGGTCTTGTCGCCGATGACCTTCAGGTATCCGGACTCGTCGAGTTCGATGTCGCCCAGCTGCATCAATTGCAATACCTCGCCGGCGGCGATCGTATTTGTGGTGTCAGCCAGTATCGACATGATCGAGTTCGATTCAAGTTCGACCATCAGCTGGAAACTGCGCGAGTAAAGAAAATCACCGACCAGTACCGATGCCGCATTGCCCCAGACCTGGTGGGCGGTCTGTTGCCCGCGCCGCCGCTCCGAGCCGTCCACCACGTCGTCGTGCAGCAGCGTGGCGGTATGGATGAACTCGATGACGGCTGCGAGCTGGGTATGTGCCATGCCGCCGTAGCCGCAGGCCCGGGCTGAAAGCAGATGAACAAGAGGACGTAATCGCTTGCCGCCGGCGTTGATGATGTATTCGCCGATCTGGTTGACGAGGAGCACGTCGGATCTTAGCCGCTTCCGGATGAGCGCGTCCATCGCCTGGCGGTCGCCGGTGGTCAGATCCATGATCTCGGCGAGCGAGCTCGGGGACGTAATCGAACTGACGTGATTCATAACCGGTGATTATACGTTTCACGGACCGACGAGGCGCCGCCGTTTTCTGCCGGATGAGTTGGCGGCCATTTGTTCGGTTTCCCCTGACGCAGGTCGCGTCGCGTCTCCAGTTCGCCAGGCGGCCGCATCCTGCTGAGATTGCTCCAGGACCATGCTGCAGCTTGCGGCGCGGGTTCTGAAACGCTCGAATCGGTTTGCGTGGCGGGGCGTCGACGACGACCCCGCTGCCGCGGGAGGGGGCTGAGCGACCGGTTCCTTGTGCTAGAATTTCAGGCTTAAATTCATACTTGTGAGCAAGCGAAATGGCGCGCGGAATCAACAAGGTCATCCTGATCGGAAACCTGGGGGCGGACCCCGAAGTTCGCTACACGCCGGCCAATACCGCCGTCTGCAACATCAGCGTTGCGACCACGGACCAGTGGCGCGACAAGCAGACCGGGGAACAGCAGGAAAAGACGGAATGGCACCGGATTGTGATGTTCAATCGGCTCGGCGAGATCGCCGGCGAGTATCTCAAGAAGGGCAGCAAGGTCTACATTGAAGGCCGGCTGCAGACGCGCAAATGGCAGGGCCAGGACGGACAGGACCGCTACACCACCGAAATCGTCGCCAACGAGATGCAGATGCTAGACGGACGAAGCGGCGCTGCGCCCATGGATGACGCCGGCTACGGCAGCCGCCAACAGCAGCCGCAACAAACCCGCCAGCCTGCGGCGCCGGCCGATGACGATCTGGCCGACGACATCCCGTTCTGATTTGCCGGATGACGGCTTTCGGGAAGCATTCATGACCAAAATACTGGTTACAGGCGGCGCCGGCTTCATTGGCGCCAATTTCATTCATCATGTCGTTGAAACGACAGGGATATCGGTCGTTAATGTCGACCTTTTGACCTACGCGGGAAATCCTGAATCGCTCACCGGCGTCGATGCCGGACGTCACTCGCTGGTGCACGGCGATATCGCCGATACCCGACTGGTTCGCGCGCTCCTGGAGGAACACCAACCGGACGCGATCGTGCATTTTGCCGCGGAAAGTCACGTTGACCGTTCCATCGACAATCCGTCGGCATTCATCGAAACCAATGTGCTGGGCACCCAGGCCCTGCTCGATGCGTCGCTGGATTACTGGAAAGGCGGGCGTTCCGACTTCCGGTTCCTGCACGTTTCGACCGACGAGGTTTACGGCGACCTCGAAGCCGACGAGCCGGCGTTTCGCGAGAGCAATGCATACAAGCCCAGTTCGCCTTATGCGGCGAGCAAGGCCGCGGCCGACCACCTTGTCCGTGCATGGCACCGCACCTGGGGTCTGCCGGTAGTGATCACGAACTGCTCCAACAATTACGGGCCTCGACAGTTTCCCGAGAAGCTCATTCCCCTGATGTTGATCAACGCGCTTCAGGGCCGTGAACTGCCGGTATACGGCGACGGCCAACAGCGGCGCGACTGGCTTTTCGTCACCGACCACTGTCGAGCGCTGATGCGCGTGCTCGAGGATGGTGCGCCGGGACGTACGTACAACGTCGGCGGCAACGCCGAGCGGACCAACCTGGAGATTGTCCACACGCTTTGCGACCTGCTTGATCAGCGGGTTCCGGGAGAGCAGTCCAGGCGAGCGTTGCTCCGCCACGTGGCGGACCGACCGGGTCATGATCGACGCTACGCCATCGACGCATCGCGTATCCGAGACGAACTCGGCTGGGAGCCGCAAATGGACCTGCAATCCGGCCTGGAAGCGACCGTGGCGTGGTATCTCGGAAACCGGGAGTGGTGGCAGCGTATACGGGACGGTTCCTATCGCGGAGAAAGACTGGGCACGCGCGGGGACGGCCGGTGAAAGCATCTCTCGACTTGGCTTGAGCGGAAGAGAAAGAATGGATATTCGCGATACCGATCTTCCCGGCGTCAAGCTGATCCGGCCCGCGGTATTCGGCGACGAGCGCGGCTGGTTCCTGGAAAACTGGCGAGATGAGGAGTTCGCCGATGCCGGCATCCATGTTTCATTCTCGCAGGTCAATACCAGCCATAGCCGGTTCGGTGTTTTGCGAGGGCTGCATTATCAGTGGCCCGAGCCCCAGGGAAAGCTGGTCTGGGTCACCGCCGGGCGCGTGTTCGACGTGGCCGTCGACATCCGTACCGATTCGTCCAAATTCGGGCGCTGGACGGCGGTCGAGCTGAGCGCGGAGAATCACCACCAGCTCTGGATTCCCGAAGGTTTTGCCCACGGCTTCCAGGTGCTGTCGGAGCAGGCGACTTTTTCATACCTGTGCACGCGGCCGTATCGGCCCGAATGTGATGCGAGCGTGGCCTGGGACGACCAGGCGATAGGTATACGTTGGCCGCATCGGCCTGCTTCGCTTTCGGCCAAGGATACGTCGGCTCCCGGGCTTGAACAGATAGACAAGGAGCGTTTACCCACATGCGAATCCTGTTGACCGGATGCGGGGGCCAGCTGGGCCGCCACCTTTCCCCACGGCTCGCCCGGCTCGGTGAAGTCATCGCGACCGATCGCGAAGGCGGGGATTTTCAGTGTGATCTGTCCGATCGGCGGCTTCTGGACAAGACGCTGCATCGGGTCAAGCCCGACATCGTGGTCAATCCTGCGGCCTGGACCGCGGTCGATCGGGCCGAGGACGAGCCGGAACTTGCGGCCAGATTGAACCGGGCCATGCCAGGCTGGATCGCGGCCTGGTGCGCGGAAAATGATGCGTTGATGCTGCATTTTTCGACCGATTACGTGTTTTCCGGGTCCAATGATCAGCCATGGAGCGAGCGCGATGAACCGTCTCCCGGAAACGTCTACGGCCGAACGAAACTCGACAGCGAACGCGCGATTGCCGCCAGCGGCGCACGTGCCGTGATAGTGCGTACGGCCTGGTTGTACAGTCATTTTCCGGGCAACTTTCTCTCGGCCATTTTGACGCGTGCCGGTCACGGTCAGCCGCTCAGGATCGTCTCCGATCAGTTCGGTTCGCCGACCTGGGCCGGGCACCTGGCGGATGCTTCGGTGGCGTTGCTCGAACGTCACGACCGGCTGCCGGATCGTTGCAGCCTTTTCCACGTCGCCGGCAAGGGCTGCATGTCCTGGCACGAGTTCGGCAAGTTGGCCGTCGCGCGCGCCGTTGAAATCGGTGCGCTCGACAAACCGGTACCGGTTTCACCGATCGAGAGTGCCAATTGGCCGCAGAAGGCCAAACGCCCGGTCTGGTCGGTGCTCGATTGCAGCCGATACGAGGCGTTCACCGGTCTGGAACTTCCCACGGTAGAACGTGGACTCGATGAATGCATGGCATTCTGGAAGGAATCGATATGTTGATACCGGTCATTTTGTCCGGCGGCGCCGGCACCCGGCTCTGGCCGGTTTCGCGCAAGGCGCACCCCAAGCCCTTCATGCGGTTGTCCGACGGCCAGACGTTGGCTGGCGCCACGCTCAGGCGGGCGCTCGGCGTAGTCGATCACGAAAACGTGCTGACCGTTACCGCCCGCGATTATTACTTCTTCACGCGTGACATCTACCGCGAGGTGGCGCCGGAGGGCCGACATGCCTTCGTACTGGAACCGGAAGGACGCAACACGGCCGCGGCGATCGCGGCGGCGGCGCTTTGGGTTAGAGAAGAGTTCGGCGCCGAGGCGCGTTTGCTGGTTCTGCCGGCCGACCACCTGGTGCGCGATCGGAAGGCCTTCGGTGAAGCCGTTCAATGCGCGGACGCGCTTGCCGCTGAAGGCTGGCTGGTCTGCCTGGGTGTTCAGCCGACCCACGCCGAGACCGGCTTCGGGTACATCCGGGCCGGCGAAAGTCTGGATCACGATGGCGCGCGCATCGAGGCGTTCGTCGAAAAGCCCGACGCCGAGACCGCGCAACGCTATTTCGAAAGTCGGCAGTATCTCTGGAATGCCGGCATGTTCTGTTTTACCGCCCAGGCCATCCTGGACGCCATGGCCGAGCAGGCGCCGGATATTCTGGCCAGTGTCGAGGCGACATGGAGCGAAACCGACCGTGAACATGACCTGGTTGAACTGAATCAGGCGCGGTTCGCGACGGTTCGCAGCGAGTCCATCGATTTCGCGGTGATGGAGCGCGCCCCCCGGCGCGCAGTGGTGCCGGTGGCATGCGGGTGGAGTGATATCGGATCCTGGCAGGCCATCAGTGAATTGTATGAAACCGATGGCGCGGGCAACCAGGTACAGGGGCATGCCGTGCTGGTTGATTCGAAGAATACTTTTGTCCAGGGCGGCAAGCGTCTGGTGGCAGCGGTCGGCGTCGACGATCTGGTCATCGTCGATACCGGAGATGCGGTGCTGGTCGCTCGACGGGGCAGGGCGCAGGAGGTCAAGGCCGTGGTCGAGGAACTGACCCGGCGCGACCACCAATCGGCTGTATTCCATCAGACCGTACATCGCCCATGGGGCAGCTACACGGTGCTCGAGGACGCGGACGACTGCAAGGTCAAGCGATTGGTCGTGCGCCCCGGGGGAATCTTGTCGCTGCAGCGTCACGAGCATCGTAGCGAGCACTGGACCGTCGTTTCGGGCACTGCACGAGTGCGGGTGGGCGACGACCAACTCGATCTCGGCGCGAATCAGACCGTCGAAATTCCCGCGGGTTCGTTGCATCGGCTGGAGAATCCTGGCGGTGAAAACGTGCACATCATCGAGGTCCAGACCGGCAGCTATTTCGGCGAAGACGATATCGAACGGCTGGAAGACGTCTATGGGCGTGTATAGGGTCGTGTTTTGGTTTCTGCTGCCGGCTGCACTCGTCCTTGCCGGTTGTCAGGAACAGGAAGAGATTTCCTCGCGCTCGGGCAGCGAACTCTCGGTCGAGACATTCGAGGGCCTGAACATGGACTGGCGCAAGCGCCGCGTGGACCGTCTGACCGAGCCGCATGGATGGTTGAGCCTGGCCGGTCTCGTCATGCTCCAACCCGACAGCCCGGTGACCGTCGGCAGTGATCCGGCCTGCGATGTGGTGGTGTCTTCGGGGCCGGCGCGTTGGGGCAGCATTCATGTCGACGAAGACGGAGAGGTCCGATTCGATGTGGCCGCCCGGGGCGAGGTTCGTATCGACGGCGAAGATGCGGCTTCAGCCGTGATGACGTTGGGCGGCGACGGCGATCCTGTTCATGTGGAGGCCGCCGGCGTCCGGATTCACCTGGTTGCGCCGGGTGGGCAATTGGCATTGCGCATTCGGGACCCACGGACGTCGACACGAACCGAATTCGCCGGACTTGATTATTACGCGCTGGATCCGGATTGGCGGGTGGATGCGGAATTCATTCCGCACCCTGCCGGATCGACCATACAGGTCGCCAACGTCATGGGCCAACTTATCGAGGAGCCCAACCCGGGAATGGCTCGATTTGTCCATGCAGGCAAGACGATCGCGCTGGAAGCCGTACTCGAGGACGATCGGCTGTTCTTCATCTTTGCCGATCGAACATCGGGGCGCGAGACCTATGGGCTTGGACGCTTTCTTTATGCTGAACTCCCGCGTGACGGCCGAGTGGTGCTCGATTTCAACCAGGCCTACAATCCTCCCTGCGCATTCAATGCGTACACGACATGCCCGCTACCGCCACAGTCCAACCGCATCGATGCCTGGATTCGTGCCGGCGAACTGCGATATGCAGGCAAGCCCGGGCTCGAAAAACCAGGAGACGCGCTATCGGACGCAGACACTTCCGATTCCTGAGCCGACCGCCGTCTGTACTCGTATCAGGGGGGTAGCGCCTTCTGCGGCTTAACGGGCTGAATGATCGATCTATGAACTGAAAGCAGTCGGATGTGCGCGAAATGAAGATGATTTTCACATAAATCACCAAATTTTCACCATTCATCGCTTTCATTCCCGCCCCCTCGCTCCGTAGACTTCATGTCACTCGATCGCGATGTCTTGTTGCAGAGTCGTGTAACGATCGATCAATCAAGCCAGCCGTGTGCGGCTTCATCTTGGGAGTGACAAATGCCGAAACGCAGAGATGTACTCAAACTGGGCGCTGTTGCCGGCGGTCTGGGAATGGCCTCATCCGGAGCGCTGGCCCGCGGCGCGGTACCGCAAAGCGGTCTCGTATTTCCGCAGGGCTTTACGCCTTCGATTTTCGAGCGGCCCAGCCCGCCGTCGACGCCGTTCAAGGATCCTCTTTACCGGATGCCCGTAGCGCAACCTGTGTCACCCGAATTGCTGACGCCGAGCCCGGACGGACGCCGGCATCAACGTTTCTATGATTTTCCTCCGGCGAAGTACTATCGTGAAGTGATCGCCGAGCGCCGCTGGCGTTATCACAGCGATCCGCCGTACGCCGATGGTTCCTGGTCCTACACAATGAACGGTGCCATCCCGGGCCCAACCTATCACGCCTACTATGGAGAGCCGGCTTTCGTACGTCGCGTCAACCAGTTGCCCGATATCGGCCAGGGCAAGGTGCCGTTCGCTTTGCCTTCGACGACGATGCACATGCATAACGGTCACACGGCTTCGGAATCCGATGGCATACCGACCGACTTCATGAACCCGGGCGAGTTCTGGGATCATCACTACGCCAACTTCCCGGCCGGCTTCGACAACCGGGAAATCATGAATACGCTGTGGTATCACGACCACAGGCTGGATTTCACCGCGCCGAACGTATATGCGGGTTTGTCGGGTTTTTACCTGCTGTTCGACGAGCTGGATTCGAACAACGAAAACGATCCGAATCCGAATGCTTTCCGGCTGCCCAGCGGCGAATACGATATCCCGATGATCTTCCACGATGTGCAGTTCAGCGAGGATGGCCAGGCGATCTTCGATTTCTTCGCCGCCGGCGAATCGCCTTCGGTTACGGAAAAAAGCCCAACCGATTCGTCGCCGTCGACGATCTACAAGGGCACCGACAACATTACCCTGTTCGGCATGCTGGGCGACAAGATCACGGTCAACCGCATCATTCAGCCGTTTCTCGACGTCGAAGCGCGCAAGTACCGCTTCCGCCTGCTCAACGGCGGCCCCTCGAGGTTCTACAACTTCTGGTTGCGTCTGGAGCGTGCCGACGGCACCGTCGTAGATAGCCATCCTGGCCTGAAGTTCTACATCGTGAGCAACGACGGCAACCTGCTGCCCGAGCCGATCGAGTCCGAGAACGTCGAAGTCTGGGTTGCCAACCGTTATGACGTCATCGTCGACTTCTCCGCTTTCGCACCCGGCGACAAGGTCTATCTGGTCAATCGCATGGATATGCGCCGCGATGGCGCAGGCCCGACCGGCCGGCTTCTCGACGAAGGCGAACTGGCGATGCGTTTCGACGTCATGCCTGCGGTTGGCGAAGACCCCAGCCGGATACCGGATTTCATGCGCGAACTGCCCGACATCAACATGGATGAGGTTCGCCGCGAACGGACATGGGTGTTCGACTATGACAATGGCCTGTGGACGGTCAACGGCAAGCTGATGGACGCCAACCGCATCGATGCCAACATCGAGCAGGGATCGGCCGAGATCTGGACGATCCGCAACGCCGGCAATACCTGGGCGCATCCGATCCATACCCATTTCGAGGAGTTCCAGATTCTCGAGGTCAATGGTCGGCCGGTCAAGGATGGCGACCTGTTGCGTGCGCGCAAGGATATCATCGAGCTCGGACCGAACATGGAAATCAAGTTCTTCGGCCGCTGGCGCGATTTCTTCGGTACCCACGTCATGCATTGCCACAACGTGGTGCACGAAGATCACGAAATGATGATCCAGTGGCGAATTGTTCCGCCCGGACAGGGAGACTGATCATGAGCAGAACTGACAATACAATCTCTGAAGAAGAAACGCTGCGCATCCAGTCCCGCAGGAAGCTGCTGGCCGGTTTCTCGCTGACCGCGGCGGCAAGCCTGCCGGCGCTGGCGCTGGGCAGCATGCCGGCCCATATGATCGAGCAGCGTGCCGCGCGCGTGATCGACCGCAGCCGAAATCAGGGCTTTCCGGATACGCGCGTCACTGCCCATACCGGGGAAGTGTTCCGCTTCTATGATGACCTGGTGCACGAACGAGTCGTACTGATCAACTTTATGTCGATCAAACGCGAGCCCGATCTTCCGATCACGCGCAACATGGCGCGCCTGGTAAAGGGTTTCGGCGATCGAATCGGCCGCGACATACACGTGTTTTCGATCAGCTACGACGAGAGCGACACGCCCGCGCGGCTGGCCGAATTCGCGGAATCGTTCGATGCGCCCGCCGGCTGGAAGTTTCTTTCAACCACGCCGGAAGATGTCATTGCGCTCGGCTATCGACTCTATCGAACGGAGGGCCGGTTCCGCAGCGCCATGCATTCCGACCTGATCCATTTCGGCAATGCCAGCGTGGGTCTCTGGGGAACGATGTCGGCCGAAATTTCCGACGTCGAGTTTGCGATGCAACGGGTGACCTCGGTCATGCCTCGCAACGCAACCGCCGGCGCCCAATTGCGTCGCGCAGGTCCGCGGCGGGTCGACTCGGAAGGTCCGGTCATCCATCACCGCGATTGTGTTGGCAACCGCTCGGGCGAATCCTGAGCCCCCTGGAGCCATTTGAAAAGGAAGGAATCATGATGATTAACAAGATCAAGATCTGTTTCTCCGGGGCGATGCTTGCGTTGATGCTGGCGACCAGCCCCACTCAGGCGCAATCCGGCCCTCCGGAGCGTACCTGCATCCTGCTTGCCATGCTGGGAATCAATGCGCCGGGTTGTGATGACCCGGGCAGCGTCGATCCTTCGGAGCCGACGTTCCCGCAGGCGCCCGCAGCCGACGCCTGCCCGGGTCACCCCGGCGTGCGGCCGCGTCCGGGGTTTTCAACCATGGAATTCGACGATGCGCGGGGCGTGTATGTTGTTACTACGCCGCCGACCACATTTGCGCCGTCGAGCGCCGAGGACAACCTGCCGCTGAACCTCTGTCCGACGGTCTACGAGAACGCAAGGAGCATGAGCGGCGCGGAAATCCCCAACACGCTGCCGTCGACTCCCGATGTGCCCTACAATCTGCATCCCGAGCCGACTGTATCGTCTATCGACCCGCGCTCGCCCAGCGACGATCTGCGTGCAGTGATTCGCGCCATGCGCCAGGCCCTGGCCGAGGGCGACGCGCCTCAAGAGGCCGATATCCAGTTCGGCATCGACATCCTCGAGGGCAACTCGGTCGACCGGGCCTACTCGGGCATGCCGCTGTTGCACTACAACGGGCCCAACAAGGTCAAGAAGGTCGAGCCGATCTTCGACGACCAGGGCAACAAGGTCGGGGGCGTCGTGGAATTGCACCAGGTCTGGTTCGACGGCCGGATCATGGGCGATACCGCGCTGCTGGATCCCAGCGACGTTCAGGACGTGCCGTGGACCATGATCGTTCACGCCGACACGCTGAACAACGGCCACGAGGACTTCGCGCCGTTTCAGATGTACTTCGATGACCCGGCTGAAGTTGGACGTCCCGTGCCGCACGTGGCCATGGACATGACGTTCTTCCCGATGGAAGACGGCACGCGCACGACCTACGAAATGAAGATGGCGCCGGGCCGGTTCTTCAACCTTACCTATTACTGGGGCTGGCGGATCCACCCGCCGCGCGTTCAGGTGACCGAGAACGTGCTCAAGATGGCAGGCCCGCGTACGTTGCTCGAGTGGGAAACGTTCGTGTTCGGCGAAGACCCGGAAGGCAGCGAGGACGCCAAGCTGGCAGCGATTGCAATGATCGGGGATCTGGCACCGGCAAAGCGCATGTGGAACCTGCTGCGCGAGTTTCGCGAAGCGCCTGAACTGGTCGACGCCGCCGACGTCGATGCGCTGGAAGCCGCGTTCTTCGACTGGCGCGATCGCCTGAGCCTGCCGTCCGGCATCGAGTTCGATGACGACTACGACGTCAACGTCATCTATCTCAACAACACGATGTACGGAAAGGCCAAGGGTCTGGGGAACTGGGAGCAGACGGTGGCGTTCGACAAGCCTGGCGACCAGGTCCGCGTCAAGGTCATGAACGGCGACTATTTCCCGCACGGCTACATGTTCGTCGACTTCGGCGGCAACCGCGGCTGGGAAAACACCTTCCACAGCACCGTCGATGTCGGTGGCGCCGGGCCCTGGTTCACCTTCGGACGTGCACACTGGTGGCCGATGCTCGATGGCGCGGCGATCGTGCCTCCGGCGATGCCGGCCGAGGGCACTACCACCCGCGTCAAGACGGTTGATGCGCTGCTGGATTACGCGCTGGCCGGCGAGCAGCGCGTGACAAGCGCAAATGTGAAAGGCAAGCAGGCGAATTATGTCCTTGCGCCGGAGTGGCTGGATTTCACCAAGTCTCCGACGGTGCTGCCGGAATTTCAGCGGGTGCAGAACATCAACGGCTCGACGCTGGGCGTACTGCCGCTGGAATTTCATATGAACCACACGCCGTCCAAGCGTCTGCGCATGTACCAGTTCGACCCGCTGCACCATGATGTGGCCGTATGGTCGATCCACTAGGGTTGCTGATTGGGGAGCGATCACGATCTGCCGCCGGGCCCAGCGCCCGGCGGTGTTTTCCGCCGCACGATTTGGTCGGATAAAAGCCGCTGTGATGTCCTGACGTATAGACGAACGTTCATTCTTGCGTCCGGCACGATCAGGCAGTAGCCTGGCAATTGGAATAGATTCAAATAAAAGGTGTATTCGATGAAGGCGAAGAGGATTCTTTCAGCAGTTCTCGCAGCTTCAGTTGTCCTGTTTTTTCTGACATCCGCAACGGCGGGCCAGAAAGAGCGCAATTTCATGGTGACCGAAAAAGTCTATGCGCTTCCCGAGGTCACCCTGATCGACAGTGCCGGCGAGCCGGTAATGTTTTCCGAAGTCACGCGCGACGCAGAGCGCACTGTAATCAGCTTCATTTTTACCAGTTGTGCCGGCATCTGTCCGATGATCACGGCCAACATGACGCGCTCAGTCCCGCAACTGGACAAGATGGGCGACGACTATCAGATTCTGCTGATTTCAGTCGACCCCGAGTACGATACGCCGGCGCGACTCGCCGATTACGCGGATCGATTCAAGGCGGGTACCAAAATCCGCTTTCTTACCGGTGACCGCGAAAACGTCTTTCGAGTGCTTCGAAGCCTTGAGGCGCTTTACGAAGGATCCAACAAGATGAACCATCAGCCGGTCACCCTGATATCCAGCGTAAAACCCGGTGCCTGGATGCGGATTGACGGTTTGATCGGCAGTGAAGTATTGATCGAGCAATACCGTAAGCTGGTGGACGGCCAGACCGGTTGACCGTTCCGGGTGTTTCCCGAATTCTCTTTCGCCGCGACGGCGATCCACGCAATCCTGGCGCATCCCGGGCCTCCGCCTGCTGATGCCATGAATCTCATGAATGCAACGAGGCGTGCCTGATGAAAAGTTCGATCTGGCTGGTATTGACCCTGATGCTGGCGGGATTTTCGCTCGGGTCCGGACTCGTGTCCGCACAGTCGCCCGACGCTGATTTCGAAGCAGGGAAACGGCTCTATCGGGAGGGCGTGCTCGCTTCCGGGGCGGAACTCGCAGGAAAAGGTTTTGGCGATGTGGAAATCAGGGGGGAGTACGCCGCTTGCGTTCGCTGTCATCGGCCGAGCGGGTTCGGTTCCTACGAAGGCGGCTACTACATTCCACCGATTACGGCTCCGTATATGTTCGGCGGCCGGCAGATTTCTCGCGACGACCGTTTCCGGGCATTGTTCATGCAGGCCCAGACCGCCGAATTCAGGCACCAGGTCAGGCGCGTCCGCGACCGCCCGCCATACGACACGAGTTCACTGGGTACGCTGTTGCGCGAGGGCGTGGACACCAACGGTAGAAGTCTGGAAACGCTGATGCCGCGATATGCGCTTTCGGACCAGGATCTGGTGAATCTGGAGGCTTATCTGAGAACGCTGTCGAGCACGCTGTCACCCGGTGTGGACAATGAATATGTCGAGCTGGCAACGGTGATTCATGTCGACGTACCAGCGCATCAGCGCGAGGCGATGCTGGGTACGTTGCAAAGCTTTGTGGACTGGTACAACAAGAGAACCCTTGGCGACATGCAATTGGCGGGTCACTCGGTCTATGGTTCAAGTCTGTATACGCGTTACTCGCGGCTGTATCGCCTGAACGTATGGGAGATCGATGGTCCTCCCGAAACCTGGCGGGAGCAGCTTGAGAATTATTACACGCGCACGCCGGTATTTGCCCTGGTCAGCGGGCAGGTAGACGGTCCCTGGCGCGAGGTTGGCGCGTTCTGCGATGAGCTCGGGCTGCCGGCTGTCTTTCCGATTACCGACATGCCGCACGACGTCGGGCATCTGGGCGGGTATTCGGTGTATTTCAACGCCGGGTTGCAGCTGGAAGCTGATCTTATGCGAGACTGGCTTGTGCAAAACGGCAGTCGGAACGTGCTTCAGATATTCGATCCGGCCAGGCCTGGCAGCGAATTTCCGGCCAGCCGGATGCGCGAAGCAATCGACGGCTCTGGCGTTGTGATACTTGCAACTGTCGAGCTCGATGATTGGCGACGGCGGGTCGCTGCCGGTATTTCAGACAACGACTACGATACGCTCGTGATCTGGCAGGAAGATCCGAGTTCCGAGGAGCTGATTTCCTGGCAAAAGCATGCCGGCGCCGACAACCTGCTGCTGCCGTCAAGCGCTCTGGATTCAGCCGATATTGCCGTGATGAAGGAACTCGGGGACAGCGTGCTGTTCAGCTATCCGAAGGCACTGGAGCAGAATCACTATCCTGAACGCTTCAGGGCGCGAGCTTGGATGAATACAAGGGGTCTTGATTACAGTGCCCAGACCGTACAGTATCGAGCCTATTACGCGATGCTGATGTTCCGCGACTCCTTCGTGCATCTGCTCGATCATTATCATCGCGATTACCTGCTGGAAGTGCTCGAACACCAGATCCAGGGCAGTCCGAACCCGGGGCTTTATCCCGACATGGAACTGGCCCCGGGTCAGCGGTTCGCCTCCAAGAGCGGCTATATCGTGGCGCTGGAGGCCGGAAAGCCGAGCATGCTGAGGCAGGTCGGCGATCGTATCGTGCCCTGAACCATCATCCGCGTGGCCCACTAACTGCCGGTAAATGCGGGTTTGCGCTTTTCCAGAAATGCTGCGGTCCCTTCGCGCATGTCTTCAGTCGCGCAGCACAATGCGAAGCGTGCGGTTTCGAAGCCAAGCCCCTGATCCAGCGGCATATCAAGACCTTTATCGACCGTCTCGAGGATCGCACTTACCGCATGGGGGGCGGCCGAGGCCAGGCGTTGGGCAACCGATAGCGCGTGTTCCACCACTTCGTGTGCATCGACAACGCCTTGTACGATGCCGTATTTTTCCGCCTCGAGGGCATTTACAGGCTCGCCGGTCAGAATCATTTCCAACGCTCGACTGCGTCCTATAAGTCTAGTCAAACGCTGTGTGCCGCCGAAGCCGGGAATGATTCCAAGCTTGATCTCAGGGAGACCGAGACGCGCATTTTCAGATGCGTAACGGATATGGCACGCCAGTGCCAGCTCCAGGCCGCCGCCCAGACAGAAGCCGTTGATGGCGGCAATCACGGGCTTGGTCATGGTTTCGATTCGTCGCATGAGTTGCTGCCCGTGCTCGGAGAAGTGGCGAGCGTCCAAAGGCGTCTGATCGCGTATCTCCGAGATATCGGCGCCGGCGATAAAAGCCTTTTCGCCCGTACCGGTCACGACGATCGCGCGAACCGAATCATCGTTGGCGAGAGCTTCGAATGCCCGATGAAGTTCGACAAGCGTGCGATGATTGAGTGCGTTGAGCTTCGCAGGCCGTGTGACGGTAAGCACGGCCGCGCGGCCGTGCATTTCGAGCTTCAGATTCTGATAGTTCATGCGAGTGCTGGTTGGATGGAAGTGGTCAGCAGTCTACCGCAGTCGTTCAGTGCTTCTTCATGATTCGTGCCAGCGCCATGAACCTGTTCAACAGCCATGCGCCCAGGGCCGCAAGTGTCTCGTCGAATCCCATTGTCTGCCTGTCGCCTTCGGGTATGAGAAACTCCAGCGCGCCCCCGCAAAGGGCGGCCCCGACAACCAGCAGCGCGATTGTCGGGACGGTTCTCATGATTTGTCGATTTCCTGACGAATACGGTATTCGCGGGACGTCAGCCAGGCCTCCATTCGCTGGAGTCGTTCGTCTAGCTGGCGATAACGGCTGTTCAGCGTCGAGACGCCCTCGACAGGCGCGCGCCTTGTCTCGCGCCAGAATCTCTCGTCGGCTTCGTCGGCATACATGTCGGCCGGTGCGACCGGCAAAAATAACGCCAGTGTCAGATATCCGATGACGATGACTGCGGTGAACGGAATGGCCAGCAGGACGACGCCGACACGCAACGCGGTGAGATTGAATCCGCTCCAGTCCGAGATGCCCGCGCAGACGCCGGCCAACAGGCCGCGCTTGCGATTGCGATAAAGGCGATTTCGACTGTAGGTCTCGTATTGGTAGCTCTGGTATCGGTCACGATTCATGATTTGCCCCTCCATTCGGGCGCGTCGGCATCCAGGATCCGCTCCAGATTGTGAATGCGTTCCTCCATGAGTCGGGCGTTTTCATGCAGCTCCTGCATCAGCGACTCGTCTTTGCTGGTCAGACGCTTGCTCGCAGAGTTGCGCGTCGCATAGTGCAGGATCAGCCAGATCGGTGCGACGATGACCAGGAAGACGACGATCGGTACGAACATTAGTTCGGACATTACGAAGTACTCCCGTTACTTGGCTTGACGGCTGTTTTTAAGTGCATCGAGCTCGGCCTCGACCCGTTCGTCGCACTGGAGCTGATCGATTTCCTCGTCGAGCGACTTCGCCTTGCGGCCCATATCCAGCGCTTCGGCTTCCGACTCGATATGATCGATGCGGCGCTCTGCCGAATCGAACCGGTTGAGCATGTCGTCGATTTTGCTGTTATGAATCTGTTTCCGGCTTTTCAGCTGGTGATGCGCGGAACGGTGGCGCATGACGATCGCACGCTGCCGGGCCCGAGCGTCGTTCAGCTTGGCCTGAAGTCGGGCAATGTCGTCGTCGTACTTCGTCAGTTGCTCGTCGTACATGGACAGTTCGTCGGAAATATGCTGGATGCGGTCGCCCAGCGCGGTCTTTTCAGCCAGTGCAGCGCGCGCCAGATCCTCGCGCTCCTTGTCCAGTGCGAGTTCGGCCTTGCGCTCCCAGTCCAGTTTCTGCTGCTCCAGGCGCTTGAGCAGGCGCGTACGCTCTTTCTTTTCCGCCAGACACTTGGCGGTTGCCGAACGAATCTCGACCAGGGTATCTTCCATTTCCTGGATCATCAGCCGGATCATCTTCTCTGGATCTTCGGCTTTTTCCAGTGCCGCGTTGAGGTTTGCGTTGATAATGTCGCTGAGCCGCGAAAATACACCCATTGTTGTCTCCTGATTGGCTTGAGTCGATTAACTTGCCCGAAATAATGCAATGTTCATGCCAATATAAAAACATTAATAAAAACAACATCCTATCCCGATAAGCAATTCATTAACTGGTAATAATTACCGCTTGATAGGGGAAAAATACCTATAAGACAAGCGATTTTTCGGGCGGTTGAAGTTGAACCGTCGTAGCCGGGACAAGTCCAAAGCTCGCACCGAGGGCGTTTTTGAGCGCGGTCGGGTACAATACGCGGTTTACATCCAAGAATTTTTTACCGGAGGTTTTATGCTCAAGTTGTTTTTCAACGCGCTCGCTCTGCTCGCCGTCGCATCGCCAGCCCTGGCGCAGGATTTTGAATCCGAACAGGGTAAGCTGGGTTATGCCATCGGCTATGAATTCGGATCCGAGACCAGCCAGTGGGAGGTTGATGTCGAGGCGATCGTCGCGGCCATTCGCGATGCCAACGCGGGCCGTGAGCCGCAGGTTCCGGCAGCCGAGATGCAACAAGTGCTCACTGCATTCAATGAGCGTGTGCGCGAACAGCGCATGGAGCAGTTCCAGCGCCTGGCGGAAGAAAACAAGGCCCGGGCCGATGAATTTCTCGCGGAAAACAAGTCCAAGACCGGAATAGTTACCTTGCCCAGCGGTGTTCAATACCGCGTTATCGAGGAAGGTGAAGGCTCGCGTCCGAGCCCCAGCGATACCGTTACCGTGCACTACCGGGGTTCCAAGGTCGATGGGCGCGAGTTCGACAGTTCGTTCCGCACCGGTCAGCCGCTGGTATTCCAGGTCGACAGTGTGCTCGAAGGCTGGCAGGAAATATTGCCGCTGATGCGCGAAGGTGCTTACTGGCAGGTCTTTCTGCCGCCGGAACTGGCTTTCGGAGTACGCGGTGATCCGCCGATGGTGGGGCCTAACGAAGCTCTCAAGTTCGATATCGAGCTGGTTCAGATTGGCGCGCCGGAAGGCGAGCAACAGGAAGGCCCGTAAAGCCCGTCGCTGCCAGTGACCGAACTTGCTGTCAAGCTGTCTGCGGTCGAGTCGCCTTGCGTGAGCATTTGCCGTCTCGATGACAACGATATGTGCGTCGGTTGCTTTAGAACAGCTCGAGAAATAAGCGAATGGCTTTCCTACTCCGATGAGAAGCGTGGCGAGATTATCGAGCGGCTTTCGGCACGGGCCGAAAGCCGCTTCGATTAACAGGCCGAACCCATGCCTGAGCGGTGCGTCCTGATTCGCGCCCGAACAACGGGACTGAAGGCTACCCGGGTTTTTGCGTGGTCCCGTGGCGGCTCTTGCCGCTGATCGGCTGAACGGCTTCTGCGTGTCAGGCCTTTCCCGAAAAACACTCGAGGCCCGTCTTGAGGCCCGTCTTTTCTCCCTTGATACTCCCGTATCCCGCTTGCCGCTGGGCGGCTACCGCCCGGATTCGGAGAAGCGGCCTCGACCCGCTGCGGTCCTGGTTGGAATCACTTGCGGGGCTGAGCCGGGGGTCGTCCTGACACTTCGATCGCGAGAACTCGAAAACCACGCCGGTCAGATTTCGTTCCCGGGTGGCGGGCGCGATGCGCCGGGAGAGTCAATTGTGGAAACCGCGTTGCGCGAGGCGAGGGAAGAAGCCGGCATCCAGCGGTCACAAGCGCGCCCGCTCGGCTTTCTCGGGCGCTACGACACCATCACCGGCTATCGAATGACTGCGGTTGTGGCGAGTCTGGATCCGGATACGATCTTTACGCCGGACCACAAGGAAGTCGAAGAGGTTTTTACGGTGCCCCTGGCACACGTAACCGATGCCGGACGTTATCGTCGCGACCGCGTACGCTACGCCGGCAACCGTTTCGAAATCATAACCCTTGAGCACGCCGCTCATCATATCTGGGGGGCAACCGCGGCGCTTCTCAAGGACTTCGGCGAGAGGGTCGGCTGAGCCGGGGCTTGAGCACCTTCTGGTCTCACCCTGAAGGCAAGTCTCATTGGCGCTGCAGACGAGCCAGCGGATCCTGCTGGTACAACTCACTCAATAGCCTGTAGACGCCCGCCTCCGTGTCTGCCAGCCGCTCCGGCCAGTCGAAAAAGAATTCCGAGGTTACCGCGAAAAACTCGGCTGGGCTCTCGGCCGCGTAGGGGTCAATGGCCGCTTCAATGCCAGCTTCGATCTGCCGCTTCAGTCGGCGATAGGCGGCGCTGAAGGTGTCGACCCAGTCACGGTGCGCGATCTGCCGGGGCAGTGGCGGGTACCCGTCGGCATCGCCGTTCAGGTGGTCGATCTGGTGGGCCAGTTCATGCACCACAACGTGGTAGCCGTCGCCTTGTCCCGATTGATGGACATCGGCAAGCGAAAGAACGACCGGGCCGCGCTGCCAGGCCTCACCTGCGCGCAGATCCCGGCCACGGTGGACGACGCCGGCTTCGTCGATTTCTTCGAAGTCCGACTCGAACTCGTCTTCGTAGAGGATGAATGTGCGGAACTGGTCGTAGGCACCGAGACCGATCTCGAGAACAGGCAGGGCCGCGTGCGCGGCAACCGGCAGGCAGTGTTCCCAGCCGGGCTGGAACCCCCCGGCGCCGTGAAATTCCTTGTCGGCGAGAATGATTGCTGCCAGTCGTCGCAGACGCTGACGCTCTCGCCCATTCAACAAGGCGAGACACCGACTGGCATTGCAGACGGCAGCGAACTCGGCCGCGCTGGGCATCATTTCGTCGGCCCGGTGGGACAGCCGGCGCCTTCGCAGCCAGCCGATCATTCCGGGCTGGACCTTTCGGGACTGTGAGTCACAGGATGTTTGCGTCGCGTCAGCCGGCTTTTTCCTTTTCTTTCTCTACGCCGAGTCGCTTGTGCATGATCGGGCTGGTTGTGGTGTATTGCAGGAACTGGCGTGCCTCGGGGTCGAGGTGTTTCTGGACTCCGAACGCGGCCAGCGCCGCTTCGTGGAACCCCGACAGAATCAGTTTCTTCTTGCCGGGGTAGGTATTGATGTCGCCCACCGCAAACACACCCGGAATGGAGGTCTGGAATTTTTCGGTATCCACGGGAATCTGTTTCTTTTCGATCTGAAACGACCAGTCTGCGATGGGCCCGAGGTCGGGCGCAAGCCCCCAGAAAACGAGAATCTCATCCGCTTCGACGCGAATCTTTTCGCGCTCCAGGGTATTGAATTTCAGCGCATCGATGCGACCGGGCACACCCAGCGCTTCGCCGACAGTGCCTTGCTGTTCGCTGACCTTGCCCTGTTCGACCAGTTGCTTCATTTTTGCGACCGATGCCGGTTGGGCGCGATATTCCCTGCGCCGGTGGGCCAGCGTGATGTGCTCGGCGATATCGGCAAGATCCAGCGTCCAGTCCAGCGCCGAGTCGCCTCCACCCAGGATGATCAGGCGCTTGCCGGCGAAGCGTTTGCGTTCGGTAATCTTGTAGTGCACGTTGGTGGCTTTCAGGTCGTCCAGCCCTTTCGCGCGCAACCGGCGCGGCTGGAACGCGCCCAGGCCGGCGGCGATGATCACGCTGCCGGCGTCGAACTCGGTGCCCCTGGAAGTCACAACCCGAAAACGGTTGTTTTCAAGCGCCTCGAATTCGGTGACTTCCTGGCCGAGGTGAACCCCGGGTTCGAACGGCCGGATCTGCTCGACCAGCTTGTCGACGAGGTCCTGTGCACCGATCACGGGCCATGCAGGAATGTCGTAGATCGGTTTTTCCGGATACAGTTCGCTGCACTGCCCGCCGACCTGGGCCAGCGAATCGACCAGATCCGCCTTGAGCCCCAACAGGCCGAGTTCGAAAACCTGAAACAGCCCGACGGGGCCGGCGCCGACGATCACGGCATCGGTTTGAATGGTCATGCAATTTCCCGAGTTTGAATTCGATTCGTTCGAAGACGATGCGGCACCACCGACCAACGGCCGGTTCGGTAGCATTGACTCCCCAAGAGTACATGAAGGCGGTCGAGTCGATGTCCAAGTTGTCCGTTCATTTTTTTCCCGTCCCACGGCGCGCGGTCGATGATCCGACGTTGTCGATCATATGCCGTTTCCGGCACGACGCGACACGGTGGGGTCGATGACCGGAAATATTCAGCTGCACCCGGAGTGGCTGCGGATGCTGGAACCGGAATTCGACCAGCCTTACATGATCGCGCTCAAGCAATTTCTGCTTGAGCGAAAGGCCGCCGGCGCCGAGATCTACCCGCCTGGCGACATGATCTTCAATGCGCTGAACTCTACGCCCCCGTCGCGCGTTCGGGTCGTGATTCTCGGTCAGGATCCCTATCACGGGCCGGGCCAGGCGCATGGGCTGTGCTTCTCGGTCCGCCCGGGCATCCGGGTTCCGCCGTCTCTGGTCAATATCTTCAAGGAACTGAACAATGACCTCGGCTTCGTTATCCCGAGCCACGGCTGCCTGCAGCCGTGGGCAGACCACGGTGTGCTGCTGCTCAACGCCGTGCTCACGGTAGAGCGCGGCCAGGCCGGCGCGCACCAGGGAAAAGGCTGGGAGCGATTCACGGACCGCGTCGTCGAGGTTGTCAACGGCGGCGAGCGACCGGCGGTATTCATGCTCTGGGGCAGTCAGGCGCAGCGCAAGGGGGACGGCATCGACCGCAACCGCCATCTGGTGCTGACGGCCCCGCATCCGTCCCCATTGTCTGCCCACCGCGGTTTTTTAGGCTGTCGGCACTTCTCTAGGGCCAACGTCTGGTTGACTCAGCAGGGGATGACGCCGGTGGACTGGCGGCTTCCGGAAAAGATGTAGCCGTGGGTTATCGGTTGTCGCGATGACTGCATCGCCGGCGGCGTCAGTCTGCCTGTAACGTCAAAGGCCGTTTCGCGGCCGCAGGCCGCAATCTAGCTGCAGCGCGAAGCGCGGGGCAGTTCGCAGGAAAGCCTCTGTCGAGGCCACTGGACGGGAAGAGTTAAGGAATGGTGGCCAGGGACAGAACCGGAGCGCCAGCGGAGCTCGCCGGCTTTATGCCGGCAATCTAGCTGCAGCGCGAAGCGCGATAGGCAGTTCGAAGGAAAGCTTTAGTCGAGGTCGGGGTAGCGCAATTGGGGAAAGTGGTGGCCAGGGACAGAATCGAACTGCCGACACGGGGATTTTCAATCCCCTGCTCTACCGACTGAGCTACCTGGCCTTCCGGGTTTTCCTTTTGCGCTATACGGTCATCGTATGGGTCAACACCGCAAGCCGGTTATTTAACCTCGAACCGACGCAAAAGTCAACAGTGTGTTGCCCGAAAAGCAGTAAATCCGGTTCACCGCTGATCGATCAGCGCGGTCGAGATCCGGGTACCTCTTTCCGTACCATTTCGCGGAATGGTAGTCGTCCAGGCCAGCAGGAGCCGGCCGTCAACGTCCACCATGCGGGGAAATCCGCTGACGCG